>JAEWJO010000517.1 GCA_023386455.1 Pseudomonadota bacterium | reverse complement strand
GGTGATGACGGAGGTTTTCGGCGGCCTCGATCACGACAATCGTGTCCGGGATTGCGGGCGTTTGCAGAGCGCCGTCGAGTGACCTCGGGCAGTTACGCGGGCACGCGCATTGCTGCGTTCGGGCGCCATGCGGTACTGGCTGTTCGCGCTTGTTGTCGCCGGATGTGGCGGCCTCGATCGAAACATCGAGGACGAGATCACGATCCAGCAGGGCGTCTACGGTCTCCTGGTTTCCGGGTGCGATACGTCGGGATGCGTGGACCAGCCCGCCGCGGGCGAGCAGGTGACCGTGTTCGCCGCCGGCGAGGATCGCGCGCACGCGATGGTGACCGCCGACGGCAAGGGCATCTATCAGATCGATCTCGAGGCCGGCGACTACACGATCTGCACGTACAGCTGCACGCCGATCAGCGTCCCCGCATTCAACACCGTCCGCTACGACTGGACGAGCGGCCCCGGCGGCGGGACCTGGAACTAAGCGCTACTCGACGGCGCCCTGACAGAACCAGCGCCGGCGATTGCGGTCGTAGTAGACCCACAGGCAGTCGCCGCGGCGCAGCTCGGCGAAGTGATACTCGCGGTGGAGCTCCTGCTGCCACCAGCCGCCCGAGACGACGTACGGCCCGAGGATGCGGACGACGGCGCCGTGCTCGAGGCCCGAGAGCAACCAGCCGTCGTCGCGCACCTGGCGCGCCTGCGGCGGCAGCATCTGCGGCTTCGCGAACATCCGGCGCACGAGCGGTCGCACGAGCTGCGGCCTCGGCTGGGCCGGCACGACCTGCGAGAGCCGCTCCCAGCCAAAGCTCGCCTCGGGCAGATGACCGTCGCGCAGCACCGCGCGAACGACCGCGTCGTCGCCGAGCTCGGCGCGCACGCGCGCGAGTGCCTCGCCGGCAGCACGCAGATCGCGCCGTGGCTTCGACGCGAACATCGCGAGCTGCTCGCGCGTCGCGAGCACGTCGTCGGCCCACACGCGCGCCTCGTGAACCGGCGCGCTCGGCGGCATGCCGGTCAGGCGGAGATGGACGAGGCGCACGAGCGAGCGCGCGTCGAGCGTCGGCGTCGCCGGCTTGATCACGTCGGCGCGGACCTCGGTGTTGCCGACCGCGCGGCGCAGCGTCAGCTCGACGTGGAGCCCGGTCAGCGCGCGGCCGCGCTGCGCGAGGCGCTCGAGCAGGCGATCGATCGCGCCCTTCAGCACGAACACGAGGCGTAGGGCGTCGTGCTCGTCGTCGTCGAGGATCACGTGCTCGTCGGGCGCCTCCGGTGGCGCCATCGGCACGAGCGGATCCCAGCGCTCGCCGGCCGCGAGCTGGTAGAGCCGGTGCGCGTCGCGGCCGAACCGCTCGAGGATGCCGCCGCCCGGCAGCCGCACCATCTGGCCGAGCGTCGTGACGCCGAGCCGTGCGAGCGAGTCGCGCAGCTTCGGCTCGACGTCGAGCCGCGCGAGCGGCACCGCACTCGCCGCCGTGCGCTCGTCGACGTCGCTGCGCAGGATCGTGACGCCGGTGCGCGTCGCGCGTGCGCCCCGTGTCATGGGGTCTATCGCGGGCGGTCCTCCGCGCGCGATAGCGTAGGTCGCGAAGCGCGAGAACCCGATCACGACGGCACCCGATAGCGAGAGCCCGGTGATCGCGCGCTGGATCGCCATGCCCCAGGCCTGACCGTGCGGGCCCCTGGCATCGGGAAAGATCCGCTCGAGGCCGGTGCCGTCGAGCCAGAACACGCCGGGCTCGCCGGGCTCGACACGCGGCGACAGCGCGTGGAGCGCGGTGCGCAGCTCGACGATCGCCGCCTCGATCCGCTCGGGAGGAACGACGCGCGCGCGCACCGCACGATGCAGGCTGAGCGCGTGCGCGTAGCGCTGGCCCGGCAACACGCCGGCCGCTCGCGAGCGCTCGCACGCCCACAGCACGGTGCCCTGCGGCCGATCCTCGTCGATCACGACGACCGCCTGCGCGCGAAGGTCGGGCTCCTCGCGCCACACCAGCTGGAGCGGCAGCGCAGGTAGATCGAGACAGGCGACCTTCACTGACCAAGTGTTCAGCCATTCGGTAACGGCTGTCAACTGCAGCGCTAATCCGGACCCGCGGGGCCGCGAGGAGCCCATCATGCGGGCCATGAAGGACAAGGTCATCGTCATCACCGGGGCGTCGATGGGCATCGGTGCGGCGGTCGCGGGCGCGTGCGTTCGCCGCGGCGCGAAGGTCGTCCTCGCCGCGCGCGGCGTCGCGAATCTGTCCACCGTTGCCGGACCGCTCGGCGAGAGCGCGCTCGTCGTGCCCGCCGACGTCACGCGGCGCGAGGACAACGAGCTGATCCGCGATCGCGCGATCGCAAGGTTCGGCGGCATCGACGTGTGGATCAACAACGCGGGCCGCGGCATCTCGCGCATGGTCTCCGAGCTGACCGACGACGACATCGACCAGATGATCACCGTCAACGTGAAGTCGGTCGTCTACGGCATCCAGGCGGTGCTGCCGCACCTTCGCCAGCGCAAGGCCGGCCAGATCATCACCGTGTCGTCGGGCCTCAGCCGGTTTCCGTTCGCGCCCCAGCGCAGCGCGTACAGCGCGTCGAAGGCGGCGGTCAACCTGGTGATGGCGAGCCTCCGCGTCGAGCTTCGCGATGCGTTCCCCGACATCCACGTGACGACCGTGATCCCCGGCGTCGTCGCGACCGACTTCGGCACGAACGCGCTCCACGGCGGCATCGACAACCGCCGCATGCCCGGCGCGCAGCCGGTCGAGGAGGTCGCGCAGGTGATCGCCGACGTGATCGAGACGCCGCGCGCCGAGGTCTACACGCGGCCGCAGATGCGCGAGCTCGCCGCGCGCTACTTCAGCGCCGACGACGTCACCGCGATCGAGGCTGGTTTCGGCGTCCCGCCGCGCTGACGATCCCCGACGATCTCGAGTGATCTCTGCGCTCTGCAAGAACGATCCCGGGATCGGGTGGCGGGAGTGTCATGGCGACCTGATACTGAACGTACGTTCCCCATGACCGACGAGCTCGATCGCTTTCTCGCTCACGCTCGAGGTGCCGCTGCTCACGCGAAGGTCGTTTCCCTGGACGACCTGCGCCGGCAGCGGGGCGCCGAGCAGAGCGAGGCGCGCTGGGGCCTCGGCGCGCTGCGCGGGCGGCTCGTCGAGGTCTCGGCGCGCGGCGCGTCGGCGACGCTGACGGCGGCGATGGAGATCGTCGCCGAGGCACAGCAGCAGAGCGAGCCGGTCGCGTGGCTCACGCTCGCAAACAGCACGTTCTATCCACCGGATGTCGCCGAGAGCGGCATCGATCTCGCGGCACTCGTCGTGATCCGCACGCCCGACGCGACCGCGGCAGCGCGCTCCGCCGAGCGCTGCCTGCGCTCCGGCGCGTTCGGCCTCGTCGTGATCGATCTGTGCGGCGGCGGTACGGCCGCGGATCTGTCGATGCAGATCCAGGGTCGGCTCGTCACGCTCGCGCAGACGCACGACGCCGCGGTCGTGTGCCTGACCGAGAAGTCCCAGGACACTGCATCGCTCGGCTCGCTCGTCTCGCTGCGCGCCGAGGCGCTGCGCGTTCGCGAGCGTCCCGACTTCGCGCTCTCCGTGCGCGTGCTCAAGGACAAGCGGCGCGGTCCCGGCTTCACGCACGTCGTGAAGCGGCGCGGCCCCGCCGGGCTGACCTGATCGGCCTGCTCACTTCGTGATCGTCACGACGAGCGTCACCGGCTTGCCCCGCCGCGTGACATCGAACGTGAGCTCGGAGACACCCTTCAGCTTCGAGTACACCTCGAGCAGCTTGCTGGCGCTCGACAGGTCGTGACCGTTGATCGCGTGCACGGTGTCACCGTTCGAGAAGTT
This sequence comes from Pseudomonadota bacterium, assembly GCA_023386455.1. Classification (GTDB taxonomy): domain Bacteria; phylum Myxococcota_A; class Polyangia; order Haliangiales; family Haliangiaceae; genus JABFXX01. Next base: position 10,819 of record JAEWJO010000517.1, on the reverse strand, counting down.
CAGGCGCGCGAACACCGACGACGGTCGGATCGCGTAGAGCTTCATGCCGTTCGGCTGGCCGTTCTTCATCGACGGCACGATGCGCGCACCCTTCGACGTCACCGCGAGATCGGCGAGGATGCGATCGGCGGTCTTCCGCGGCAGCGTCGCGTGCGTGTCGTCGACGCGCTGGATCGTATCGAGCACCGGGTCGGGTGCCGGCGGCGGTGGCGGTGTCGATGGCGTGTAGCTGCCGTAGCTGTTGAAGACGCTGCCGCTGGTGCCGTAGCGCGCCTGGCGCAGGTCGCCGTCGAGCTTCCATCGCACGAGCGTCGGCGCGCCGTCGCGCGTGACCTCGACGTACAGCGTCGTCGCGTTCATCATGCTGATGTTGAACACCGCGTCGTGAAAGTCGTTGTCGCGGAGAAGTGGCCGACCCGACAGCGAGACGAGCACGTCGCCGGGCTCGAGGCCGAGCACCCGGACGAGCTCGGCATCCTTGATGCGCAGGCCCTTGCTCTCGCCGGCCTCGACGACGACCTCGACGTTGCCGTGCTCGACCTTCACGATGTCCGTCGCGAGCACCTTCGCGTCGCTCACCGGCGCGAGCGCGACCTTCTTCGGCGTCGCCGCCGAACCCGCGGCCGCATCGCCCTTCGCATCACGGTCGCCGCGCTGCATGACGACGACGACCGCGACGATCGCCATCACCATCGCGACCGCGGCAAATGCCATCGCGATCCACCGGAACCGCCTTTGCGCCTCCACCTCAGACATCCCCCGAGAATGCGACGTTCTCGGCGAGAGTCAACGGTTTGCGCAGGTCGGCATGTCCGTTGCTGTAACTCCATGCATGGACAAGCCGCGTACTCAGGACGCATCGATCGATGGGCCCGGACTCAACGGCCCGGACTACTTCTCGCTCGTGATCGAATGGGAGGCAGATCCCGACGAGATGAACGCGGGCGGCACGCCCGCCGACGAGCTCGACGATCAGGTCACCGGTCAGAACGTGAAGCACTGGGACTTCGTCGACGAGGCCAGCGCGGAGTCCTTTCCCGCCAGCGATCCGCCCGCGTGGATGGGCGGCACCGCGCACGCGGCGCCCACGGAAAAAACCGCAGCGGTCTGCGAGCCCACCGTGCAGGCGTTGCCCGAGCGCGAGTACGTGATCGCGAAGAAGGTAGGCAAGGTTGCCGCCGCCGGCCTCGCGGCCGCGGGTGCGATCATCTGGCTCCGACACCATCGTCGAGCCGCGTAACCGCGTGGCTCGTGCGTCGATGCCCATGTTGCCGGGCACCGTGCGCATCCGCTCGAACCCTCGGCAACGTCAGCAGGGAGTTATGGCTCGCATCGCATTCGTCGTCGGAGAGGACTTCGAGGACAGTGAATTCAAGAAACCGTACGACGGGCTTCGCGAGGCCGGCCACGAGGTGGAAGTACTCGGCGCGAAGGCCGGCGAGGTGATGCACGGCAAGAAGGGCACCGAACAGATCGAGATCGCGGCGGCGACCTCCGAACGCGATCCCAGGAACTACGACGTGGTCGTGATCCCCGGTGGCTACTCGCCCGATCACCTGCGCACCGACAAGAACGTCGTGAAGTTCGTCGGCGACGCGGTCCGGGCGGGCAAGATCGTCGCGGCGGTCTGTCACGGTCCGCAGCTGCTCATCGAGGCCGACGCGGTCGAGGACAAGAAGCTGACGTCGTGGCCGAGCGTGCGCACCGATCTGCTCAACGCCGGCGCGAAGTGGGTCGACAAGGAGGTCGTCGTCGACGGCACGCTGATCACGTCGCGCAAGCCGGAAGACCTCGACGCATTCACCGCGGCGATCCAGCAACAGCTCGCTGCCCGCAAGGCCGCCTGAGCGCCCTCTGCGATAAGATGAAGCGGTGTCCGCGTACGACAACGCCGTCACCGAGCTGTCGCGGGTCCCGCTCGATCAGTACATCGCGGAGCGCAAGCGACTCGCCGGCGAGCTGAAGGCGGCGGGCGACAAGACCGGTGCGCGCGTCCTCGGCACGCGCCCTCGCCCACCGATCTCGGCGTGGGCCGTCAACCAGCTGTACTGGCACGCGCGCGACGCGTTCGACGAGCTGCTCGAGACCGCCGATCGCCTGCGCAAGGGCGACCTCAAGGCGAGCGGCGCCCACCGCGACGCGCTCGGCAAGCTGCGCAAGCGCGCGGCGACCATCCTCGAGGATGCCGGTCACAACGCGAACGAGGCGACGCTACGGCGCGTCGCGCAGACGCTGTCGGCGATCGCCGCCACCGGTGACTGGGGCGAGGACGCGCCCGGTACGATCGTCGCCGATCGCGACCCGCCGGGCTTCGAGGCCGTCGGCATTCCCGCCGAGAAGGTCGTCGAGACGATCGCGGCGAAGCCGGCCGCGAAGCACCACGATGGCCACGCCAAGCATGACCGTCACGAGCACGATGGCGAGGACAAGACGTCCAAGGCCGCCGCACGTGCAGCGGAGAAGGAAGCCGAGCGCGAGGCCGCGGAGCGCCGCGCCGCCGAGATGGCCGAGAAGAAGGTCGCCGAGGAGGAGCGCAAGCGCGTCGCCGCCGAGAAGCACCGGCTCGAGACCGCGCTGCGCACCGCGAAGATCGATCTCCACGAGCACGAGCGCACCGTGAAGTCACTCGAGAAGGATCTCGAGGCCGCCGCCCGCAAGGTGACGAAGGCCCAGGAGCTCGTCAGCGACCTCGAGGAGAAGCTCGAGGAGCTGAGAGGCAACGGCCACAACTGACGCGGCCGAGCGCCGCGCCTACTTGCGGCCGCGCGGCGCGCCGTAGGTCGCGTTGACCGTCTCGCGCTTGCCGTCGCGCACGTACGTCACCTTCACGTCGGTGCCCGGCTTCGCCGCCTGGAGCACGAACATGAGGTCGTTGACGCCGCGGATCTCGACCGAGCCGATCATGATGATCCGGTCGCCGCCCTTGAGGCCTGCCTTGGCCGCGGCGCCGTCGGGAACGACGTCGGACAGCACGACGCCGGGCGGCTGGTTCGGGTCCTCGCTGTAGGACGGCACGGTGCCGAGCGACGCGCCGACGCGCCGGACGTCGCCCGACATCGTCTCGGGCGGCGCCTTGACGAACGTCAGCGCTCCCTGCTTGTTCGCGACGGCCTGCGCGACGTCGGCGACGATCATCGCGACACGCGAGCCACCGGCCGCATTGATGCGCTCGGCGTCGTCGGTCGCGGTGTGATAGTCGAGGTGGTTGCCGGTGAAGAAGAACAGCACCGGCACGCCGGCGACGTAGAACGCCATGTGATCGGACGGACCGTAGCCCGAGCCGCCGATCGTGCACGCGACGCGCGCCGCGGTACACGCGGGCTCGACGATCTCGCGCCACTCCTTCGCCGACTCGCCGCCGTTGACGCTGAGCGAGTTGTTCCGCATGCGCCCGATCATGTCCATGTTCAGCATCGCGACGACCGGCTCCTTCGTCGGCAGGTTCTTGACGAAGTGTGCCGAGCCGAGGTCGCCCTCCTCCTCGCCGGAGAACGCGATCACGTAGACGTCGCGCGACAGCTCCTTCTTCTTCTGGCCGAGCACGGCGGTGACCTCGAGCAGGCCGGCGACGCCGGACGCGTTGTCGTCGGCGCCGTTGTGGACCGCGTGCACCTTCGGATCGAGCGCGTTGGTGCCGCCGCCCATGCCGAGGTGATCGAGGTGCGCGCCGATCACGATCACGCCCGGCTGCTTCTGCGCCGCGCCGGCGCGGATCACGCCGACGACGTTATCGGTCGGCGTCCGCACGGGCTCGAGCGAGACGTCGAGCTTGACGAGGTGGCTGCCCTTCTCGAGCACGGCACCCACGCTGCGCTTGAGGACGACGATCGGGATGCCGGCGTCCGCGCCGCCCGAGACGATATTGGCCATGCCGTCCGTCGCGAGCGACGGCAGCGGCGCCTCCTCCTGCTTGGGATCGCCGTTGTCGACGACGATCAGGCCGACCGCACCCTTGCCGCGCGCGGTGAACGCCTTCAACCGGATGTCGCCGAGCCGCGCCGCGGCCGATGCGCCGAGCTTGTTGCCGGGCGGCGTGAAGCGGTGGACCACGACGATCTTGCCCTTGACGTTCTTGCCCTTGTAGTCGTCGATCTTGTGCTCGGCGTCGACGATGCCGTAGCCGGCGAACACGGTCTGCCCGGCGATCGCCTTGCTCGCGGAGAACGCCATCGGCGTGTAGTCGGCCTCGGCGACGAGCTTGTCGTCGAACGCGAACCCGGTCGACCCGCGCTTGACCTCGGTCGTCACCTCGAACGTCTGGCGCCACTGGTTGTTCGGCAGGCCGGGCTCGGCACCGAACGCGCGCAGCTGCTCCTGGACCATGTCGGCGGCGTCGCGCAGGCCCTTCGTGCCGATGCCGCGGCCCTCGCGCGCGTCGTCGGCGAGGTAGCGCACCGACGCGGCGAACCGATCCTGCGACTGCGTCTCGAGCGAGCTCGGCCGGCCCGGCGGGCCATTCTCGTTGCCGGACGCGTTCACGCGCATCGGCTGGTCAACCCAGTCGGCGAGGAACACGTTCGTGTCGTGCTCGCCGGCCGGCGTGCCCGACACGCGGTAGACGTCGCCGGCCGCGGTCTGCTTGACGTCGCGGCGATTCGACGAGAACGCGAGCGTCTTGCCGTCGGGCGAGAACACCGGGAAGCCATCGAAGCCGCCGGCGTGCGTGATCCGCTCGAGGTGCGTACCGTCGACGTCGATCGCGTAGATGTCGAACTCGGGGCCGCGCGGGTTGACGAAGTTCGACGAGAACAGGATGCGCTTGCCGTCGGGGAAGAAGAACGGCGCGAACGATGCGCCCGCCAGGTACGTCACCTGACGCGCCTCGGTGCCGTCGGCATTGGCGACCCAGATGTCCATCTTCGTCGGCTTGACGAGCTTCTGCTTCAGGAGCTCGTTGTACTGCTCGAGGTCCTTGCCGGTCGGGCGCGACGCGCGCCACACGATCTTCGAGCAGTCGGCAGAGAAGAACGCGCCGCCGTCGTAGCCGGGCGTGTGCGTCAGCTGGCGCAGGTTGCCGCCGTCGGCATCCATGCGCCACAGCTCGAGGTCACCGCTGCGCGTCGACGTGAAGATGATCGAGCCGTCGGTCGCGCACACCGTCGCCTCGGCGTCGTAGCCCGGCGCCGCGGCGAGCGTGCGCAGGTCGGAGCCGTCGGGCTTGGCCTTGTAGATGTCGAAGTCGAACAGGCCCCACAGGTAGCCCTTCGAGTTGTCGGGCGGCGTCGGGCACTCGGGGCTCGCCTCGTGCGTCGACGCGTAGAGGATCTCCTGGTCACCCTTCAGGAAGTACGCGCACGTCGTCCGTCCCTTGCCGGTCGACACGAGCTGGCTCTTGCCTTGCCCGCTCGCGTTCATGATCTCGATCTGGTCGCACTTGTAAGGCGCCTTGTTCGTCTGGAAGATCAGCCGGTCGCCGGAGAACGACCAGTACGCCTCGGCGTTGTCGCCTCCGAACGTCAGCTGACGGACGTTCTGCAGGTGGGTCTCCTCGGGGAGCGCGAGGTCTCGGGATTCGGGTGCCGGTGGCACCGCGACGACCTTCTTGGCGGCGGACTCGGGAGGGCAACACCCGGCGAGCACCACCAGGAGCATCAAGTGACGGCTCATGACCACGGAGAGTAACCGAGATCTGCTAGGTAGTTAGTCATGCAGTCAGTCGAGGAAGCGGCGAAGACCGTCGCCCAGCGAATCCAGCGCCTCCCCGTGGAGCGAATCCCGCTCTCCGAGGCGCGCGGCCGCATCCTCGCCGAGAACATTGTCTCCACCCGCTTCCTGCCGCCGTTCGACAACTCCGCGATGGACGGCTTCGCGGTCCGCTCCTCAGAGCTTCCCGCAACGCTGCCGATCGTCGCGAAGGTCGCGGCCGGCCAGGTCCTCACCGACGCGATTCCGCCGCGCGTCGCGATCCGCATCATGACCGGCGCGCCGCTGCCACAGGGCCTCGACACCGTCGTGATCCAGGAGGACGCGAAGGTCGAGGGCAGCCAGGTCACGCTCCCCGCGTCGCCCGTCGGTGACAACATCCGCCGCGCCGGCGAGGACATCGCCGCCGGTGATCTCGCGATCCGCGCCGGTGAGCGCCTCAATGCCGCAGAGCTCGGACTGCTCGCGGCGCTCGGCATGCAGGAGGTCCCGGTCGCACGCTCGCCGCGCATCGCGATCATCGCGACCGGCGACGAGCTCGTCGGTCTCGGTGACACGCCCGGCCCGTCGCAGATCGTCGACTCGTCCGCGCACACGCTCGCCGCGCTCATCCCCGGCGCCGGCGGAACGTCGAACTACATCGGCATCGCGAAGGACGATCCGATCACGATGGCCGCGCTGATCGCATCGGCGATGGATCATGACGTCGTGATCACGACCGGCGGCGTCTCCGTCGGCGACCGCGATCACGTGCGCGCCGCGCTCAAGGCCGCCGGCGTCGAGCTCGAGCTGTGGAAGGTCGCGATGAAGCCGGGCAAGCCGTTCTCGTTCGGCCTCAACAACGGTCGCGTTCCGGTGTTCGGTCTGCCCGGCAACCCGGTCTCGACGTTCGTCGCGTTCGAGCTGTTCGTCCGGCCCGCGCTGCTCGCGATGCAGGGCGCGAACATCACCCAGCGGCCACGCGCGCCGGTCAGCCTCATCCGCGGCTACCGCAAGCAGGCCGGCCGCACGCACTACATCCGTGCGCGCGTCGTTCGCAACGGCGAGCACCTGATCGCGCAGCCGCACCCCAAGCAGGGCTCGGCGATCCTGTCCTCGCTCGTCGGCTGCAACGCGCTCGTCGAGCTCCCCGCCGACGCGACCGAGATCCAGCCCAATACCGTCGTTCCCGCGATCCTGCTCGAGGCCGTATGACCGAGAAACCCAGCACCACCGTCACCGTCGCCGAGGGCGACGACGGCCGCATCGACAAGGCGCTCGCGCGCCACTTCCCGTCCGCCGGCCGCCGCCAGCTCGGCGACCTGTTCGACTCCGGCGACGTCCGCCTGCGCGGCAAGCGCGCGAAGAAGGGCGACCGCGTCGTCGCCGGCGACGTCATCGAGCTCACGCGGACGCCGGTCTCGGGCGACGCGCTCCACCCCGCGCCCGATCCGGCGCTCGCGCTCGACATCCTGATCGAGCGGCCCGACCTCGTCGTCGTCGCCAAGCCCGCTGGCATTCCGTCGCAGCCGCTCCGCGCCGGCGAGCTCGGCACGATCGCGAACGCGATCGCGCATCGCTTCCCCGAGTGCGCGTCGCTCGGCGACGATCCGCGCGACGGCGGCCTCGTGCACCGTCTCGACATCGGCACGTCCGGCTGCCTCGTCGTCGCGCGCACCGCCGATGCCTACCGGGCGCTCCGCGAGGCATTCGGCCAGGGCCTCGTCGAGAAGTCGTACCTCGCGCTCACGGACGCGCGCCCGGTGTCGCGCGAGTGCGACGCCCCGCTCGCGCAGCGCGGCGATCACGTCCGCATCGATCACACCGACGGTCTCGCCGCATACACCCAATTCACCGTCGAGAAGGCGACCGACAGCCACGCGCTCGTCCGCTGCGCCGCGCGCACCGGCCGCATGCACCAGGTCCGCGCGCACCTCGCGTACGTCGGCGCGCCGATCACCGGCGACCGGCTCTACGGCGGCAAGGATCTCGACGGCACGTCGGGGTTCTTCCTGCACGGCGCGTCGATCGCGTTCCCGTTCGCCGGCGAGAAGCTCGCCGTCGAGGCCCCGCTCCCCGCCCGCTTCACCGCCGCCCTTGCAGCCGCCGGACTCGCCTAGAGGTTGCCGTCGGCATCGCGACAGGACATGTGTCCGTCGCAATGCTTGCCGCCCGAGCAGCGATTTCCGCAGCCGCCGCAGTTGTTGTCATCCTGCTGGATGTTCACGCAGCGACCACCGCAGCGACGAGTGAGGCCCGGGCCGGGACACGGCGCATTGCTCGACGCGGCCGAGGAGCGGCCACCACCGCCACCGCCACCGCCACCTGCGGTGACCTTGCGTGCCTTCACCTTCGAAGCCGGTAGCGCCTTCGAGTAGTCGCCGTCGTTGTACGCGACATCGAACGTGCCGTCGGTGTTCACCTTGGCGATCTTGCCGGGATACCACTTGCCGTTCGTCCAGCGGCCCGACACGGTGTCACCCACCTTGAAGCCGGTCGTCTCCGCGACGGCCTCCACCTTCGCGGGCGCGTCGCTGCCCGATGCCTCGTCCTGCGGTATCGGCGCAGGCGCGATCGCCTTCTCGGTCGCGGTCGCCGGCGGATCCGCCGGTTTCAGAGCGTACGGACTCGGCTTGTCACTGTTGCACGCCGCCAGTACCACGAGACAGATCAACCAGCACCGCCCACTCGTCATCGGGCCATTCTATATGCGTCCGCCCCGCCTCGCGGACGGGGACGGAGTCATTCGTCGCCGCGCGCCAGATCCGCACGCGCGACGACCTCGCCGCGACGATCGCTAGCCGCGGACGCGGCGGGCGAACCAGAGCGCCGACAGCGCGAGGGCGAGGTTCAGCACGACGAGCGCACCACGGCTGGACGGTGTCGGCGCTGACTCGCGGATCGTCGTCGGCGCGGCGAGCGCGCGGCCACCGAGCTCGCCCTTGCCGAGCTCGATCGCGTAGGCGGCGCCGAGGCGCGCGAACTTCACCGCATGATCGGCGTTGTTGCCGCTGGTCTCGAGCGTGTCGGCCGCGGTGTGGATCTGCTTGTTGCGATCGCGCATGCGCGACTCGAACGGCATCGACGCGGGCACGCCGATGCGGTTCCACGACGCGTGGTCCGAGCAGGCGTAGCCGCAGGCATCGAGGCCCCACGTCGCCCCGGTGTAGGTCTCGATCAGCTCGATCAGGAACTGGTTCTGGCGCGCGCTCGTGAAGTCCTTCATGAGCCAGATGTCCTTGTCGGAGCCCTGGTAGTTCGTCATGTCGAGCTGGAGCGCGCCGACGACGTTGACCTTGTTCTGCTTGTAGACGCGCGCGATCGCCTGCGAGCCGCGCAGGCCGATCTCCTCGGCGGCGTACGCCATGAACTTGATCGTGCGCGCGGGGCGGTAGTCGTTCGCGAGCAGCACGCGGAGCACCTCGGTGAGGGTCGCGATGCCGGACGCGTCATCGTCGGCGCCGGGCGCGGTGCCGCTCTTGCGCATGAGCGAGATCGAGTCGAGGTGGCCGCCGATGACGACGACCTCGCCCGGGCGCTCGCTGCCCGGGATCGTGAGGACGACCGACTTCTGCGGGTAGCCGTGATCGATCAGCTCGATCGTGACGTCGGCGCGGTTGGTGAACGAGCGCCAGAGATCCCGCAGCCATGTCGACGCGGAGGCGCCGGTCGCCGACTGGTAGTAGCGGTTCGGGAATGCGGAGAGCTCGCGGATCGTGCCGAGGATGTGTTCGCGGTCGAGCGCGGGCAGGACGGAACGCACGGTCTCGCCACGATCGAGCTTGTAGTCGGGGCCGCCGCCATCGAGCGGCTGGACCTCGACCGCGCGCACGGCGTCCTGCGCGTCGGCGAGCGAGTCGTGGAGCATGAAGCCGCCGCACCGGCCGTGCTGCTCGTGCATGGCGTCGGACAGTGCAGGCAGGTCGGCCTCGTCGACCTCGAGGACAGCGGCGGTGGCGCCGGTGTCGAGCATGCGCATGCCGTGGGCGCGCGTCGCGACCATCGCGGTGGCGATCGCGTCGGCATCGACCGAGATGTAGCGATGGCGCGGCGCGGGATCGGAGGTGCAGGCGGCGATCAGCGCGACGGAGGCGGCGAGGAGGGTGCGCACCCCTCTACTGTAGCGCCCACGGCCGCGCTTGCGAGGGCGCAGATCACGCCGGGCGGGCGAGGTCGCACGCCTCGAGGAGGCACAGCATGCGGGCGATGCGGAGCTTGTCCTCGCGCCCGCTGCCGGCGCCGACGAGCGAGTCGACGGTGTTCTTGCCATCGAGCTGCTCGAACATGTCGACGAGGCCTTTGACCTCGAAGCGCTCGGGGCCGACGCGGCGGGTGCGCGACGCGCGCAGGCGCGACTGGCCGTGCTTGGCGACCCAGGTGTCGACGACTTCCTCGGCGAGCGCCATCGCGCCGGCACCGAGGATCTCGAACGCGTTGAAGTCGAGCGGGAACGCCTCGCGCGGGTTCTCGCGGCCGGCGTACCAGGCGAAGCCGCCCTTGTTCCACGTGCAGACGTCGATGATCTTCGTGCGGACCTGGCGCGTGAGGTGGCGGAACACCTCGAGGGGCTTCAGGAGGCCGAGACCGACGAGCGTGTCGCCGAGCTTGCCGCCGTAGTGCGGCATCATCGCGAGCGCCATCGCGAGCTCGCCATCGGAGAGGACGCCCTTCGTGACGAGGTAGTTGCCGAACAGCTCGCTCGCGACGTTGGAGGAGACGTACTCGGGCTGGCCGTCGCGGACGTAGATCTCCTTTTTGATGCCGCCGACGGCGACGACGAGGAGGCCGGTCGCCCGCGCGGTCATCAGGCGGAACAGCACCCGCAGCGGCGAGGTGATCGCGAAGTCACCCGCGTCGTCGGGCTCGTCGTCGATATCCGAGAGCAGCGGCGGCGTCGGCGGCTTCTTGCGCGACAGCTCCTCGGGAGACGGCAGGACGATGTTCTCGCGCGAGCGCGACTGCGGGATGTCGGTGAGATCGTCGAACGAGTGCGGGCGCGACTCCTCGGGGCGGCGCGGCGGCTCGTCGTCGCCCGGCAGCACGATCGCCTCGACCGCGGCGGAGATCGTATCGGCGATCGGCACGTCGACGACGCCCTCGGACGAGTCGCGGCGCGGCGGCGGGATCGCGATCGGCGTGCCCTTCGCCGGCGTGCGCGCCACCGGCGCCGGGCCCGACTTCACGGACGGGACCGACG
>JAEWJO010000503.1 GCA_023386455.1 Pseudomonadota bacterium | reverse complement strand
GGCCGCGACCGCGGTCGTCGGTGTGGCAGGCTTGCGGGGCGCCGGGGCGGCCGCGGCGGGGCGAACCGCGACCGGCTGGTCGGGGCTGGTGCGCGCCCAGCGCCAGACCGCGACGGCGGCGACGACGCCGGCGATCGAGATCCAGATCCGGCGGTCGCGGTACGACATCACGCAGAGGATCGTCGCACGTGAAGCGCGAGCACGCCAGTCGGCGGGTCCGGAGCCGCCTAGCTGCGCATCGCAGCGAGGCCGTCGGCGATCGACGTCGTGCTCTTGTAACCGAGCTCGCGGCGTGCCTTCGAATCGTCGACGGTCACCTCGTGTGCCATCAGCGCGAACGCCGTCCTCGTCAGCGGCGGCCGCTTCATCCACGCCGTGAGGGCGACCGTCGTGCGCGCGAGCCAGCGCGGGAGCGACCTCGCGTTCGCGACGTCGATGCCCTGGGTCGCGAGCAGCTTCGTGATGAAGTCGCGAAACTCGACCGGCTCGCCGTCGGAGAGGAAGTAGATCTGGCCCGGCCCGCCCGATTCGGCGGCGAGCAGCATGCCCTCGATGACGTTGTCGACGTGCGTCGTCGACGTCAGGTAGCGACCGCCCGCGATCCACGCGAACTTGCCGGCGTTCACCGCGGCGACCAGCTCGGGCAGGAGGCTCGTGTCGCCCTTGCCCCAGATGAAGCGAGGGCGGACGACGACGGTCTCGAGCGCGCTGCCGTTCGCGGCGAGCACCGCCTGCTCGGCGAGCCCCTTCGTCAGGGGATACGCGCCCATCGCCTTCGCCGGGATCGGGCGCGTCTCGTCGGCCCGCACGATCGGCCTCCCGTCCGCGAGCACCGCCTCCGTGCCGACGTGGACGAGTCTCGCGACGCCCGCGGCCTTCGCCGCCTCGAGCACGTTCTTCGTGCCCTGCGTCGTGATCCGCATGTGGATCTCGACCGGGTCGAACTGATCGGTGTGCGCCGCCGCGTGGAACACGACGTCGGAGCCGCGCATGCCCGCCTCGAGTGCCGCGCGATCATCGAGGTCGCCACGCGCCGCGGTCGCGCCGAGCTGCTCGACGATCGCCGCACTCTTGTCGCTGCGCGCGAGCGCGATCACCTCGACGCCGCGAGCACGCAGCGCCGGGATGAGCCGGCCGCCGACGAAGCCGGAGCCACCCGTGACGAACGCTCGCTTCACGTGGCGGAATCTACTAGGTTCGCGCTTCATGAGCGAGAGCGAGGAGGTGCGGCACGCGGACGGGAGGGTCGAGCTGCGGAACGCCGACGCAGTGAAGCAGTCACCGCTCTACAACCACGACCTGGCTCCGGTGCCCGTCGTGCAGCGGACGTGGAACACCTGGGACTACTCGGCGCTGTGGATCTCGATGGCCCACTGCATCCCGACGTACACGCTCGCCTCGAGCATGATCGAGCAGGGCCTCGCGTGGTGGCAGGCGCTCGCCGCGATCCTCGTCGGCAACCTGATCGTGCTCGCGCCGATCCTGCTCAACTCGCATCCCGGCACGAAGTACGGCATCCCGTTCCCGGTGTTCGCACGCGCCGCGTACGGCACGTATGGCGCGAACCTCCCGGCGCTCATGCGCGCGCTGATCGCGTGCGGCTGGTTCGGCATCAACGCGTGGATCGGCGGCGAGGCGCTCCAGGTGTTCTTCGTCTCGCTCTGGCGAGGCTGGGCCGATCTGCTCGGCACCTCGAGCTATCCGCTCGAGAACTTCCAGAACACGCAGTGGGTCTCGTTCGCGCTGTTCTGGGGCCTCAACATCGTCATCATCTTCCGCGGCATGGAGCTGCTCCGCCGCGTCGAGCGGTTCGCGGCGCCCTACGTGCTCGTCATGACCGCGCTGCTCGTCGGCTGGGCGATCTATCGCGCCGGCGGCCTGGGGCCGATCCTCGAGCGCAGCTCGTTTCACAGCACGAACGGCAAGACGGTCTGGCAGGTCATGATCCCGGCGCTGACCGGCACGATCGCGTTCTGGTCGACGCTGTCGCTCAACATGCCCGACTTCACGCGCTTCGGCCGCAGCCAGCGCGAGCAGGCGCTCGGCCAGACCGTGGCGCTGCCGACGACGATGACGGTGTTCGCCGCGATGGGCATCCTGATCACGAGCGCGACCGCCGTCATCTACGGCAAGGAGATCTCGAACCCGATCGCGCTCGGCAGCCACTTCGGGAGCCGGCTCATCGTCGGGATCGCGATGTTCACCGCGGTGATCGCGACGCTCGCGGTCAACATCGCGGCCAACGTCGTGTCGCCCGCGAACGACTTCGCGAATGCGTTCCCCAAGAAGATCGACTTCAAGCGCGGCGGCCTCATCACCGGCCTCATCGGCATCGCGATGGTGCCGTGGGAGCTGCTGAAGGACGGCGAGCGCTACATCAACGGCTGGCTCGGCGGCTACGGCGCGGCGCTCGGCTCGATCGGCGGCGTGCTCATCGTCGACTACTGGCTGATCCGCAAGACCGAGCTCGACCTTCGCTCGCTCTACGTCCCCGACGGCGCGTACCGCTACACGAACGGCTGGAACATCGCCGCGGTGACCTCGACGATCGCCGGCGCCGGCCTCGCGCTCGCCGGTGCGTTCTGGGAGCCGCTGCGACCGATCTACGACTGGTCGTGGTTCGTCGGGTTCGGCGTCGCGGGCGGCCTCTACTGGCTCCAGATGAAGTCGTCTGCCCGCGTGCGCTGAGCGGTCGCCGTCGACCCGGGATCTCGCCCCCGCGACCCACAGGCCCTCCGCCGCGCCGCGGATTGTGAACCGCATTACCGGATCGGGCACCGACGGCACGGGCCGCGGCGACTCTTGCAAAATGCAATGCGGAAAATCGTGGACGCAACCCGATCGGGTGAACTATGTCCGGCGCGCAATGCGCTTAACGAGCCTGGTGGTGGTGTTCTCGGTCGCGACCCTCGCTGCAGCCTGCGGCGACAACAATCCGGCGAAGCTGGCCGTATGTGGTGACGGCATCATGGCAGGCGACGAAGCCTGCGATGACGGCAACACGATCGACGACGACGACTGCAGCAACCAGTGCACGATCGTCGGGTGCGGCGACGGCGTCGTCGCGTTCGACGAGGCCTGCGACGACGGCAACCAGATCAACGGCGACGGCTGCGACGTCAACTGCACCGAGTCGTACTGCGGCAACGGCATCCAGACCGACGTCGAGGCGTGCGACGACGGCAACACGCGCGACGGCGATGGTTGCGACAGCAACTGCAAGCCGAGCGGCTGCGGCAACGGCGCGACCGGCGGCACCGAGGAGTGCGACGACGCGAACGACGTCAACGGCGACGGCTGCGACATCAACTGCACCGTGAGCGCATGCGGCAACGGCATCAAGGCCGGCTCCGAGAGCTGCGACGACGGCAACGGCGTCAACCTCGACGGCTGCAGCACCTCCTGCAACGTCGAGGTGATGGAGATCGAGCCGAACGAGGACGGCAGCATCGCGATCGATGGCGACTCCGAGGACGGCAACGACTTCTCGATCGTCAACGCCGACATGCACCCCGCGATCACCGCGTCGACGACCGTGATCGCGGCGATCTCGCCGGCGGGCGACGAGGACGTGTTCAAGGTGACGAACGCCGGCACGAAGCCGGTCAAGGTCCGCCTCGACACGTGGAACCTCGCGACCGGCTACGGCATCGGCATGTCGTGCGGTACCGGCTCGATCGACACCGTCATCAACGTGCGCAACGCCGCGGGTGTCATCCTCGCGACGAACAACGATCGCCCGAACGACGACTACTGCTCGGGCCTCGACTACGGCCTCATGCCCGGCGAGAGCGTCTACGTCCACGTGATCTCGTGGTTCGACGACTCCGCGATCGCGAGCTACGCGCTCGACATCATCTTCAACGCGGTCGTCTGCGGCGACGGCGACGTCGGTCCGGGCGAGCAGTGCGACGACAACAACAGCGCGACCGGCGACGGCTGCAGCGACACCTGCCAGATCGAGGGTGCCGTGACCGAGGTCGAGCCGAACGAGGACGGCTCGCCGTCGACCGGCGGCGACACGCTGAACGGCAACGACTTCGGATCCGCGAACGCCAACACGCAGGGGCCGATCACCGCGAACGCGACGATCGTCGCCTCGATCATGCCGAACGGCGACGAGGACGTGTTCGCCATCAAGAACACCGGCACGACCGGCGCGACGGTGAACCTCGACGTGTGGAACCTCGGGCTCGGCTTCGGCATCAACGTGCCGTGCGGCACCGTCATCGACACGGTGATGAGCGTCCGCGATGCCTCGGGTGCGCTGATCACGCAGAACGACGATCGCAACGGCAGCTCCGACTACTGCTCGACGCTGACGATCCCGCTGCTGCCGAACCAGACCCGCTACGTGCACATCATCGAGCGCGGCGACGACGCGCTGATCGGCATGTACGCGCTCCAGGTGAAGTTCACGGCCGCGATGTGCGGCGACATGATGATCGGCGTTGGCGAGCAGTGCGACGACGGCAACACGGCGGATGGCGACGGCTGCGATGCGATGTGCAAGATCGAGCCGGTCTGCGGCGACGGCGTGCTCCAGCCGACCGAGCAGTGCGACGACATGAACACGACGCCGGCCGACGGCTGCAGCGCGACCTGCCAGCTCGAGTCCGCGGTGACCGAGATGGAGCCGAACGAGGACGGCAACGTCTTCACCGGCGGCAGCGGCATCACCGGCAACGACTTCGGGATCGTCTATCCCGACATGAACACCCTGTTCTCGAGCGCCGTGACGATCGCGGCCTCGCTCGACCCGGCCGGTGACGAGGACGTCTTCAAGTTCACGAACCCCGGCACGACCTACGCGATCGTCTCGTTCGACACGTGGAACCTCGCCCCCGGCTTCGGCCTCGGCGTTCCGTGCGCACAGTCGATCGACACCGGCCTGACGATCCGCAGCGCGACCGGCACGTCGCTCGCCTCGAACAACGACCGCAACGGCGCGACCGACCGCTGCGCCGGACTCACGTACAACATGGCGCCGGGCGCGACGGTCTACGCGCACGTCGTCGAGAACGGCGACAACGCGACCGTCGCGAGCTACGCGCTCAAGGTCGCGTACGCACCGGTGGTCTGCGGCGACACGATGGTCGGCCCCGGCGAGATGTGCGACGACGGCAACACGACGAACGGCGACGGCTGCGACGCGACCTGCCAGAAGGAGCCGAAGTGCGGCGATAACGTCCTCGACGCCACCGAGCAGTGCGACGACAACAACATGGCGAACGGCGACGGCTGCAGCTCGACCTGCCAGCTCGAGAACGCGGTCACCGAGACCGAGCCGAACGACGACGGCATGATCGCCCCCGGCACCGGCACCGACGGCAACGACTTCAGCTCGACCAACGCGAACGGTCCGTTCTCGATGACGACGCGGATCGCGGCCCGGCTCAGCCCGGTCGGCGACGAGGACGTCTTCGCGATCACGAACCCGGGCTCGACGATCGCGGTCGTCAAGCTCGACGTCTGGAACATCGCGCCGGGCTTCGGCGTCGGCGTCGCGTGCGGCACGTCGATCGACACGTTCATGCACATCCGTGACGCCGCGGGCGTCTCGCTCGCGTCCAACGACGATCGCAACGGCGCATCCGACCGCTGCTCGACGCTGACCTACAACCTCGCGCCGGGCGCGACCGTGTACGCGCACGTCCTCGAGTACCAGGACGATGCGGCGGTCCCGACGTACGCGCTCGTCGTCGACATCACGCCGACCGTGTGCGGTGACACCATCACCGGCCCCGGCGAGACGTGCGACGACGGCAACACGACGGCCGGCGACGGTTGCAGCTCGACGTGCCAGATCGAGGCGATCTGCGGCGACGGCGTGCTCCAGCCGTCCGAGTACTGCGACGACATGAACCTCATGGACGGCGACGGCTGCAGCGCGACCTGCCACGTCGAGGGCGCGCTCGCCGAGGTGGAGCCGAACGGCACGACCGCCGAGGCCGACGCGAGCACGGTGCAGGTCTCGGGCAGCGCCCTGATCGAGGGCACCATCCCGACGATCGGCGATCTAGACAACTTCAAGTTCACGCTCGCGACCCCGACGGTCATCCGCCTCGAGACGTTCACCTCGATCGGCGAGTGCGCGACCGGCGTGACCCTCGACCTGCGCCTGAAGAGCTCGACGGGCACGCTGATCGTCGCGGACACCGCGGGCAGCGGCATCCGCTCGTGCGGCGCGATCGTCATGTTCCTCGCGGCCGGCACGTACTACGCGCAGGTCGAGGAGCGCGGCAACAACGCGACCGTCTCGCAGTACCTCCTCGAGATCGCGTACCCCGGCGACGACGGTGCCGAGGTCGAGCCGAACAACACGTTCATGACCGCGACGACGAACTTCATGGCGCACACCAATGCGTTCGCATCGGGCGATCACCTGATGAACGCAGACATCGACGTGTGGGCGATCACCGTGCCGCCGGGCAAGGGTGTCCGCGCCGAGATCATCGAGGGCGCCACGACCACGTGCGAGAGCTTCGGGGTCGACAGCCGCCTGACACTGCTCGGCCCGACGGGCGCGCAGCTCGTCGACGATGACGACGAGGGCCGCGGCTTCTGCTCGATGATCGACGGCACCGGCAGCGCGCCTCTCGACACGGCCGCGAAGAACACGACGGCGATGCCGCAGACCTGGTACCTCCAGGTTCGCCAGTCGTCGTTCGTCGGCTCGAGTGACCCCGAGGGCCAGTTCCTCTACCGGGTCCAGGTCACGATCCGCTAGCGGTTCGCGACACCCTGCGTGCTCGCGAGG
>JAEWJO010000424.1 GCA_023386455.1 Pseudomonadota bacterium | reverse complement strand
CCCGGCGGGCGGCGGGCTCGCGCCGCCGAAGATGTGGTGGGAGCGCCTCGACGAGATCCGCAAGGCGCGCGGCATCCTGTTCATCGCCGACGAGGTCCAGACCGGCCTCGGGCGCACCGGCAAGATGTTCGCGGTCGAGCACTATGGCCTGCAGCCCGAGATCATGACGGGCGGCAAGGGCCTCTCCGGCGGCGTCGGTTCGATGGCGGCGACGATGGCGTCGGACGCGGTCAGCAAGGCGTTCTTCGGCGGCACGACGCCGACGTCGGGCGGCAACGCGGTCTCCGCCGCGGCCGGCTACGAGCTCATTCGCATCCTCGAGGACGAGAAGCTCGTCGAGAACGCGGCCGCGATGGGCAGGTACTTCACCGAGGCGGCGTGGGCGCTGAAGGATCCGTGGATCGGAGATGTTCGGTTCACCGGCCTCCTCGGCGGCATCGAGCTCGTGCGAAACACCGAGACGCGCGAGATCCTCGGAAAGACCGAGATGGCGAAGGTGAAGGACGTCCTTCACGACCACGGCATGCTGATCACCGTCTCGGGCATGCACGGCAACGTGTTGCGGCTTCAGCCGCCGCTGTCGTTCACGACGGGCATGGTCGACCAGTTCGTTGCTGCGCTGCGCAAGACGCTGCAGGCCGTCCGCGGGAGCTGATCCCTCGTATCTACGGCGCGAGTTCGGCTAGAGTCCCCCCCGCATGAATCTGTTCGCCTTCCGCAAGAACCTCGACCGGGTGCTGCATCCGATCGTGAATGCGCTGGCGAAGCTGCCCCTCCACGCGAACACGTGGACCATGCTCGGTGCGGCGCTCGGCCTGATCGGCGGCGTCCTGTTCTTCTACGCGCACTGGTGGGCGGGCTTCGTGGTGCTGATCGTGCGCGGCCTCGTCGACCACATCGACGGCTTCAAGGCTCGCAACTTCAACCAGCGCAGCACGTTCGGCGCCGTCATGGACGACGTCTGCGACCGCTGGGTGCTCGGCATCATGTACGCCGGCGGCTGCTTGAACCTCAGCGACGACTATCCGCACATCCTCATCATCCTCGGCTTCGGCATCACCGGCGCCCTGACGAACGTCATCATCAAGCTGTCGATCTACGCCGAGAGCCAGCAGGACATCTGGCGAGAGAAGGGCAAGATCGGTCACCCGGTCGACGTCGTCGGCCTGTTCGGCTCGGCCGAGTTCCTCATCTACTACGGCACGGGTGTGTTCTTCACCGCGCTCCTCCACGACCCGCGCCCGCTGCTCGCCGGCTGCTGGGCCGTCGCGATCATGTCGCATGTCTCGCTCCTGCAGCGCGTGCGGTTCGCGTGGAAGCGCTATCGGTTCGTCGATCCGGGCCTCGTGACCGACGACGACCAGGCCGAACAGGCCGAGGCGAGCTGATCATGGCAACTGCTGTCGCGACACCGCGTGTGGTGTCGCCCTGGAATCCCGCGAACGCGGTCACCGCGTCCCGCTTCCTGACGCTTCCGCCGCTCTACTGGGCCGTCGACAACGGCTATCACCAGTGGGCGACGCTCTTCATCCTCGTGTGCGGCCTGCTCGACAAGCTCGACGGCCTCGTCGCGAGGGTGTTCAACTGCCGGAGCGCGTTCGGCGAGCTGTTCGACGCGATCACCGACGGCATCTGCTACGGCTTTGGCCTCATCCTCGTCGCCGCCTACGGCTGGGCGCCCGCGATCCCGGTCGCCGCGATCATCTTCCTCGGCGTCGCCAACACGCTCATGCGCGGCGTCTACGTGCGGCGCGCGGGCAGGGCGACGAACTACAAGTCCTACGCGATGGAGCGGCTCGTCGCGTACACGGGCTACCTCATCGGCTTCGCGACCGGCGGCATGGAGGTGACGTTCTACTACTGGGCGTTCGTGCCGCTGATGACGATCATCGTCGCGTACGACACCAAGCGCATGCTGTTCGATCCGGTGCCCGCTGCACCGGGCGCCGCCGTCGAGAAGTCCGGACCCGCGGGGACGCCGGCGACTGCCACGGGAGGTGCCGCGTGACCGAGCCGATGGACGCGACCACGTTCAAGTGGTTTTTGACGATCCTGACCGGCGGCCTCGCCGGCCTGTGGGTGATCTACGATTCGTTCAACCTGCTGCGCAGCCGCAACGCGGACCGCAGCGATCCGGTGATGCGCGACAAGCACTTCGGCTACGTGATGGGCATCGCGATCGGCGTGATCGGCGTGCTCGGCTGTCTGAAGTTTCACGGCGTCGTTTGACGCCTCGCCGCTACGAGCGCTTCTCGAGCGCGAGCGTGTCGCCGTGCGCGAGGATCTGAACGCCGGCGGCGTTGCGCTCCGCGACGACCTTCGCGAGGCGGCGGCGCGGCATCGACGGCAGGCCGAGGCGCAGGTGCAGCGTCCCCCAGTGGACGGGGATGAGGTTCTTCGCGCCGAGGCGCTCGAAGATGTCGAGCGCGCAGTCGGGATCGATGTGGATGCCGCGGTCCACGAGGTGGCGGCGGCTGCGGTAGTACCAGACGGGCATCATTCCGCCGATCGGCAGGAGCGTCGCGTCGAGCGCGAACTTCTTGCCGATGTCGTCGAACACCGCGTGATCCGAGAAGTCGACGTCGCCCGCGTGGTGGATCGTCACGCCTCCGGACGCGACGACGTAGCCGCAGCACTCGGGGGTCTCGCGCTTGCGCCACCGGCCGTTGTCGTGGCGGGTCGGCACCGCCTCGATGTCGAGATCGCCGATCTGCAGCTGGTCGCCGGCGGTCATCTCGGTGACCTTCGCGAACCCGAGGTCGGTGACGATGTCCTTGCAGCCGCGGGGTACGACGAGGTGGGCGTCGCGATCGATCGCCTTCAGGCTCCACCGGTTCAGGTGGTCGACGTGCGAGTGGGTCACGAGGACCGCGTTGACCTTGCCTGCGGCGCGCGCGCGCCAGGGCAGGAGCGGATCGAACACGACGCGCGAGCTGCCGAGCTCGGCGACCGCGGTCGCATGGCCGAGCCACGTGACACCCGGACCGCCCTCTGGCAAGGCCCGAACATCCCCGTCAGTGGCTCCCGTGACACGACGCGGCGCCCCGGCGGTCCCGTCCGAAACTGTCGAATCTTCCCCGGAAGATCGCATGTTCGACGTAGCAGGCGGCGGCACGCTGCTGTATAGCACGGTGGCTTGTCGGTGCTGATGTTCCTCGCATTAGGCGTCGCCGCCGGCGCACTGACCGGCGTGCCGATCGGCCCCGTCAATGTCGCGGTGATCGATGCGTCGTACCGGCACACGCTCCGGCGCGCGATGGCCGTCGGGCTCGGCGGCGCGATCGCGGATTGCCTCTACGCGGCGCTCGGTGTCCTCGGCGTCACGCCGGTGCTGAAGAGCAACCCGAACATCCCACCGATCCTCTACGCGATCAGCGGCGTCGTCCTGCTCGTGTACGGCTTCTTGACCGTGCGCAGCCAGCCGATGGCACCGGCGGCGCCGCCTCCCGACGAGCCGCACCCCGAGTCGAGCGCGATCGTGAACCGCCGCGAGATGTGGCAAGGCTTCACCGTCGGCGTCGCGTTGATCCTGCTGAACCCGGCGGCGATCGTGACGTGGGTCGTGATCATGGGCTCGCTCATCCCCGACGCGAACCCCTGGGAGGGCCTCGCGTGCTCGCTCGGCGTGTTCGCCGGCAGCTTCGGCTGGTTCTCGCTCGTCGCGTACCTGACCCACAAGGGCAAGCACGTGCTCGGCGACAAGGCGAAGTGGATCCCGCGCGCCGTCGGCATCGCGCTCATGGTCTATGCCGTGTATCTGCTCGGCAAGGCCGTGAAGTTCGTCGTCGCGTAGCTGGGGTCGACTGTTCCCGTCACGCGGCTGATCCGGTCGCCGCTTGACCCACGTTCGAGGCCGGTGGTTCTCTACCGGCCACGATGCGGATGACGGTCCTGGTCCTGGTGGCGGCAGCGGGCTGCGGTGTCGACGACGAGCCGGTCACCATCGCGTTCACGTCGCCGGCGCCCGGCGCCGCGTTCACGCGTGACGCGCTCGGACCGGGCGGCGCGCTCGTCGCCGAGGTCGGCGTCGAGGTCGACATCGGCGGTCACGCAAAGACGATCACGCTCGCCGCGGGTGACGGCTCGCTCGGCGAGCTCGGCCTCGACGGCCCGGTCATCGCGAACATCGACGCGCTCGGTGCGGTGACGCTGACCGCGACCGCGCTCGACGACATGGGCGCCGTGCTCGCGACCGCGTCGGTCGACATCTCGATCGCCGAGCCGATGCTCGCCGACTGCCAGGGCTGGCTCGATCTCTACAAGCTCGACTACACGGTCGGCCCGACGAGCCCGGGCATCGCCGATCCGGTGACGGTCAAGATTCCGATCAACGGGATGTCGTTTCGCTACAGCGGCAGCACGAGCGCGCGCAAGACGCTGATGGGCGACTGCACGCTGATGAAGTCGCTCGCCGAGGCGGCGCCGATCCTGCGCGCGCACGACATCAAGGAGGTCACCGACATCGGCGTCTACAACTATCGCTGCATCGATCAGTCGCTGACGCCGCCGAACTGCAACATGTCGCAGCACGCGTACGCCAAGGCGATCGATCTCGCGGCGTTCACGACGAGCGACGACACGACGTACACCGTGAAGACCGACTGGGTGATCGATCCGGCCGACGACACCTGCGAGGCGACGACCGAGAGCGACAAGGACACGTTCCTCCACCAGCTGATCTGCGAGCTCAAGGCTCATCGCGTGTGGAACATCGTGCTGACGCCGAACTACAACGCCGCGCACCGCGATCACTTCCACGTCGACCTGACGAAGAGCTCCGACTTCATCACGCGCCAGGTCGGCGCATTCGGCGACTGACGCCGGATTCTGGCGTCAGTTCTCGATCGACTCGAGCAGCTCGCCGACGAGCTCCTCGATGCGGATCGCGAGCTTCTTCGGGACGGGCGAGTCTTCCTCGGCGATCAGCGAGGACAGCTTGCGCGCGGTCTGCGCGATCGCGGCGCGCGTCTTCTCGCGGCGGTCGCGGTCGGTCTCGGGGAACGCGACGTCCTTGAACTTGCGCGCGAGCATCGGCGCTTCGACGCCCTCCTCGAACGCGACGCGCTGGATCGTCTGCAGCGTCTCCTCGTCGGCGGCGCCACGCTCGCGCGCCTTCTGCACGAACTCGACGGCGGGCATCGAGGGGACCGGCGCCTCGAACGGAGACTCCTTCGCGCGCTCGATCACGCGCGGCGCGCTCGTCTCGAGGAAGCGGTAGCTGCCGAGCAGCTTGGCGACCGTCGAGCCGCGGAGGTGGAGCTCCTTGCGGCAGTACGCGTCGAAGTCGGTGAAGCCCCAGTTCTCCCACGTCCGTCCCGCCTGCACCTTCGTCAGCGCCTCGGCGAGCTCGAGCCAGGTCCGCTTGAACGCGCGCGCCTTCTGCAGCGTGTCTGCGCGGAGGGGATCGTTGGAGACCGAGAGCATGCGGTCTTCCATCTGCCGGTCGGTCTTCGTGATGATGTTCGCGCCCATCGCTCGTGCACCCTAGAAGAGGGGTCTGATCCCTGCGCGAAGCCCTCGAAAAACTGAGGCGAGACGGCGACATCTCGCGCGGTTAGACTAGGCACGCCTCCTGCTGATACTCACGTCGTCATGCGCTTTGCCCTCGTCGCCACGCTCGTCCTGCTCGCCGGTTGTCCGGCGGAGCCCAGGAAGCTGTCGGGCGACGACGGCGCTGGCAGTGGCTCCGGTGGCGGGGCGTCCCCGCGCGAGTGCGTGGTCGACAAGGACTGCGTCTCGGCCGGCCCGCGGTGCTGCGACTGCCCGACGCACGCGGTGCCAGCGACGGATCCGGCGCAGCGCGCGTGCGACGAGGTCGACTGTCCGCCCGCGATGTGCGGGAGCCCGATGCAGCCTGCTTGCACGCCGGCCGGCCGCTGCGTCCTCGAGTGTTCGCCGGTCGCGTGCGACGCCGCGAGCTGCGCGTACGGCTTCATCACCGACGACAACGGGTGCTTGACGTGCGAGTGCGCCGCGCCGCCAATGATGGAGTGCGGCCTCGACAGCGACTGCGCGAGGGTCCGCGACGACTGCTGTGGCTGCGAGCGCGGTGGCGAGGACACCGCCGTCCTCGCGTCGCAGGTCGCCGCGCACGACGCGGCGCTCAACTGCTCGGCAAATCCCGCGTGCCCCGAGGTCAGCACCTGCGCCCCGGATCTCGCGGCCCGCTGCGTCCAGGGGACGTGCTCGCTGGTCTCCGGCGGGCTCCCGGCGGACGCCTGCGGCCGCGCCGACCTCGCGGCGTGCCCGGTGAGCCAGGTTTGCACCGTGAACGCCGACGAGCAGGCGACGATGTATGGTGTCGGTGTCTGTCGTTAACAGCCTCGGTGGTCAGACCCTTCGAGGGGCCCGGCGCGTTATAATGCGGACCACATGAGTTTTGACCCTCCGGCATCGGGGTCGTTTCCGCAGGCCCCTCCCGCACCGTCGCTGGTCGGAGAGGTCCTGGACGGACGCTACCGGATCCTGAAGAAGCTCGGCGAAGGCGGTATGGGCGAGGTGTACTCGGCCGAGCACATCCACATCGAGAAGCGCTTCGCGGTGAAGCTCTTGAAGGCCGAGATCGTGTCGAACTCGGAGGCGGTGAAGCGCTTCCAGCAGGAGGCGCGGTCGAGCTCGTCGATCAAGCATCGCAACATCATCGGCGTCGAGGACTTCGGACGCCTGGCCGACGGCCGCATCTACATGTGCATGGAGCTCCTCGACGGCGCTCCGCTGAACGACATGATCCAGCAGCCGATGGGCGCGGATCGGCTGCTCAACATCCTCATCCAGTCGGGCCACGGTCTCGCGGCGGCGCACGCGAAGGGCATCGTCCATCGCGACATGAAGCCCGAGAACATCTACGTCACGCAGGAAGGCAACCCGCCGCAGGATGTTCCCAAGCTCCTCGACTTCGGCATCGCGAAGGTCGCCGGCAACGACGGCCAGAACAACCTGACGCGCACGGGCACGATCTTCGGCACGCCGTTCTACATGGCGCCGGAGCAGGCGCTCGGCAATCCCGTCGACGCGCGCACCGATATCTACGCGATGGGCGTGATCATGTACGAGTGCTTCGCCGG
>JAEWJO010000420.1 GCA_023386455.1 Pseudomonadota bacterium | reverse complement strand
TTCACGTCCACGTTCAGGTCCACGTTCACATTTCGGTGCTCGAGCATGATCGGGGGCGTCATTCTGGCGGCGGGAGCCGGTGTTCGGCTTGGGGGGGTCGCGAAGGCGCTGCTCGCGGCGCACGACGGGCGTACGTTTCTCTCGACGATCCTCGCGACGGGGCGCGCGGTCGGGCTCGACGAGGCGATCGTCGTCGTCGGTCCACCGTACGGGGAGGCGGTTCGGGCGGCGGCCGAGGCGCTGGGCGCGCGGGTCGTCGTCAACGACACGCCCGAGCGCGGGATGGCGAGCTCGGTCGCGCTCGGGTTCGCCGCGCTGACCGCATGCGACGCCGCGTGGCTGTGGCCCGTCGATCATCCGCATGTCGCCGTTGCAACACTGCGCGCACTCGTCGCTGCGCTCGACGGCCACGATGCAGCGAGGCCCGTGTTCGAGGGCAGGGGAGGTCATCCCCCGCTGATCGCGCGCTCGATGTTCGGCGACCTCGCGGGATGCTCGGAGGCGCCCGGAGGTGCACGCAGCGTGCTCGCGAGGCATGATGTGCTCGACGTGGTGGTGACCGACCCAGGCGTCGTGCGCGACATCGACACGAAGGCCGATCTGGAGGCCCGATGAATCGCGCCTTCGCGATCGCGGCGGTGCTCGCGCTCGGTGCGTGTCCGAGCTCGCAACCGAAGCAGCCGACCGTGATCGATCAGCCGGGCGGCGCGCTCGACTCCGAGCTCGCGCGACGCCAGCGTCTCGTCGCCGAGCTGCAGGACGAGATCCTGTCGTCGTACGAGCGCGACGAGCTACCCGAGGTCGACACCAATCTCATCGCGCCGGATGTCGGTCCCGCCCGCATCGGCGTCGGTCCCGGCGATGTCTATTACGGACTCGATGTCCGGCGGCTCGCGTCGAGCCGGTGGCCGCTGCAGGTCGAGCCCGGCACGCCGACGACGGTGCGCAGCAAGCGCCTGCGGATCTACCTCGCGCAGGACAAGCAGGTGTCGGCGGCGTGGGTGTCCGACGAGCTGTCGTGGCGCATCACGCTGTGCAAGCGCACCGCGGTGATCCCGCTGCGGATGACCGCGCTCTACGCGCACGATGGCGATCGCTGGGTCCAGGTGTTCGAGCACCTGTCGTTCGGTCGCATGCCGTCCCCGACAGCCGACGGCCGGTTGCGCGGCAAGGAGATCACCGAGGCCGTCGTCGATCGCGGGCTGTCCGACGATCTGTCGCGGCTGCTGAGCGGCCTCTTGTCGGCGCAGACGACGCGCGTCGAGCTGACGATCGCGCCCGGCAAGACCGTCGAGGATCCGACGCAGCCGTCGCCGACGTTCTTGCTCGGACCCGACGCCGATGGCGAGTGGTACGGCGACCAGCCCGTCGAGACGATCCGGCTCGTCGACGGCAAGGTCACGCTCGACCGGCCACGCGTCGGCACGATCGGAGTGCCGAGCAAGGCGACGGTCGCGTACTGGGTCGGCAATCTCGTCGCCGATCTGAACCATCACCCGGGCAATCCCTCGAGCAAGGTGCTGCTGCGCGGCACGTTCGTGTTCGAGAAGCGCGCGGTTCCTGCGGCCGATGGCGACGGCAAGGTCGACAAGTGGTTCGTCGTG
The DNA here is from genome assembly GCA_023386455.1 of Pseudomonadota bacterium. Taxonomy (GTDB): domain Bacteria; phylum Myxococcota_A; class Polyangia; order Haliangiales; family Haliangiaceae; genus JABFXX01. The sequence goes on along the minus strand of JAEWJO010000420.1, from coordinate 1,494 downwards.
CAGGGCCACCTGTCGCAGCCGACCGACGATATCGATCTCGCGCAGATCGTCTATGGCACCGCGCTGATCTCGGAGAAGCCGCTGCAGCTGACGTGCGACGACGGCCGTCGCAGCGTCGCTACTCCTGCGGCTGCGCCGCCGCCGAGTCCGGCGCCGGCAGCTGGTAACCGGTGACGTGCGGATCGGCGAGGTACGTGTCGGTCACGCGCTTGCGCTTGAACCACGGCAGCAGGCGTAGCGGCATCGCGAGCAGCGAGCCGATGCCACCGACGAGCTTGCCGGCGTAGGCCTCGGCGACGAGCGCGGCACGCTTCGCGCCCGACATCTCGGAGAGCGGACGCTCGAGCACGCCGATGCGGCGCAGCCGGATCTCGGCGCAGCGGTTCGCGTGCGCGAGGAACGCCGGCAGGTGCTTCAGCACGACGTGATCGGCGGGGAGCTTCTTCTCCATGTAGCCGGCGAGCTTGCGCACGCCCCACATCGACACGAGCGACAGGCCGAGCAGGCGGCGGCGCAGCCACGGCTTGCCCTCGATCGCCTTCTTCGTCTGCTGCTCGCCGAACTCGACGTGACGCTCCTCCTGCTTCACGGCGCGCCGCAGGATGTCGACACTCGGCTTGTGATCGAGCGTGTCGATCACCGCGTAGAACGCCTGGAGCACGAAGCCCTCGCCCTGCGCCATCTCGAGCGCGACGTGCTCGGGCCACGAGCTGCCCATCATGCCGGTCGACAGAAAACGCACGGCGGCGTGGGCCGGCTTGGGCTGGCACCCGAGCATCGTCATGATGCGCAGGAAGTTGTCGACGTGCTGCATCTCCTCGAGCGACTGGCGCGCGAGGAACTTCGCAGCGTCGAGATCGGGCGCGTCGTACAGCCAGTGGCCGACCTGGATGCCGGTCACCTCGCCATAGAGGAACTGGTTGAACATCCACTCGAGGAGGTCGCGATCGCGAACCGGATCGAGCTTGGCCCCACCGAAATCGAAGGTCATTTCCTCGCGCGTCAGCAGCATGGGCCTACCTGACGCGCAGGATAGCACCGGGGCTCTCGCCCCGATCCTGGATATTCTGCGCCCGCAGGAACGCCGTTCGGCGGTTCCCGCAGTCGCTCAGTCGTCGCTATCGCCGCCGCCGCCACCACCGCCACCGCCGGCCTCTCCGCCGGATTCGATGACGGGTCGCGAGCGACGCATCTTCTGACGACCCGGCGGACGCGCCTGATGGAAATGGGGCCCGTGCACCGTGCACCCCGGAAACTTCTCCGAGATCGTGCGCGCTTCCTTCATCGCCGCCGCGCCGGTCTTGTCGTCCTCAACCTGGACGGGCGTTCCGACGTCGGCGGGATGAAACGAGATCGTCGACTTGCCCGTGCTCTCGTCCACCGAGACAAACACGCGCTCCGGGCGACCTCGCAGGCGGGTGTTCACCAGCGACCACCCCGGTCGCCGCCACCACGGCCGCCACGACCGCCGCGACCGCCGCCGCCACGGTCATC
>JAEWJO010000406.1 GCA_023386455.1 Pseudomonadota bacterium | reverse complement strand
GGCGTCTCGCCGCGGCTGCCCGCGGCGGCGAGCACCAGGATCACCACGGTCCCGACGATCCGCAACGTGCTGTCGACGCCGAGGTACGACTTGTAGCCGAGGTTCAGCGCGTGAAAGATCGGCTCGGCGATGAACGGCGGCGGATCGCCGAGCACCGCGATCACGAGGCCGACGATCGAGAGCGCGCGATGCTCTTCCCATGCGGCCCACGCGAAGCCCGCGCCGATGGTCGCCCACGACGCCCAGTAGCTGTACTGCAGGGCCGTGCCGAGCCACTTCTTCTGCCAGATGTCCGGGTCGACGTTGAGCAAGGTCGTCCCGAGCTCGAGCGCGAGGCCGAGCGCGAAGCCGGCCGCGGCGATCTTCGCGCCGAGCGACAGCCGGCCCGCCGAGCGGCGCGCGAGCTCGAGTGCGCCGAGCAGGGCGAGCGAGTAGCACGCCATCGCGATGCCGTCGCCGGCGAGTCCGAGCCGCGGCGACCACGGAACGTCACCGCTCTTGCCGAGGATGTACGCGATGCGGAAGCCCATGAAACCGATCCACGCGACGAGCGCGACCACCAGCGCCGGGGGAATCGCGCGCCAACCCTTGACCTCGTTGCTCATCAGTAACCCTCCGTCTTCGCGATGACCTCGTTCATGATCTCGCGCGTCCCTCCGCCGATCGGATAGAGGCGCGCATCGCGGTACAGTCGCTCGACGAGCGACTCCCGCATGTAGCCGTAGCCGCCGTGGATCTGCACGGCCTGATCGCAGACGAAGCTGCACATGTCGGTCGCGACGTTCTTCGCCTTCGCGGCGAGCCCCGCGACCGCCATGTCCTCGCCTCGGAGCACGCGCACGATCACCTCGCCGGTGAGCGAGCGCGCCGCGGCGATCCGCGACGCCATGTCGGCGAGCTTGTGGCGCGTGACCTGGAACCCCGTCAGCGGCTTGCCGAACGCGTTGCGCTCGCGCGCGTAGGTGATCGACTCGCGATAGGCGAGCTCGGCGATCGCGACGCACTGCGCGGCGAGCATCAGGCGCTCGGCGGCGAAGTTCATCATGATCATCGGGAACGCGCCGTTCTCCGGGCCGATGCGATTCGCGACCGGGACGCGGCAGCCGTCGAAGTGCAGCTCGGCGGTGTCGCTCGCCCACCAGCCGGTCTTCTTCAGCTTCTTGCTCACCTCGAACCCCGGCGTGCCCTTCTCGATCACGAGCAGCGAGACGCCGCCGTGACCTGCGCCGCCGGTTCGGACCGCGGTCGTGACGAAGTCGGCGCGCGTGCCCGAGGTGATGAACGTCTTCGCGCCGGTGACGATGTAGTGGTCGCCATCGCGGACGGCCTTCGTCGCGAGCGCGGCGACGTCGCTGCCGCCACCTGGCTCGGTGATCGCGAGCGCGGAGATCTTGCCTTCGCGCAGGCACGGCGCGACGAACCGCTCGTGCAGCTGCGGCGTGCCGAACCGGACGATCGGCGGCAGGGCGATGCCGTGCGTGCCGAGGCCGACGATGGTGCCGACCGAGCGCCCCGCGGCGATCAGCTCGTCGCACGCGACGAGGACGTGCGAGAGATCGCCACCCTGTCCGCCGACCGCCTCCGGGTATCCGATGCCGGTGATGCCGGCTGCGGCCGCGGTTCGATAGAGCTCGATCGGGAACTCCTCGTCCTCTTCCCACTCGGCGCCGTGCGGCGCGATGTGCGTTTGTGCGAAGCGACGTGCCGTGGCACGAATCGCCGCGTGCTCCTCGGTCTCGAACAAGTAGCCCATCGACGGGCGAGCATACGCTCGATGATGCTACTTAGGGGATATGCAATCTCCGAGCGTGCCGGCTCGCCTGCGCCGATCGCGTCACCTCTCGTGGTTTGCCCACATGGGTGCCGTGTACCTGTTCCACGACCTGTACGGCTACCTCATGGAGATGAGCCCGGACATCGCGTCGATGATCGAATCGTTCGATGACGGCGTCGATACCGAGGAGACGATCAAGTACTACGACGGCAAGTTCGGCGACGCCGACCCTCGCAAGTTCGTCGATGTCCTCAACTCGCACGCGGTGCTGATCGATCCGGACGAGGACGAGATCGAGGCGCTGTGGGCGTTCGTCCCGATCAAGGGCAAGTGGAACGTGTGGCAGCGACGCGAGGACCGGTTGACGCTGTGGACCGCGTGGGGCGAGCGCCCGGTGCAGCAGCTGTTCCTCGATCCCGAGGAGACCGCGATCTGGGATGCGTTCGCGGGCGAGAAGCGCCTGATCGAGATGCGCCACCACCACGACAACGACAAGCTGCTCGGGCTCGTCCGCAAGCTCGTGCACAGCGACGTCCAGGCGCTGAAGCTGTCGATGATGCCGTGGTCGATGTACGCGAAGCGCCCGTCGCTCGCGCCGGCGTACCTGACGTCGACGATGCCGTATCCGCGCTGGCAGCCGAACACGCCGGTGCCGCCGCCGGTGCCGCTGTCCGAGTATCACACCCACACGATCACGAACGCCGACGACCAGTTCGATCACACCGAGACGACGCTCTCGCACCTGCTCCGCGTTCCTCACCCTGCCCTCGCGAACCGGACGTACGGCGAGACGCTCGCCGACGTGCTCGTCGCGCGTGGCGCGATCCCCGAGGGTCGCGTGCGCGTGCTCGAGATCGGCGCTGGCCTCGGCTACGTCGCGCGTGACGTGATCGCACGGCTGCGCGGTGCCGGCCGCACGGTCGCGTACACGATCGTCGAGCTCTCGCCCGCGCTCGCCGCGGCGCAGAAGGAGCGGCTCGGCGGCGACGCGACCTGGATCGAGGGCGACGCGCTCACCGTCTCCGTGCCCGCGGGCGCGTTCGACCTGGTGATCTCCAACGAGATGGTCGGCGACCTGCCGGCGAAGCAGCTCTCGCGCCTCGACATCGGGCTCGAGCTCGCCACCGGCACGGCCGACCGCGCGAAGGTGCGCGCGATCAGCCCGATCGCCGAGGCGTGCAACCTCGACGACGCCCCGGAGCCGTTCTACCTGCAGACCGGCGCGTTCGAGCTCGTCGCGCGGATCGGCAAGTGGCTCGCGCCGGGAGGGACCGCCGTCATCACCGAGTTCGGCGACGGCGCCGCGTGGCCGAAGCTCTCGACGCACCTCGATCACCCCGAGCTGTCGACGCACTTCGGTCACCTCCAGCAGGTCGCGCGCGGCGAGAGTCTCGAGGCGAGCGTCGAGTTCGTGATCGATCTGATCGATCTCGATCGCACGCAGCAGGGCCTCGCGACGACGCGCAGTCACTTCCGCGCACTGCGCGCCCTCGCCGCTCATGTAGGTGTCGAGCTTCCCAAGATCGGCTACACGCGCGAGCTTCTCGAGCACACCGTCGCGGGCAAGCTCGACACGAACGCGGTCGGCGATCTTCGGTTCGATCGAATCGAGGACCGGCTCATGGGCCTCGTACCGCACGAGTTCAGAGCTCTCGTGGCCAAGAAGCCGAGCTGATGGATCACACGTGCGCGTGGGCGCACGTACGTAGTTCCGGCCTCGCCATTGCACTACCTCCGAACAACCTGTTTGGAGGAAAACCCAATGTTGCTTCGTACAGCTTCTCTTGCCCTCGCTACTACCCTTGCTCTCGGTGCGCCGGCCGCGATGGCCGCGCCGGCGACGCCCGCTGTCGTCGAGACCGTCCAGGTGAAGGCGCCCGCCCCGGCGCAGCACAGCGACTCGTCGAACTACGCGGAGCGCGAGCAGCAAGACCAGAAGACCGCAGACTTCCAGGGCGGTGACGTGCTGATCGTCGGCATCTCCGGCGGCGCGATCATCGTGCTCCTGTTCCTGCTCCTCATCCTGGCGTGATCACCCATGAGGACGATCATCCGCTCGGCGCGAATCGTCGCGCTGTTCGGACTGATCACCGCGTGCGCCGTCCCATACCGGGGCGGCGCTCGCGCTGTTCAGCCGCAGCAGCTCGACGCCAGCTGGTACCGTGCAGCCCCGACTCCGGTGGTGGTTCAGAAGCGGCCGACCGATTGCGGTCTCGCCGCGCTCGCGATGGTCGCCGGTGCCTGGGGGCGCCAATGGTCGATCGACGATCTCGCGCACCGGATGCCGCCCGGCAAGCACGGCGTCAAGCTCGGAGTCCTGCGTGACTTCGCGCGAGCGCGTGGTCTCGAGGCGTACGCGATCAAAGGCAACACGAAGGATCTGAAGACCGAGCTGTCCAATGGTCGGCCCGTCCTCCTCGGACTCATCCTGCCCCACGATCGCAAGCGCAATCGCAGTCACTACGAGGTCGCGATCGCCATGAACCCGAGTGACGGTACCGTCGTCACGATCGATCCGGCGACCGGCGACTGGATGAAGCGGTCACCCGCCGTGCTCGATCTCGAATGGAAAGCCGCAGGCTACGCGACGCTCGTCGTCACCGGCGACAAGCAGGCCGCGAGCACGGCAGCCACTCCCTAGCAGAAGAGCGTGCTAGCGTCGGCTCGATGGCCAAGGCACTCGAGTACAACGCGACGCTCGCCGAGCGCATCGATCTCACCGATGCGCTCACCATCTTTCGGATCCAGCCGGACCAGCAGCCGGCTCGGCCGTGGTTCGTGCCGGGTCAGTACTGCGTCATCGGCGCGAACAACGCCGAGAAGCCCGAGCTCGGCTCGGTCCGCCGCTCGATGTCGATCGCGTCGGCACCCGAGGACGAGGGACCGATCGAGTTCTACATCCGGTGGGTCGCCAAGCCCGAGTCCGAGAACCCGCTGACGCACCTCCTCTGGAAGATCAAGGCGGGCGATCGGCTGTACATGCGGCCGGTCGCGGCGGGCGTGTTCACCGTCAAGGACACCATCGGCCTCGACGACCCGCGCCTGCGCGTGATGGTCGCTGCCGGCACCGGCTCCGCGCCGTTCTTGTCGATGGTCCGCAGCGAGATCCGCCGCAATCCCGACGTCGACCTCTCGAAGTGGGTGCTGCTCCACGGCGCGTCGTACCCCGACGACCTCGGCTACCGCGACGAGCTCGCCGCGATGGTCGAGCGCAACAAGCTCAAGTACTGGGGCACCTGCAGCCGGCCGAAAGAGGCGCCGAGCTGGAAGGGCGACACCGGTCGCGTCGAGGCGTTCTTCGACGGCGCACGGCTCGACGATCTCGAGAAGCGCTGCGGCCTCGCGCCCGGCGAGTTCAACCCGAAGAACGTCGTCATCTACATCTGCGGCCTCACCGGCACGATCACCGGCACGATCATCCCGCTCATGGATCGCGGCTTCGTGCCCGACTTCAAGCGCATCCGCGAGGCGCTCGGCGTGCCCGCCGACGTCAAGGACTCGGTGTTCTACGAGCAGTACGACACCGAGCCCGTCATCAACGTCAAGGACCCGGCGGTCGTCGAGCCCCTGAAGGCGCGCATGCAGGCGGGCCTGGCGAAGCTGTCGTGACCGCATTCGTCCTCGGTGCGACCGGCTTCGTCGGCCGCGAGGTCGTCCGCCAGCTGACCGTTCGCGGCACCCGGACGATCGCGCACGTGCGGCCGGACTCGAGCAAGGTCGAGGAGTGGCGCGCCACGTTCGGCCAGCTCGGCGCGGAGACCGACACGACACCGTGGGATGCGATGGCGCTCGCGGCGCGATGGCGCGAGATCAAGCCGACCCAGATCTACATCCTCATCGGCACGACGCGCGCGAAGGCGAAGGCCGATGCCGTACAAGGCAACATCTACGAGACCGTCGACTACGGGCTGACGAAGCTCGCGGTCGACGCCGCACGTGGCTCCGAGGTCACGCCGCGGATCGTCTATCTGTCGTCGGTGGGCGCCGACGCGAAGGCGCGCTCGGCGTACCTGTCGTGGCGCGGCAAGGCCGAGGATGCCGTGAAGGGCTCGGGCCTGCCGTGGGTGATCGCGCGGCCGTCGATCATCACCGGCGAGCGCGACGACTCGCGGATGGGCGAGCGCACCGCCGCCGTCGTCGGCGACGGACTGCTCGCGGTCGCCGGCGTGTTCAGCCGCGGCCTGCGTGCGCGCTATCGATCGACGACCCCGGACGTGCTCGCATCGGCGCTGATCCGGATCGGCGAGGCGCCCGAGCACGATCTCGTCGTCGACGGCGACGCGCTCCGCTAACGGGGACGGTCTTAAGTTGCTTAAGTTGTGCCGCGTATCTAGCTGAATTTACAGATCTCGATACCGGTAAAATTAAGTTGTCGATTCTCGCGGAGGCGAAGACGTGGTCGCTTGATCGCGGAGCAACATTGCCTCGCAACGTCGCAACTTAATCTTACCGGTACACGATCGCGTCATTCCGCGGACTTCGGCACCACAACTTAAGCAACTTAAGACCGTCCCCCTTAACAGGGTCAGTCGAACCGGGGCCACGGGAGAACCTCGACGACCACGACGTCGTCGGTGGGTGCGATCGGCACGCACGACACCGAGATCTTCGCGAGGTTCGCGGGGTCCTGCAGCTTCTTGCCGGTATCGGGATCGAGATCCTTCGGCAGGCCGAGCGCGCACGCACTCGCCTCGCCCTCGGGCACCTCGGTCATCGTCGCGTAGAGGTCGCGGAGCTTGGCCTTCGCGAGCACCGGCTTCGGCGCCTGCTCGCCGAGGATCGGCATGCCGGCCCTCACGGCGGCGGTGCGCAGCTTCTCGTTGATCTCGAGCGCGTTCGACGACGGCACGCGGCCGGGCAGCACCACGATCTGGGCGGCCGGGAGAGCGACGCCGTACTGGCTGCGCACGATCACGTGGACGAGGCGCTTGCTCGACTTGAGCTCGAGCGCGATGCCCTTCACGACGGGCTTGTCGACGGAGACCTCGATGCCGGTGATCATGCGGGTCGTCGCGCCGCGCGTGAGTGCGGTCTGGACGACCACCTTGCCGCGCGGCACGCCCTCGAGCACGAACGAGCCATCGGGCTGGAGGCTCGTGTAGATGCCGTACGGCACGGTCACCGGCTGGCGGGTATCGCGCACGGCGACACCGACGGACGTCGCCGGCTGGCCGTGGAGCTCGACCTTGCCCTCGATGCGGCTCGTCGGGTGAAGCGTCAACGTGATGGAGTCTGCGACGAGCTCGGCGCCGGAGCGGAGCTCGCCGAGCTGGGCGACGACGATGCCCTCGCCGGGGACCTCGGGCAGGACGAACGCGCCGTCGGCGCCGGTCGTCGCGCGTCGCTCGTCGTCATTCGGGATCATGACGGAGATCGAGTCGCCGTAGGACTCGCTGCTGCCGACGACGAGCGCGCCGGCGACCGGGTTGCCCTGCTCGTCGACGACGCGGCCGGTGACCCTCACTGGCTTGTCGATCGGCGCGGGGTCGCGCAGGGCCTCGAGCTTGGCGTGAGCCGATGCGACGTCGCCGGCCGACATCTCGTCGAACGCGAGCCGGCGATCGATGTCCTTGACCTGGCGATCGGTGTCGCCGAACGCAGCGGCCGACTTCGCGCGCAGCGCGGTCAGGCGGTCGCGCATCGCCGCGAGATCCTCGGCGCGCCCGCGGAGCTCGCGATAGCCAAGGCTCGTCAGGTTCGCGGTGACCTCCATGCGCGTGCGGTGGCGCGACGCGTAGGCACGCGCGGACTTCTCGGTCCACGTGACGGCATCGTCGAGCCGATCGGTGCGGGCCGCGAGCTCGGCGCGCATCATGTCGAGGTCGGCCTCGAGGTCGGGCTGGTTGACCTTCTCCGCGGCGGCCTCGGCGCGACGCAGCTTCGCGGGTGCCTGCGCGTCGAGCAGGCGATCGCGGATCACCCAGTTGGCCGCGGCGAGGGCGATGTCGGCGACGATGCGGTCGTCGCCGCAGCGCTGGGCGGCGCGCTCGGCCTCGTCGAGCTGGGCGACGCGATCGGTGGTCACCATGTCGCCGAGGCCGAACATGTTCGCGAACGCCGATGCGCAGGGCTCGCTCGCGGACCTCGAGATCAGGGTCTTTGCCTCGTCTCGCGTCATGCGGCGGCGCGCGCGCGTCTGCTCGAGCATCGCGACGACGATGTCGACGAGCTGGTCGGAGCCGGCGTGGACGAGCCGCGGCGGCCGCACCGACTCGCACACGGCCGGGTCGATGAGGAGGTCCCCGGTGTCGACGTTCGGCGCGCCGTGGACCCGCTCGGCGGCCCTCGCAATCGTCGCCATGCGCGCGAGCACGCCGTCGAGGCAGGCGATGCGCGGCTCGCGATTTCCGACGGGGGCGGCACAGGCGCGCGAGCGGACCTGCTTCCAGGCGGCCATGTCGGTGTCGAGGGCGTCGGCGGTCGGGCCCTGCTCGGCGGCGCGAAGCTTCGCGCTGCGGTCCGCCGACCAGACGGTCGACGGATCGAGGATCGGATCCTCGCAGGTCGGGCCCTCGTCGCCGCGCGCGAACATCGCGATCGCGACAGCCGCGAGCGCGACCGCTCCACCGCCGAGCGCGAGCGCGACACCCGGCCGGCTCTCGCGGCGCGTGATCGCGGCGAGCAGCGCGTTCATGCTCGGCCAGCGCTTCGCCGGGTCGGGATCGAGGCCGCGGCGCAGCGGCTTGCGGAGCCGGCGCGGGAGCTTCGAGGCGTCGGCGTTGATCGGTCCGGCCGTGACGCTCGCCTTCAGCTCCTCGAGCGTCGCGCCGAAGAACGGACGCTCGCCTGCGAGGGCCTCCCACAGCGCGATGCAGAACGCGAACTGATCTGCCTTCGGGCCGACGTTGCCGCGCGTCCATTGCTCCGGAGCCATGTACGCCGGCGTGCCGAGCACCGAGCCGGTCTTCGTGAGGCCCGTCATCGAGCCCGGCGTGTCGTCGAGCTTCTGGTCGGCGCGCATCGTCGCCTCGAACGCAACCGCGGACTCGTCCTCGACGCCGATCACGAGGCCGAAGTCGGTGACGACGATCCGACCGTCCTTCTGGCGCAGCACGTTGCGCGGCTTGAAGTCGCGATGGACGAGCCCGGCGGCATGCGCGGCGGCGAGCCCTCGCCCCGCGGCGACAAACGCGGCGATCACGTCGCGCTCGCGGCGAGGCTCGGCGCGCAGCCAGTCCTCGAGCGTCGCGCCGTCGATCAGCTCCATCGCGATGAAGTCGCGTCCGCCGGCCGAGCCGACCTCGTGCACGGTGACGACGTTCGTGTGCGCGAGCCTCGCCATCGCCCGCGCCTCGCGGAGAAGCCGCTGGCGCGCCTCGAGCCCGCCCGCCGTCTTCAGGACCTTCAGCGCGATCCGGCGCTCGAGATCCGGGTCGAACGCGGCGTGCACGACGCCCATGCCGCCGGCGCCGAGCTCGCACTGCAGGCGATAGCGGCCGAGGCTGTCGCCGAGCGCGGCCGCCTCGCCCGGCCGTGGCGTGGTCGCGCCATGCGCGGTCGCGGTACGAGCAAGCTCGTCATCGCTACGCTCGGCGCCCATGGCCGTGGAGAATAGCCCAGCCGTCGTTCGGGCAGGTGGCGGCGGGCTCACGACAATCGCAGGCGACGTCGTTCGAGCAGCTCTCGAAGGTGGTCGTGCAGGTGCCATCGTCGCGCCGTTCTGAGATGCCCCGACCGGTCGCCGCGACGAAGCCGCGATCGATGATGTCCGGCAAGATCCTCGGCGTCGGTTTCGCGGGACTCGTCCAGATCGTGATCTGGTTCGGTCTCGCGGCGGTCGCGCTC
>JAEWJO010000042.1 GCA_023386455.1 Pseudomonadota bacterium | reverse complement strand
ATTCTCGTTCTGCCTATCGACCCGATCGCATTCACGATCGGTTACTCGCTCTTCATCGTGTCGATCGTGATCGACACGACTTACTCGGCGCTGCGCCCGCAGGCGGCGTCGACGACTTCCACGGAGCACGACGAGCCCCATGGGTGAACACGGCACTTGGTTTGATTATCTGAACCGCTTCTCCTGGTGGCAGGACTTCAACCACCACGCGAAAGATGCGCTCGGCCGCAACTGGAAGTGGATGATGTTCGACGAGTCGGGGTGGACGCTCACCCACGTGCTCACGACGATCGTCGTCCTCCTCTTCGTGGTGTGGGGCTGCATGGCGTTCGTCCGCGGCCTCAAGAACACGCCCGACAAGGGCCTCGTTCCGCCGCGCAAGATGAACCTGCGCAACTTCTTCGAGTACACGGCGGAGTCGACCTACGGAATGGTCGAAGGCGCGATGGGCGAGAAGAACGCGCCCCGCTTCTTCCCGCTGATCGGCGCGCTCTGGATGTTCATCCTGTTCGGCAACCTGATCGGCCTCATCCCGGGCTTCGTCACGCCGAACGACACGCTGAAGACGAACGTCGGCATCGCCGTGATGGTGTTCCTGCTCACGCACTACTACGGCGTGAAGGAGCACGGGCTCTCGTACTTCAAGCACTTCCTCGGCCCGACGCCGGCGCTCGCGCCGCTCATCCTGCCGATCGAGCTCATCAGCCACTTCGCCCGCCCGCTCTCGCTGAGCGTCCGACTCCTCGGCAACATGATGGCCGACCACAAGGTCGTCATGTCGTTCTTCGCACTCGTGCCGATCATCGTCCCGCTCCCGTTCATGCTGCTCGGCCTGCTGGTGTGCCTCATTCAGGCACTCGTGTTCTGCACGCTGACGATGGTCTACATCGGCATGGCCATCGAGCACGAAGAGCACTGATCCCACCCTCGATTTTTTCCAATCAACACCGCTTTACCCTGCATCCAAACCACGCTACGTAACCGGCGCTTCGCGCGACCCCCAGGAGATTCATCCATGAAGACCAAGAACATCGTTTCGTTCCTCTCGTTCCTCCTCGTCATCGGTGTCTCGGCCGTTGCGTTCGCGCAGCCCGAGGCCGCTGGCGCCACGTTCGACGCGGCCGCCGTCAAGGCGAACGGTCTCGCGAACAACTTCGGCTGGATCGCCCTCGCGGCCGGTCTCGGCATCGGCATCGCCGCCCTCGGCGGTGGCATCGGCCAGGGTCGCGCTGCGGCCGCCGCGCTCGACGGCATCGCTCGTAACCCGGGCGCCGCTGGTCAGATCCGCGGCCCGATGATTCTCGGCCTCGCGCTCATCGAGTCGCTGGTCATCTACGCGCTCATCATCTCGCTGCTGCTCGTCCTGAAGGTCGGCTGATCAGCCAGGTCGCGCGCACGCTCTGAACGGCTCGGGTTCGCCCGGGCCGTTTTTGCGTTTTCGGGGGGCGTATGGGACGCTCGTCTCCTCGATGGGTGAGGATCCGAAGAGTAACGAGCTCGATCTCAAGGGGAAGTCGACGCTCGAGATCCTCTCGCAGATCGACCTCTTCAGCGGCCTGCCCCAGGGCCACCTTCGCCGCGTCGTCGACATCGGGCTCGAGGAGCAGTACCGCGCCTCGGCGACGATCTTTTCCGAGGGCGAGCCCGGCGACAAGTTCTACCTGATCGTCGAGGGCGCGGTGCGCATCAGCCGCATCGTCCCCGGCATGGGCGAGGAGGCGCTCGCGGTGCTTCGCCCCGGCGCGTACTTCGGCGAGATGTCGCTCATCGACGACGCCCCGCGCTCGGCGACCGCGATGTGCCACGAGAAGTGCCGCCTGTTCGTCGTGAACCGGCGCGACCTCGAGGATCTGCTGTTCGTCGACCGCGATCTCGCCTACGAGCTGCTCTGGAACTGGGTCCGTACGCTGTCGCGTCGCCTCCGCGCGACGAACGACAAGATGACGTTCCTCGCGACCACGTCGAAGTTCTAGCCATGCGCGTCGCGGCCGCCGTCGCCTGTGCCCTGCTCTGCGCGCGGACGGCTGCCGCCGACTCGCTGCCGCCCGGCTCGATCGGGCCGGTGTTCGGCATCGTCAGCGGCACCGGGGCCGACGCCAAGCGACTCGGGTTCGGCTTCTACCAGTTCGGCCTCCAGGCCGCGTGGTCGCCGATGATCACGGAGCGCCGCATCGGCTGGACGGTGCGCTGGTCGACCGTGTTCGGCTCGTTCTACGGCGGCAACGCGGCGCGCATCGACTCGACCCTGCGCACCGTCCAGATGGACCTCGCGGCGGGAGTCCGGTTCCGGCCGTGGGTGAGCCCGCGCCGCTACCTGACCCTGCGAGGCGGCGCGCAGCTGTTTCGCTCGAACGAACCCATTGCACTCTCGGGTGAAGCCGACACGATGACCCACCGGGAGTTCATCGGAGGCATCGTCACGGTCGGTTTCGAGCAGTACTTCGGCGGCGCGCTGTTCAACGTCGACGTACGCTACGGACTCCTCGGAGACGGTCCCAAGCACCTCGCCCTGCTCGTCGGCATCGCCCTGACCGGCCCATAACGCTCCATGCCCGCGCTCACCACCGAACGCCTTCGCCTCGTGCCGATCGATCTCGCGATGATCGAGGGCGTGATGCGTCGCGACCGCGCGGCGGCGGAGGCAGCACTCGAGGCCGCGCTTCGCGCTGCCGAGGTTCACTTCGATGCGTGTGCCCGGTTCCCCGATCAGTGGCCCAACGAGGAGCTGGTCGCCCGCGCGTTTCCGTTCTCGCTCGACACGATCCGCGCCGACCCGACGACGCGCCTGTGGGGCGACTCGCTGATCCTGACGCTCGACCGGGCACCGCGGGTCGTCGGCAGCGTCGTGTTCAAGGGCCGCCCGGCCGACGGCGTCGCCGAGGTCGCCTACGGCGTCGAGGACAACTCGCGCGGTCAGGGCCTCGCGACCGAGGCGACGCGCGCGTGCGTCGAGTGGGCGCTCCAGCAGGCCGGCATCGGCGCGGTGCAGGCGACGACGTTCCCGTGGCACTACGCGTCGCTCGGCGTGATTCGCAAGGTCGGCATGGTGCCGTGCGGTACGCGCGAGCACGACGTGTTCGGCGAGCTCCTCATCTTCGAGAGACGCGCATGAAGCCCCAGTGGATCGTCATCCGCCAGGACGACAACGGCACGGAGGTCGTGATGGCCGAGGTCGCGACCGAGGAGGAGGCGCACGCACTCGCGAAGTCGTACGAGGCGCGCGGCCACAAGCAGCTCTACCTCGTGATGACGCGCAGCCAGCTCGAGGCCGCCCGTCGCGCGCGGCGCTAGGCGATCGCCCGCGGCATCAGCGTCGGAAACTCGGCGCCGGTCCGCGGATCGACGAGCGTCGTCGGGTTCTTGTAGACGCGCGCGGTGCGATGCAGTGCGCGCAGCGCCGCGAACAGCGACATCGATTGATAGCGCTCCGGCCAGTGGAGACGCAGCAGGTCGCGAACGCGTCCGGCGTGGCGCGAGCTCATGCCCGGGAACACGTGATGCTCGACGTGGAACCCGAAGCGGAGCGTCAAGAGCTCGATCCAGCGCGGCGTCGTGACGCTGAGCCCGCTGACGAGCGGGTCGTTGATCTCGATGCGCGGGCTGAGGCTGTGGTTCGTCAGGATGAAGCTCATCACGCACACGTTCGCGACGAGCAGCGGGATCACGAACACGAACAGAAACGGCACGAACCCGACGGCGATCGCGACGGCGGTCCACACGGCGACGCCGGCGAGCGTCTCGGCGATCGCGATGCGGTGGAGCCGCGGCGAGAGCGTCCCGGTCCGGCGCGCCGTCAGGAGCTGGTTGACGCTCTGGACGGTGAACCCGAGGACGAGGCTCAGCATGCCGCGCCAGCGCCGACCGCCGAGCGAGAACGTGTCCGTCGCGAACCGCACGGCCGCACTCGCCTCGTACTCGGCGAGCGTCGGATACGCGTCGGGATCGTGCTCGAGATTCGCATTCGCGTGGTGGACGCGGTCGTGCCACGCGGTCCACAGCCGGGGTGAGACCGTGAACGGCAGGAAGCCGAGAAAGCCGACGAGGTGCTTCACCGTCTTGTTGCGCGAGATGCCGCCGTGCAGCGCCTCGTGCGCGATGAACGTCAGGCACGCAAAGCATGCAGCGATGACGATTGACGCGACCGGCCAAAGAAACCACGGCAACCAGCCGGTTCCGACGGCGAACATCGCGGCGACCGCGACGGCGGCGTAGATCGGCACCAGGAGGAGCCGCGAGCGCGCCGGATGGAACGCGTCGGGCGGCAATTGCGACTTGAGATCACGGACGTAGGCGGAGAGCGGAAGAAGTGACGCTTCCGAGATTCCGCTCG
This sequence comes from Pseudomonadota bacterium, assembly GCA_023386455.1. Taxonomy (GTDB): domain Bacteria; phylum Myxococcota_A; class Polyangia; order Haliangiales; family Haliangiaceae; genus JABFXX01. Next base: position 4,524 of record JAEWJO010000042.1, on the reverse strand, counting down.
CGGTCGAAGTCATGATCCATCTTGCAGCGTACGACCGCTGCATACGACGCATCCCTCGAGCACCGTTGAGTCACGGTCCTGTCAGGGTCCGTCGTCTCGACGAGCCGCGTGCTACCCTGCGCATGGATCGTAGCTCCGGTACCCGCGGATCCTCCGTGGCCCCTGGTTGCCGTCCAGCGAGGATCCAATGACGACTCAGTCACCGGCGCGGGTCGAACGCCGCCATAGCCACCGTATTGCCTTGAAGGGCACGGTGATCCTGCTGTCTCGGGTGCACTCGCAGCGCGGGCGCATCTCGAACATCAGCGCCGGCGGCGTGCTCGCGACGACGGCGGTCACGTCGGCAGCGCAGCTCCTCGGACGCACCGTCGACCTCGAGCTCCGATTCGACGGGCCGACGGCCGAATGGCTGCGCCTCGTCGGCCGGGTCATGCGCATCGACGCCAACGCGATCGCGATCCTGTTCGAGTCGGTCTCGAGCCGGTTCATCCGGTTGATCGAGGAGATGTCGACCGCCGCGGACCATCACCGCCGCGTGCTCAGCGTCGTGCTCGTCGACGAGACGACGTCGCGCCGGCTCGCGATGGCCGAGGCGTTCCGGTCGGCGGGCTGCAACGTCGTCGACGTGTCGTCGACGCTCGAGGCGATCGTCCGGCTCGGCGAGCTGTCGTTCGAGCCGAACATGATCGCGATTGCCGACTCGACCCCGTCGAACACCGCCGAGCAGCTGCGCGTATGGGTCGACCGCGAGCATCCGCGCGCGAAGCTCATCACGATCGGCGACGGCGCCAGCGATCCGGACGGCCTCGGCCAGTGGCTATCGGCCGCCGATCCGAGCGGCGATCTCGCAGCGCGTGTTCGCCACGTGCTGACGAGCCCGCGGCATCGCGCCTAGCGGCGCTTGCGGCGCCAGACGAGACCGACGAGCGCGATGCCGAGCAGCATCGTCGGCGCGCCCTGCCCGCTCGCGTCGCAGCAGCCGGTCTCGTCCGACTGCGGCCAGCACGTGCCGACGCCACCACCGATGTCGAGACAGTCGAGACCCGCGGGGCACGCCTCGTCGGCGCCGACCGTGCAGCCCATGCTGCAGTAGTTGCCGCCCTCGCTCATCGCGCACGTCGTCGACTCGCAGTCGGCGTCGCCGCCGCACTCGCTGCCGAGGCCGGTCGGCGAGAACGGCTGCGCGATGCAGCGCATGTTGAAGCACATGCGGCCGTCGGGACAGTCGGCGTCCGACGAGCACTCGAGCTGCGGGATGTACTGGAGCAGGAACGCGCGCTCGGCGTCGGTGCGCGTGTCGGCGCCGAACTGCGCGCAGTTCTGATCGCCGAACGACGTCACGCCGACCTGCGTGAGCTGGCCGTTGATCATCGCGAACGACGGACCGCCGGAGTCACCCTGGCACTTGCCCTTGCCGCTGACCTGGTTGAAGCACAGGAGGTCGGCGTCCTTGCCGGCGAGGCTCGAGCACGCGACCGAGGTCTGCTCGACGACGTACTCGACGCCGACGCTGCCGCCGCCGCCCTGCGCGGTCGCGCCGTAGCCGACCATCGTGACCTTGATGCCGATCGGCGCGCTCGCCGCGGTGAGGTTGACCGGCACCGGCCGCACGTCGGTGACCGGCGTCGCGAGCTTGATGAGGCCGATGTCGTCCGAGCCGAGGTTCTGCTCGTCGAACGTCGGCTTGGCGATCGCCATCGCCGCGTTCACGACGGTGCCCGCGCTCTGGCTGATGTTGACCGTGTTGAAGTGGACCTTGATGCGGCTCGGGTTCTGACCCTGCACGCAGTGCGCAGCCGTCAGCACCCACTCGGGGTCGATCAACGTGCCGGTGCACAGCGCGCCGCCGAGATCGATGGCGACGACCGTCGGGTACTGCCCGACCGTCGCCTTCGTGCCGCCGAGGATCGGCTGCGAGATGGTTCCGGCCGAGGCAACCGACGCGCTCAGCAATACACCCAGAACGACTGCACGTTGCATGCGGGGAGCATCGGGCCTAGCACGCGCGTTCCGCGACGCACACGCGCTAACGACGTTTGGCAGGGTTGCGCCGACTGCTGCGTACGCTGGACCTCACTGCTGACGCGCTGGGCCGTACGACATTCTCGCGCTTCCAGGTGCCCGATTTTCCGCCACGCTTCTCGTCGAGGCGGACGTCGGAGATCGTCATGCCGCGGTCGATCGCCTTGCACATGTCGTAGACCGTCAGCGCGGCGGCGGTGACCGCGGCGAGCGCCTCCATCTCGACACCGGACCGATCGAACGCGCGGGCCGTCGCGGTGATGCGCACCGCGCTACCGTCGACCTCGAGATCGACGTCGACGCCGGTCAACCGGATCGGGTGACAGAGCGGGATGAGGTCGGCGGTGCGCTTGGCGGCCTGGATGCCGGCGAGCCGTGCGACGCCGAGGACGTCGCCCTTGCCGATCCGGCCCGCAGCGACAGCGGCGGCGGTCGCGCGCTCCATCGAGATCGAGCCGCTCGCGATCGCGACGCGCGCGGTCTCCGGCTTCGCGCCGACCTCGACCATGTGGGCCGCGCCGGCGTCGTCGAAGTGCGTCAGCCGGCCCGCAGGCTTTGATCGATTGGCGCGTGGTGGCACGCGCCGACGTTACTCGACGGTGACCGACTTCGCGAGGTTTCGCGGCTGGTCGACGTCGGTGCCCTTCTGGTCCGCGACGTAGTAGCTCAGCATCTGCAGTGGCAGCACGGTCAGGATCGGCTGCAGCTCGAGCGCGGTGTCGGGGACGAGCACGACGTCGTCGGAGTGGCCGCCGATCTCGTTGTCTCCGCGCGTCGCGACCGCGAGGACCTTGCCCTGGCGCGCGCGCACCTCGGCGAGGTTCGAGACCGTCTTCTCGTAGCTCGGGCCTTTCGGCACGAGGACGACGACCGGCAGCTGATCGTCGATCAGCGCGATCGGGCCGTGCTTCATCTCGCCGGCGGCGTAGCCCTCGGCGTGGATGTACGAGATCTCCTTCAGCTTGAGCGCGCCCTCGAGCGCGATCGGGTACTGCGCGCCGCGGCCGAGGAACAGAAAGCCGTGCGCCTGGCCGTAGCGGCGGGCGAGCACCTGGAGATGCGCGCCCTGCTCGACGACGTCGCGCATCTTGTTCGGCATCTGGACGAGCTCGCTCAGCAGCACGCGGGCGCGCTCGCGCGACAGCGCGTTCGTGCGGCGGCCGAGATAGATCGCGAGCAGCGCGATGCCGATCAGCTGCGTCGTGAATGCCTTCGTCGACGCGACGCCGATCTCGGGACCGGCGTGCGTGTAGAACGCGTGGTCCGCGAGGCGCGGGATCGACGACTCGACGACGTTCGAGATCGCGAGCACCGTCGCGCCCTTCTTCTTCGCCTCGCGGATCGCCTCCATCGTGTCGAGCGTCTCGCCCGACTGGCTCACCGCGACGACGAGGTCACCCGGGCCGACGATCGGATCGCGATAGCGGAACTCCGACGCGAGGTCGACCTCGACCGGGATGCGCGCGAGCGCCTCGACGAGGAACTCGCCGACCATCGACGCGTGATACGAGGTGCCGCACGCGATGAAGATGATGCGCTTGATGTTCTTGACGTCGAGCTCGACGCCATCGAGGCGGACATCGTCGCCCTCGAGATCGACGCGACCGACGAGCGTGTCCGCGACGGCGCGCGGCTGCTCGTGGATCTCCTTGAGCATGAAGTGCTTGAAGCCGCCCTTCTCTGCCTGGACCGCCGACCACGTGATGATCTTGGGCTCGCGCTGCTTGGGCTTGCCCTCGAAGTCGGTGATCTGGACCGACTCGCGCGTGACGGTGACGAGCTCGCCCTCCTCGATGAAGAGGACCTTGCGCGTCTCCGACAGGATCGCGGTGACGTCGGACGCGACGAAGTTCTCGCCTTCACCGAGACCGACGACGAGCGGCGAGGAGTTCTTCGCGGCGACCAGCGTGCCGGGCTCCTTGTCGCTCATGACGACGAACGCGTAGCTGCCGCGCACCTTCTGGAGCGAGCGGCGCACCGCGGTCGTCAGATCGGGCGCGCCGTTGACGAGCTGGCGCTCGACGAGGTGCGCGAAGATCTCGGTATCGGTCTCGCTCGAGAACTGCGACCCCGACGCGACGAGCTCGGCCCGCAGCTGGAGGTGGTTCTCGATGATGCCGTTGTGGATGACCGAGACCGGGCCGACCTTGTGCGGATGGCTGTTCTCGTCGGAGGGACGGCCGTGCGTCGCCCACCGCGTGTGGCCGATACCGACCGTACCCGGCGCGGGCTCTGCCAGGAGCTTCTGCTCGAGGTTGCCGAGCTTGCCGCGGCAGCGAACGACGCGAGCGATGCCCTCGTTGAAGACGGAGACACCGGCGGAGTCGTAGCCACGATACTCGAGCTTACGCAGCCCACCGATGAGCAAGGGCGTTGCTTGACGACTGCCGATGTAACCGATGATGCCGCACATCTATGTAGATCCTTCCGTTACTGTTTAGCGGGCGCGGCCGCCTTTGGCGCGGGCGCTGCCTTCGGCGCGGGCGCCTTGGGCGCCGGAGC
>JAEWJO010000038.1 GCA_023386455.1 Pseudomonadota bacterium | reverse complement strand
GCATCGACGCGCGTCTGGAACCGCTGGATCGCGTCGATGATGAGCTCGGCGACGCGATCGCGGTTCGTGCCGCGCCGGATCCCGCGCGTCGCCTCGACGAGCGTCGTCGGGACGCCGTCGGTGCTCGCCGCGCTGATCGACGAGGCGAGCGCGTCGTCGACGGCGCACGACCAGGAGCCGGGCGGCCGCGAGCGCCGGTCCTACGTCAAGACGCTCGCCGAGGCGCCGGCCGAGCCGGCGATCACCGACAGCCAGCGCCAGGCGCAGCTCGCGCGCATCGCGATCAAGCGCGTCGCCGTCGGCGACAAGGACGCGACGCCGATCCCGGCGTCGAAGAAGGACAAGGGCACCGGCGAGCGCGCGGCGATCACCGACGGCGTCCCGACGACGCTCGTCGAGGCGACGCGCGGGATCCGGCGCGGCACGAACCGCGATCGCGTCGCCGAGCTCATCATCGACGCGATCCAGCGGTTCCAGACGCGCGTCGATGCGGCCCTCCTGCTCGTCCTCCGCGGCACCGTCGCGATCGGGTGGAAGCACTTCTGCAAGACGCCGCTCGTGCCGTACGAGCTCGCGGTGCCGCTCGACCAGGGTGGCCTCCTGCCGGCGGCGGTCGAGAGGAACGCGACGGTACGCGCCGGCGAGGCCGACCTCGGCGAGATCGACCGCCTGCTCCTTCGCACGCTCGGCAAGGAGAGCGGCGACCTCGCGATCGTGCCGATCGCGATCGCCGATCGGGTGATGTGCGGCGTCGCCGTCGCCGCGGACCCGGCGGCGCCGGTCGCGGTCGTCGAGTCGGTTGCGACGGCGGCCGGAGCGGCGTTCGCCCGCCACATGCGCAACGCCAGCCGCTGACCCGGCGAACGAGCGGCGCTCATTCCGGGCGCGCGCCGGGCGCGGGCACGCTTGATCTTGTCGGCCCCGTCGGGCAAGTTCCGCCAGATATGGACGAGTCCGGCGAAGTTCCTGGAACGGCGCGCAAGAAGCACCGCCACGATCTCGGCCACGAGGACCACGGGCCCAAGGTCGCCGAGCGCACGACGCGCGGCATCCAGATCCTGCTCGGCCTCTGGATCGCGCTGACGCTGTGCCTCGTCGTGTACGCGCTCGTCGACGCGTCGCGTCCGAAGGACGACGTCGCCGAGACCGGCGCGACGAAGTAGTGCGAGCGCTGGCCTTCCGTCGGCGGATCGGTCAAGGTCGATAGATCGCACGTGGGGGCACGGTGCGTGTGGCGCGATGTGACGTGCGGTAGCCGAGAATGATTGCCGAGGAGATCATCAACGAGATCCGGAGCCGCGCAGACATCGTCGCGGGGATCGGCCAGCACGTGCAGCGCCGCAAGGCGGGGCGCAACTGGAAGGGCCTCTGCCCGTTCCACGGCGAGAAGACGCCTTCGTTCAACGTCACGCCCGACAAGGGTCGCTTCATCTGCTTTGGCTGCAACAAGAAGGGCGACGTGTTCGACTTCGTGATGGAGCTCGAGGGCAAGAGCTTCGTCGAGGCGGCCGAGCAGCTCGGCGCGCGGTTCGGCGTCGCCGTGCCGAAGGTCGAGGAGTCGCCGGAGCTGCGCCGCGCGCGCGGCGAGCGGATCGCGATGCTCGACATCAACCGGCACGCGACCGCATTCTTTCGCGAGGTGCTCGCGGATCCGGCGCGCGGCGAGCCGGGTCGCGCCTACCTCGCGAAGCGCGGCGTCGGCGCCGAGATCACCGACAAGTTCCAGCTCGGCTACGCGCCGCCCGACTGGCACGCCCTCGCCGACTTCTTGAAGGCGAAGAGCTGCGACATGGAGCTCGCGACCCGGCTCGGCCTCGTCGCACGCCAGCCGCGCGCCGGCGGCTACTACGATCGGTATCGCGATCGGCTCGTCTGTCCGGTCGTCGTACCCGGCGGCGAGATCGTCGCGTTCTCGGCGCGCGTGATCGGCAAGCCGCCGGCGGCGCCCGACGGCCCCCGCGTCACAGATCATCGTGGGGCGGCGGCGCAGCCGACGGCGTACGATGAGCCGCCGAAGTACATCAACAGTCCCGAGAGCACCGTCTACAAGAAGAGCCGGACCCTGTTCGGGCTCGCGCAGGCGCGCGAGGGCATGCAAAAAGCTGGGCGCGCCGTGCTCGTCGAGGGAAACTTCGACGTCATCTCGCTCCACCAGGCCGGCTTCGTCGACGTCGTCGCCCCGCTCGGGACCGCGCTGACGCTCGAACAGGTGATCACGCTGAAGCGACTGACCGAACGAATCGTGCTGCTCTACGACGGGGACAAGGCCGGCTACAAGGCGACGATGCACGCGCTGCAGATGTGCGTCGAGGCGGACGTCGAGGTGCTCGTCGCGTCGCGGCCGGGCGCCGGCAACTCCGGCGGCGCCGGTCCGCTCGCCGGCGGCGTCGATCCCGACAGCCTCGTCGCGTCGGGCGGTGCGGCGCAGCTGAAGGAAGCGATCGATCGCGCGCTCGGCGGCATCGAGTACTTCTGCTTCGAGGTCTGGGGCAAGGCGCGCGCGAACGCCGACGCGCGGACGCGCGCGCTCGAGGACGCGGCGCGGCTCGCGGCGAAGATCGCAAACCCGATCAAGCGCGACCTCGTCATCGACACGTTCGCCAAGGCGCTCGACATCAGCATCAACATCGTCCGCTCCGCCGTGCAGCGAGCCGCGGGCGACCGCGGACGCGACAGCAACGTGCACGATCGGGGACATTCGGCCCATCCGCACGCGCCGGCGGCCGCCTCGGGCGGAACACCGTCGGCGGGTGAGAAATCCTCCGCTCCGCCACCGACGGAGGAGCTAGAGGTCATTTCCCTACTCGCAGACCACCCGGATCTGATCGCAAGCATTGAAGCAGACAAGGCTTTTTGGCTCTTGACGGACGGTCGGCTTCGCGACATGTATTCCGCGGCCCGGGACGGACACTCGCTCCTGGAGACTGCCCTCGTGCAACTTCCCCTGCCGTCCGCAAAGCTGGTGCTGTCTGGAAAGTACACCGGACACAAAGACCCGCGCGCCCAGCTGGCGGCGATGGCGAGCGATCTGGAGCTCCGCAAGAAGATGCTCGATCATCGCCGGCTGCAGAAGGCACTCGTCAGCGAGACGAAGACCGGGACGACCGATCGCGAGCTGTCGCGACTGAAGGCGTTGCTCGCACAAGCACAAGGTAAACGTGACCAGGCGTTGGCCGACCAACTCCTGGAGCAGATTTCGACTTTGTCCAAACCGAAAGCAAGTGAGTGAAGATGGCGCGTACCTCAGCCCCCGCGAAGAAGAGCAGCACCAAGCCCGTGGTCAAGGCCGCGGCCCCGTCGAAGGACAAGGGGAAGGCGCCTGCACCGAAGGCCGGCGCGAAGGACGCGGCCAAGGACAAGGACGCCGACAAGGTGAAGAAGCTCGGTGCACCCGCGACGGTGAAGGCGGCCGGCAAGGCCGCGACCGCGCCGAAGGCCGCGAAGGCTCCCGCGAAGGGCGGCAAGGTCTCGGCTCCGCGCGACGAGGATGACGACGGCGACGCGGACGGCGACGACGACGAGGACGACGACTTCGCACCGGCGGCGAAGGCTGCCAAGCCCGGGAAGCCCGGCGCCAAGGCCGCGAAGGGCCCGCGCCCCGAGGACCTCGTCGACATGGACGACGACGCGGTTCCGGCGGTTGGCGACTTCGCCGACGACGAAGAGGACGAGCTCGGCGCGGCACCGCGCCGTAGCCTGTCGGCCGATGCCGACGCGGCAGCGCTCGAGGCAGAGTCGCGCGTCGGCAAGAAGGGCCGCGGCGCGAACAACAACGCCGGCGCCACGACGGCGAAGGACAAGCTGATCGAGCTCGGCAAGCAGAAGGGCTTCGTCACCTACGACGAGGTCAACGACGCGATGCCAGAGGACGTCGTCTCGACCGATCAGATCGACTCCTGGCTGTCGGCGCTCGGCGATCACGGCATCGAGGTCGTCGATGGCGCCGGTGGCCGCCGCGCCGGTGACATCGTCGATCAGGCCCCGAAGGGCCTCGACATCGAGAAGGAGAAGGAAGAGGGCGAGGTCGACGAGGACGAGGAGTACGCGTACTCGCGCACCAGCGACCCCGTTCGCATGTACCTGCGCAAGATGGGCTCGGTCTCGCTGCTCACCCGTGAGGGTGAGGTCGAGATCGCCAAGCGCATCGAGGACGGCGAGCGCAAGATGCTCCAGGCCGTGCTCAACAGCTCGGTCGCCGTCGAGGAGCTGATCGCGATCGGCGATCGCCTCCGCCACGGCAAGATCCGCGTCAAGGACGTCGTCAAGGACATCGACGAGGACGAGGCCGAGTTCAACGAGCAGTTCTACGTCGACCGCGTCTGCAAGATCATCGACAAGGTCAAGAAGCTCCAGCGCGACACCGAGAAGCTCGAGGAGAAGCTCGACGACGCCGGCAGCGAGGGCAAGAAGAAGAAGGTCAAGGAAGCGACCAAGGCGAACCGCGCGCAGATGTTCGAGGAGCTCTCGGACCTCCGGCTCAACAAGCCGACCGTCGACCGGATCGTCGCCCAGCTGAAGAACATCATCATCAAGCTCGACAAGGCGGAGTCCGAGATCCGCGAGTGCGAGCGCCGCGCCGGCCTGCCCGGCAGCGAGATCCGCAAGACGCTGCGCGAGATGCGCGCGAACCCGGCCCGGGCTCGCGCCGTCGGCAAGAAGACGATGCTGACGCTCGCCGACTTCGAAGAGATGGAGGAGATGATCAAGAGCGCGATGCGCAAGGTCGTCGTCGTCGAGGAGGAATCTCGCTCGACCGCGCCCGAGCTGCGCTCGACGTTCCGCGACCTCCACGAGGGCGAGCGCATGGCCGACCGCGCGAAGAGCGAGCTGGTCGAGGCCAACCTTCGCCTCGTCGTCTCGATCGCGAAGAAGTACACGAACCGCGGTCTCCAGTTCCTGGACCTGATCCAGGAAGGAAACATCGGCCTCATGAAGGCCGTCGACAAGTTCGAGTACAAGCGCGGCTACAAGTTCTCGACGTACGCGACGTGGTGGATCCGCCAGGCGATCACCCGCGCGATCGCCGACCAGGCGCGCACGATCCGTATCCCCGTGCACATGATCGAGACGATCAACAAGCTCGTCCGCACGACGCGCTACCTCGTCCAGGAGCTCGGCCGCGAGCCGACGCCCGAGGAGATCGCCGAGCGCATGGAGCTGCCGCTCGACAAGGTCCGCAAGGTCCTGAAGATCGCGAAGGAGCCGATCTCGCTCGAGACGCCGATCGGCGAGGAGGAAGACTCGCACCTCGGCGACTTCATCGAGGACAAGTCGATCATCTCGCCGAGCGAGAGCGTCATCAGCGTCAACCTCGCGGATCAGACCCGCAAGGTGCTCGCGACGCTCACGCCGCGCGAGGAGAAGGTCCTCCGCATGCGCTTCGGCATCGGCGAGAAGTCCGACCACACGCTCGAGGAGGTCGGTCAGGACTTCGAGGTGACGCGCGAGCGCATCCGCCAGATCGAGGCGAAGGCGCTGCGCAAGCTGCGCCACCCGTCGCGCAGCAAGCGCCTCAAGGCGTTCGTCGAGAACTAGCCGCGGCTCGTGGCGTTCTGGCCGACGCTGGGCGTGGAGCTATGGGCGGCGCGCACGCCGTTCGTGCTGCTCGCCTATTTCATCACGCGCGCGCTCGCCCACGGCGCGCCGCGTCCGCTCGAGCGCTATCACCTGCGCGCGGTCGCGTCGCTGCTCGTCGGCCACGTCGCGGCGCTCGCGGTCGGCGCCGGCCAGGCGGCGTACGGCTACGAGTCCTCGATCGCCCACACGGCGAGCTTCGCGTTCGAGGCGCTCGCATGCGTCGCGCTCGGCGTCACCGCGCTGTTCCGCGTGCTGCTGCCGCGCGTCGGCTTCGCGCTGCCGCGCATCCTGATCGATCTCGTCACCGCCGTCGGCGCGATCGTCGTGTTCATCGCGGTCGGCAAGCGCGCCGGGTTCTCCGTCGCCGGCCTCATCACGACGAGTGCGGTCGTCACCGCGGTGATCGGCTTCTCGCTCCAGGACACGCTCGGCAACGTGATGGGCGGCCTGTCGGTGCAGCTCGACAAGTCGATCGGCGTCGGCGACTGGGTGTCGCTCGGTACGAACCTGCCGACCGGCCGCGTCACCGAGATCCGCTGGCGCTACACCGCGATCGAGACCCGCAACTGGGACACCGTGATCGTGCCGAACGGCATGCTCGTGAAGAGCACGATCACGATCCTCGCGCGGCGCTCCGGTGCGGCGCCGTACACGCGGCGCACGGTCGAGTTCTTCGTCGACTTCCGCACACCTCCAACCGAGGTGATCGAGGCCGTCGAGACCGCACTGCGCAAGGACGCGATCGAGGGTGTCGCCCCCGAGCCGCGGCCGGTCGTCCAGTTCTTCGGCGTGCGCGACAGCTTCGCGCAGTACGTCGTTCGCTACTGGCTCACCGACCTCGACCACGACGACGGCACCGACAGCCGGGTCCGCGTGAGGCTGTGGTACGCGCTGCGCCGCGCAGGCATCTCGATGTCGATCCCGGCGAGCAGCGTGTTCCTGACGCACGAGACGCCGGAGCGCGACGCGCGCAAGGCCGAGCGCGAGCTCGAGCAGCGGCTGCGCGCGCTCGGCAAGGTCGATCTGTTCAGCGGGCTGACGGCGGCGCAGCAGCGGTCGCTCGCCGACCACCTCGAGTTCACGCCGTTCGCCGCGGGCGAGGCGATCACCCGCGAAGGCGACAGCGACGACGGTCTGTACATGATCGTCGAGGGCGACGGCGTCGTCCGGATCAGCAACGGCCGCGAGCAGCGCGACGTTGCGCGGCTGCAGCCGGGCCAGTTCTTCGGCGAGATGTCGCTGATGACCGGCGAGGCGCGCAACGCGACCGTGATCGCGGCGACCGACATGCTGTGCTACCGGATGAACAAGGAGGCATTCCGCGAGGTGCTGCGCGAGACGCCCGCGATCGCCGACCAGGTCGCCGAGGTGCTCGCGGACCGGCGGGCGGCGCTGTCGAGCGCGCGCGACGACGACCGCGACTCCGATCGCCGCACCCGCCACGAGACCGCGAAGCAGGACCTGCTCGGGCGGATTCGCGGCTTTTTCGGAATCGACTCGACGCGCTAGCGGCCCCTGCGAAATCGCTGGCAGCGTCGGATTTCGCGCGTACCATCGAAGGATGCTGCAAGCTGTCGAAGCTCCCCTTCTGAAGATGGCGGCGGTGGCAGGCGTGGCAATGGCAACCCTCGCGTTCGCGGTGCCGGCAAAGCGCCAGGACGTGGTGCAACGGCTCGTGCTCCACGCACCGGAGCGGCCGCGCGCGCTGTACCTCACGGCGTGGAACGAGGGCGACGTGTTCGTGACGCTCCGCGACGGCCAGCCGCACGCGATGACGTTCAAGACGCGCGCGTTCATCAACGATGGCTGCGAGTGGCGCGCGACCGAGCGGCTGTTCCCGACGTCGGAGACGCACTACACGTACACGTACGAGGAAGAGATCCTGTCGTGCGATCCGGGGGCGACGCCGGCGCTGAAGACGCCGCGCGTCGGCTACGTCACCGCGATCGCGATGGACTAGCCGCGCCGTCCTGCGGGAACACGCAGCTTCCGCTGAGCAGGAGGCCGTCGTCGCCGGTATCGAGCTCGAGCCACGACGCGCGCGCGGACACCTTGATCATCACGCCGCGCCCGCACGGGATGTTCGGGCAGCCCGCGAGCAGCCAGTGAACGCGCCGCTGCTCGTGACGGCCGTAGATCGGCGACGCGCCGTCGCACCAGGGACAGCGAAACGTGACCCGCGGCTCCTGCCCCGACCGCTTCCACACACTGCATCGTGCACGACGTCACGCGGTCTGGCAGCGGCGTGCATCACGCGAAGCGATGTCGCGATCGTTGCCAGTCAGTGTTTCGCGTCCGCGATCGTCGTCAGCGGCTCGCCGTAGAGCTCGGTCCATAGCGACGCTGCGGCCTCGCGGAGCTTCGCATCGGGCTGCACGGCGAGCAGCTTCGCGATCACCGCGAAGCGCTCGCGATTGACGCCACGCTGGAACCGAGGCTCGGGGAGCTCGGTCGTGCCGAGCTTCCGCGCGAGGCCTTCGAGCACGACGACGGCGGCGTAGCACTCACCGGTGCCCCACTGGTTGCGATCGAACACGTTGCGCGCGAGGTGCCACAGCGCGGCCTGCGGCGTCGCCGGGTCGTTCGCGATCTGCGACAGATAGCCCGAGAGCTCCGCGCGGGCGCTGCGGACGATCGCGACCTCGTTGCCGTCCATGTCGTGCGGCGCGCCGAGCATGTCGGCGAGTGCCTGCGGGTAACGAGCCTCCGTGTCGCGGTCGTAGTCGAACGCGTGCTGCGCCTCGTGGCGGCGCACGGTCGCGGCGACGAGGTCGTGGACGTGCGCGTGGATGCGCGGCGCACCGAGCTCGGCGAGCGAGCGGTCGATCTCGGCGACCTTCTTGCGCTGGTAGTTCGGCACGTCGCCCTCGAGCGCGGCGAGCAGCGGCGGCGGCACGAACAGATCGTCGGTCGACGAGAACACGAGCTTCTTGCGGCCGAGCTTGTCGCGCCACTCCTCGATGATGTCGCCGCGCTTGACGAGGAGCTGGGCGATCTTCGTCAGCGCGGCGGAGTCTGCGCCGAGCGCGATCGCGTACTCGCGCCGGACCGCCTCACCGACCAGGGTGCCGAGCGCCTTGTTCAGCTCCCAGCGCATCCACTCGTCGTCGCCGAGCTTGTAGGCCGCCGCCGGGGCGAGCGCCGGCAGGATCGTCGACGCGACCGCGACATCGATGCGATCGAGGTGCAGCGTCGGGTCGCCCGTGTCCTCGTCGTGCATGCCGAGCACCGCGTACGCGCTGTTGAGCTTGTCGAGCCGGCGCAGCGACAGCACGCGCCGCGGGGCGCCACCGGCGACGACGTACACGACCTCGGCGACGCGATACGCCTGGATGTACGGATAGCCGCCCTTGAAGCGACCCTCGAGGAAGTAGGCCAGGCCCGACGCGTGGAGCGCGTCGGAGAACGCACGGACCGACTCGCGGATCTCGTCGCGCTCGCGTGCGGTCGGCCCCTCGGGGCGCTGCGCGATCAGCACCGAGCGCGCGAACGTCGCGAGCACGTCGTCCCATGCCTTCACGAGCGCAGGCGCGCGCGAGGAGATCGCCGGCGCGGAGTGGAGCTTGTCGAGCATGCCCGGTAGGTCGTTCTCGGCGCGCTCGCGGGCGCGGGCACCGGCGACGACGAGGTCGGTCAGCTGCTCGCCGAGCAGGTCGTCGAGGGCGGGCTCGGACAGCGGCACGCCACCCTTGGCGTATGCGTCGGCCGACGGCGGTGGCATCGGCCGCACGTACGTGCGGCTCGCCGGACCGGGGCGGGTCGCGATGTAGAACGCGACACCGCCGGCGAGCGCGGCGAGTGCCAGCACGAGGCCCGCCGTGTAGAGCGGGAGCTTCGGGACGCTCCGGCGGCCGATCGTCTGGTACGTCGCCATCACGGCGTTCGGGTCGGCCAGATCGCCCGGCGGCTTGCCCGCGATCGCGAGCGCGGCGATCCGCATGACGTGCTCGGGCGCCGGCGACGAGACGGCCGCGGCATCGCACGCGAGTGCTGCATCGATCAGCGCGCGCTCGAGCCGGCGCCTCGCGATGCCGCGCAGGAGGGGGTCGACCGCGCGCAGCGCCTTGCGCGCGGCGTCTTCATCGCGGCTGTCGATACCGATCGCGAGGGCGGCCAGGACGGTGCGACGA
>JAEWJO010000305.1 GCA_023386455.1 Pseudomonadota bacterium | reverse complement strand
GCATAGAAGCGGTTCGATAAGTCACAATCTTGCTGGGCGGGATCCCTCGTGTTACCCGGGGGATAGGTTGTCGACCGACGAGCCGAAGAAGGCCACGCCCACCGGGACCGGCGCAGGACGCGGCGTCCTCTACATCGCGTTCGCGAAGTTCTACTTCATGTTCGTCGGGCTCGTCGTGCAGGTCCGCCTGCCGGCGATCCTGTCGCACGCCGCATGGGGCAGCTACAGCTTCGTGAACTCGCTGGTCTCGCCGGTGAACAACGTGCTCGTCACGGGCACGATCCAGGCGGTCAGCAAGTTCGCGGCGGCGGAGCCGGAGAAGGCGAGGCGCGTCCAGCAGGCGGGCTTCCGCATGCACGTACGGCTCGGGCTCGTCGTCGCCGCGCTGTTCATCGCGGCGGCCCCGCTCGTGTCGTGGGCGTTCCTCGACATGTCGAAGACGGCGCCGCTCATGATCGCGGGCCTCATCATCGGCGGCAACGCGTTCTACGCGGTGTTCGTCGGCACCGCGAACGGCCTGCACCAGTTCCACAAGCAGGCCGGCCTCGACATCACGTTCGCGACGCTGCGCGGCGCCGGCCTCATCGGCATGGCGATGGCGGGCCTCGGCGTCGTCGGTGTCGTCGGGGGCTGGGCGGCGGCGGTCGGTGCGATCGTCCTGATCGCGGCGACGTGGATCGGCCTGCCGCGCCGCGACGGCGAGCTCGCCGGCGAGGCCATCCCGGTGAAGCCGATGATCCAGTTCTTCATCGGCGTCGCGATCTACCTCGCGCTGTTCAACGCGCTGATGTTCGTCGACACGTGGCTGATCAAGCGGCTGACGACCGAGTACTACACCGAGCACGCCGGCGCGCTGAAGGCCGCCGTCGAGCAAGTCGTGCCGTGGGCCCCCGGCGCGTCGGGCGATCACCCGAAGCCGAGCGTGCTCGCCGCCGTCCAGGTCGGCTACTACGCCGCGGTCCAGAACCTAGCGCGCCTCTCGTACCAGGCGATCATCGCGGCGACGTTCGTCGTGTTCCCGCTCGTGTCGCGCTCGACGTTCGCCGACGACCGCGAGACGACGAAGCGCTACATCGCGGTGACGCTGCGCTACTCGCTGATCTTCGCGATGGCGATCGCGGTGGTGATGGCGGCGAACCCGGTCGACGTGCTCGGCCTCGTCTACGCGCCCGACTACGCGCAGAAGGGCGGCATCGCGCTGACCTTGCTCGCGCTCGGCAACGTCGCGTTCTCGGTGTTCGCGATCGTCGGCACGATCCTGAACGGTGCCGGGATGTCCCGGATGGCGATCGGGGTCGCGGCGCTGACGCTCGCGCTCGCGACCGTGGGCAACTACATCGCGATCCCGATGGTCGTCGACGACGGCCGCGTGCTCGAGGCCGCCGCAGCCGTCACCGGGAGCGCGATGCTGCTCGGCGCGATCGCCGGCGGCGTGCTCCTCAGGCGCAAGCTCGGCGCGTTCGTGCCGGCGATCAGCATCGTCCGGATCGCGATCGCGACCGGCGCGGCGCTCGCGGTCGGCCGGGTGCTCCCGCTGCACGGCAAGCTGATGACCCTCGTCGAGGCGGTGGCCGTCGGTCTGACCTTCCTCGTCGTGCTCGTCGCGTCGCGCGAGCTCGGCAAGCGCGATCTCGACGCGATCAAGGCCGTCCGCAAGAAGCGCGCGGCAGGAGGTGGTGAGCCATGAAGTCTGCATTCGCTGTGGTCCTGGTGCTCGCGGCCTGTCATGCGCCGCGGTCGGGCGACACGCTCGGCGAGTCGGTGCGCAGCTACAACGAGGGAGTCCGCTGGCAGCGCTACGCGGTCGCCGCGACGCACGTTCCCGAGAAGGAGCGCGCGCAGTTCGTCGACGACGCCGACGAGCGCTCGAAGGACCTCAAGATCACCGACTACGAGGTCGTGAAGGTCGAGCAGAAGGGCGACGCCGAGGCGAAGGTCCAGGTCAAGGTCTCGTGGTACCTGGACTCGGAGGGCAAGCTCAACGAGACCCAGGCGGTCCAGACCTGGGAGCGCCACGGCAAGACCTGGCTCGTCGTCGACGAGTCCCGGCTCCGGGGGCCGGAGATGCCGGGCCTCCGAGAAGCCCCGACGCAGGAATAACGGGGACATCGCGGGCGATCCGGGGGGCGCTCCCGCTGGATACTTGGGCCCGACAATGGCGTAACATCGGCGCCGGAAGTGTCGCAGAGCGACTTCGTCAGCCGCGGTCAGGCATTGGTGGCCGCCGGACAGTTTCAGGAGGCCGTCAAAGTCTGCCGCCTCGGGCTGCTCGGGCGCCCCACCACGGTCGAGGGCCGAGTTGTGCTCGGACAGGCACTGCTCGCGCTCAAGCGGTTCGACGAGGTGCTCGCCGAGATGCGCGTCGCGCTCGATCTCGATCACTCGTCGGTACCGGCGCAGGTCCTGAAGGCCGAGGCGCTGCTCCGCAAGGGCGACTCCGTTCCGGCGATCGAGGTCCTGCACAAGGCTCGTCAGGCGGCGCCCGGCGATCCGCGGATCATGCAGCTGCTCGGCGAGGCCGAGGCGGGCGCGGGGCGGCCGTCGGGCGTGAGTCACCCCGCGGTCGGCTTCGTCGGCACCGGCGACACGAAGCACTATCCGGGACACAGCGGCGGTACCGGGTCCGCCGGTGGCATCGAGGACAGCGGGCCCGGTGCCTACACGCGGCCGACGTCGGTGCAGGCGCCGTCGGCGAGGCGCTCGTCGCAGCGGCCGGCCGTCAAGCCGTTCCCGATCGACGAGACCGAGGACCAGGAGGACACCGAGGACGCGGCCGAGCGGCCGGAGGCGCTGCGCGCCGCGAAGCCGCCGCCACCGGCGATCCTCGCGGTCGGCGACAAGTCGGGCACCGTCGAGGTCGATCCGCTGCTCGAGGGTGTCGAGGTCGACGACGATGACTTCGACGAGGTCGCCGCACCACCCGCTGCCAAGGCCGACGCGCGCGGCTCGGTGAAGACGTCGTCGAAGGCGGGCTCGTCGGCAAAGTCCGGCGTGTCGAAGTCGGATCGCGCGGGCGGCACGCTCGGCGGCAAGAAGAAGGTCTCGACGCCGACGATGGAGCTCGAGCTCGAGGATGACCTCGAGGACGACGAGGACGATCTGCTCGAGACGCGGTCTCCCGAGGCGCGCGCGCCCGGTCCCCGCAGCTCGGTGCGCAACGCCGTCGCGATGCCGTCGGGCGTGATCGGCGGCGAGGCGATGTCCGCCGCGAGCCATCGCGCGCGGGGCAAGTCGGTGCCGCCGCCGAAGAGCAACGCGGCCGCGGGGTTCGTGCCGTCGATCGCGAACGCGCCGGCGAGCATGAGCTCCACGCTGC
>JAEWJO010000217.1 GCA_023386455.1 Pseudomonadota bacterium | reverse complement strand
GCGCCGCACTGGCCGCCGCGGCGGTGCGCCGTCCGCTCGACGTGCTGCGCGGGGTCGCGACGACTCGCCTCCTCGGCGCGCGTCACGCGGTGCTCGGCGCGCTCGCGCCCGACGGCGAGCGCTGGTGGAAGAGCGTGATGGGCCCGCTCGCGAAGAAGCTGGGCGCGTACGTCGTCGCCGGGTCGCACCTGCGGCTCGCGCTCGACGGCTCGCTCACGAACGCATCGGCGCTGTTCGATCCGGACGGCCGTCTCGTCGCGTGCACGGACAAGGTAAATCTGGTGCCGGGCATGGAGGACAACGCGAAGGGCGGCCTCGGCCTGCAGCGTGGCGACGCCGACGCGCTGCCGATCGTCGACACGCCGCTCGGACCGGTCGCGACGCTCGTCTGCTACGACGGGTTTCGCGAGCCGCACACGCCGCACGAGCGCTTCGTCGTGCTCGGCCCGCGCGTCGCCGCGAGGGGAGGCGTGACGATCGTCGCGAACCCCTCGGCGAACCCGTGGCCGTGGCTGGCTCCGTGGAACTACGCAGCCGGCGAGCCCGTCACGCGCGCGGCGCAGTGGGACTCCGAGGGCCTCCCGGGGATGCTGCGCGAGATCGCGTTCGCGAGGTTCGGCATCACCGCGCATCTCGTCGGCAAGGTCCTCGATCTCGAGTTCGAGGGTGCGTCGGAGATCGTCGAGCGGGAGCCGGGAGGAGTACAGGTGCGGGCGCGGGCCCAGGTTCACGATCGAGGCGCGCACGTGACCGCGCTGGTATCGTGCTAGACAGCTCTCATGTCGGAACGGCGACCGCTGGCCATGATGAACGAGGCGCCTCGCGTCGTCGAGGTTGCCGACCAGCTGCTCGATGCGTACCTCGATCCGACCGCGGCGGAGATGCAGCACATCGGCAGCTACGAGCTGCCGAGCGACGCCCAGGTCGAGCACGTGATCGACATGTGTCGCGCGCTGCTGTTCCCGGGCTACGCCGGTCCCGACGTCGCCCGGCTCGAGAAGTCGCAGCTGCGCGAGCTCGTCCAGCTTCGTGTCGACGAGCTGCGCGTCGCGCTCCATCGCCAGGTCTATCGCGCGCTCCATCACAAGCGGCAGCAGATGCTCGGCAAGAACGAGCTCGAGTGCGCCGACTGCACGCGCAAGGCGCAGGACATCACCGAGCGCTTCATCACGCATCTGCCGGAGCTGCGCGCGCTCGTCCGCATCGATCTCCGTGCGGCGTACGAGAGCGATCCCGCGGCGACCGGCATCGACGAGATCCTGCTGACCTATCCCGGCGCCTATGCGGTCACGGTCTACCGCATCGCCCATGCCCTGCTGCGCGAGGGCTCGGTGATCATCCCCCGGATGATGACCGAGCTGGCCCACCGCCGGACCGGTATCGATATCCATCCGGGTGCCGAGATCGGCAACGCGGTGTTCATCGACCACGGCACCGGCGTCGTCATCGGCGAGACGACCCGGATCGGCGAGCGCGTCCGCATCTACCAGGGCGTGACGCTGGGCGCGCTGACCGTCCCCCAGGGCGAGGCCCGGCCGGCCCCCGGCGCCAGGCGGCATCCGACGATCGAGGACGACGTCGTGATTTACGCGAATGCAACGATCCTCGGCGGCGAGACGGTCATCGGGAAGGGGGCCGTCATCGGGGGAAATGCATTCATCACATCTTCGGTAGCGGCGGGTACGCGGATTTCTGGGTCGAGCAGGACGCAGAAGTAGCGTTTCTCGGTGACCCTCCCGGGCGTGTTAGACAGACTGCGGGTCGATGACGGAGGACGTCCAAGCGCGGCCGCGTACGAATACGCGACTCAAGGCCGAAGCCCCGCCGGGCATGTCGTTCTCGGCCGAGGAAGGGCGCAAGTCGATCGGCCGCTACGAGGTCGTGAAGACGATCGGCAAGGGCGCGATGGGCGTCGTCTACAAGGCGCGCGACCCGCTGCTCGATCGCATCGTCGCGGTGAAGACGATCATGTCGCCGCAGCAGCAGGGGCGGCGCGTGCGGTCGGCATTCCTCGAGCGCTTCCAGCGCGAGGCCAAGGCCGCCGCGAAGATGTCACACCCGGCGATCGTCACGATCTTCGACGTCGGCGTCGACGAGGACAGCGGCGCGCCGTTCATGGTGCTCGAGTACCTGCCGGGCGAGTCGCTCGCCGATCGCCTCGATCGCGTGCGGCTGCCGCTCGCGCGCTGCGTCCAGATCGGCCTCGACCTGTCGAGCGCGCTCTCGTTCGCGCACCGCCAGCGCATCGTCCATCGCGACGTGAAGCCGGCGAACGTGCTGCACGCCGGCGACAACCGGTGGAAGCTGGCCGATTTCGGCATCGCGCGCATGCCCGATAGCGATCTGACCCAGGTCGGCATCTTCATGGGCACGCCGGGCTACTCGCCGCCCGAGGCGATCAAGGAAGGCCGCTACACGCCGCAGGCCGACGTGTTCGCGTGGGGCGCCGTGATGTACGAGCTCATGAGCGGGCGCATCCCGTACGAGGGGCCCGACACGAAGACGACGAATGGCTACGTCGTCCAGGGCAACGCGCCGCCGCCGACGCGCCACGATCCCTCGATCCCCGAGCCACTCGCACAGGTCGCGATGACCGCGCTGCAGCCGAGCGACAAGGCTCGCTTCAAGGATGCCTCCGAGGCCGAGCAGGCACTCCGCGAGGCGTGGGAGCGCTGTCTGACCCAGGGGCTCGTGCATCCCGCCGTGCTCGCGATGGACGAGACCTCGCACGACAAGGCGCCGCCGCGCATGCACGAGCCGCGCGGCAGCGTCGCGCCTGTCGTGCGCCGCGACCACCCGCCGGTATCGATGGGCGACTCCTCCGAGGTCACCGCGATCAGCGATGCGCCGAAGTTCGACGGCTCGCCGAAGACGCCGAAGGGCGGCGGCCTGGTCATCGAGAGCACGAAGGGCCGCCCCGGCGACGACGATCCGACGAAGCTGATGGTCCGCGAGGAAGGCAAGGGCGCCAAGCCCGACGCGACGAAGCAGGGCGTCATGCCGAGCGGCGGGAATCGCACGCCGGTGCCGGAGTCCAGCTCGCGCGGCGCCGGTGACAGCGTCGCCGACACGAAGGCCGACGCCTCGCTCGTCAAGCGCATGGATGGCGGGACCACCGGCCGCGCGCTGATCATCCTGTCGATCGTCCTGCTCGTCGCGTCCGCGGCTGCCGCGGGTCTCTACTTCAGCGGCGTCATCGGCTGATCCTACGCGACGAGCTTCGCGACATCCTCGGCGCAGCCGCGGCACAGCGTGAAGCCGGCGCCGCCGTGCCCGTAGTTGTGGATCAGGCGCGGGTGCGCCGGGTCACGCTCGAGCCGCACCTCCGCGCGATACGGGCGAAGACCGACGCGCTCGACACGGACGGCACCGACGGAGATCCCGAGCACGCGCGCGTGCGCGAGGATGCGTTCGCTGATCGCGGTATCGAGCTCGGGCTCGGCTCCCGGCGGAAACGGCAGCGAGCAACCACCGAGCACGACCTCGTCGCGGCGAGGGATGATGTAGAAGATTGCCTCCGGATCGCGATCGTCGGTCACCGTCGTCGCGAGGTCGGCGGCGCCGCGCTCGGCAATCACGATCTGGCCGAGCAGCGGAAACACGAGGTCGTCGTTCGCGAGCTCGCGCGACGCGAGGCCGGTGCAGTTGATGACGACGTCGCCGCGCTCGGCGGCGAGATCGGTGACGGCGCGGCGCTCGATCGGCCGGGCGAGCGTCGCCTCGAGCCACGGCAGGAACAGCGACGGCTGAGCGCGCGGCGCGGTGAAGCGCCAGGCGTCGGGCGTGCCGGTGACGGGAGCCGGCACGCGCGCGACGTCGACGCCTTCGGCGACGAGCGTGTCGCCCTCCATCGTCGGTGCGGCGGCCCACCACGGACGCGCGGGTGGAGTGCCGGCCTCCGTCGTGATCTCGTAGCCGGTCAGCACGTCGATGCCGGCGTCGGGCGCGCTGCGCGCGAGTTGCTCGAGCCAGTCGCGCGTCCGCGCGGCCCAGACCGCGACGCGCCCCGGCGGACCGACGCGATACGGAAACCACACAGCGCCGGCGACGGCCGATGTCGTCGCTGCGCCGGTTGCGGCGGCAACGACGCGTACGCGATGACCTCGCTCCTGCAGTGTCAGCGCCGTGGTCAGCCCGATGATGCCGGCCCCGACGACCGTAACTTCCATGGCCGGAGCATAGCGAGGGTTCCACCGTACGCGGAGTTTTCGCCGGGCGCCGTGTTCGCGCGCTCCCGTTCGCCACGCCGGTAGTTTTCCAAGGTGAGGTCGAAACTGGGTTGGGCATTCGCGAGGACATGCCAATCCGTAGCCATGGCGGCGCGACGTACACAGGTAGCTCTCGTTGACGATCACCCGTTGTTTCGCGAAGGGCTCGCGGTGGCCCTTTCGCGCGAAGACCAGGTGGAGGTTGTCGGCCAGGCCGGCAATGCCACGGAAGCGATCGATCTCGCACGACGTGTCGAGATCGACGTTGCCGTCGTCGACATCTTGATGCCCGGGACTTCCGGAATCAGTCTCACCAGCGAGCTCTACGAGGTCCAGCCGAACTGCCGGGTCCTCGGGCTGTCGGTCATCGACGAGCCCGGGCTCATCGCAGACATGCTCCGCGCGCACGCGTGGGGCTACGCGATGAAGACCCAGCCGATCGGCGAGATCGTCGAGGCGATCAACGCGGTGCTCGCCGGCGTGCGGTATCTACCGCCGTCGGTCGCGCGCAGCGCGGTCGACGCGGAGCTCGTCGAGAGCATCGCGCGACCGCTCGCGCGGCTGACGAAACGCGAGCGCGAGATCTTCGAGCTCCTGATTCGCGGCTTCTCGAACGACGAGATCGCGACGCGACTCGTGATCGCGCGGCGAACGGTCGAGACCCACCGGCAGCGGATCACCAACAAGCTCTCCGCGCACTCGATCGCGCAGCTCCAGCGAATCGCTGCACGACACGGTGGGCTCGGCGCCTAGCGCGCCAGCCGCGATCGGCGGCGAGGATGCTCCCTCGCCGCCACAGCCAGTGCTCGCTGGACAGCAGCGTGGCACCGGCGAGGACCGCGGCGAGCGACAGCACGAGATAGGTGAGCGTCAGCATCTAGAACTCGTAGCCGAGCGAGGCGTTCGCTCCCCACGTGTGGAGGTCGACCTCGTCGCCGGACGGAGCGAGGATGAGTCCCGAGCTCTGCGCGAGCCGGAACGTGCCGCGCAGATCGACCGTGAGGCCGCTCCGGTCGCGGTACGAGATACCGGCTCCCATCGGGAAGATCGCGAGATCGTCGCTGTCCTCGATCCCTTCGTCCGCGCGAGAGAACGTCGCGTTCGCGATGTCGTAGTGCTGCCAGCCGGCGCCGCCGAAGATGTACGGGCACCACTGGAAGTGCGGCAGGATGTTCCACCGCACCGCGGCCTCGACGGCGGTGCCGACGAGATCGGCGTCGCTGTCGGCGAGCGAGTCGATGCTGTTGATCGTGCCGACGTAGCCGATGTCCAGGCCGAGCGGTGTGTGGCTGCCGAGCGTCATACGCAGACCCCACACGCCCTGGCCGCGGTTGAGCAGGGTGTCGGAGACATCGCCGTCGGTGAAGCCGCCGACGCCACCGTCGAGCGAGACGCCGATGCCGATCCTCGACACCAGACGCTTGTCGCCCCACGCGTAGCTGTACATGTCGTTGCCGTCGCCGGCGACCTCGTATTCCTCGGCATGTACGAGTGCGCTTCCACAGATGCCTGCGCTCGCAACGACTAAGCAAACAGGTGTTCTGAACATGGGCGTACCTCCGAGACGAGGTGCAGCATCGTCCATGCCACGCGTGCGCGAGCAGACCTGTCACGCGGCGACGGACGTCGGGAACGTCACGCGCACCGCCGTACCGGACTTGTTCGAGTCGATGTCGAGCGTCCCGCCGAGCTGGGCGGTGAGCGTACGCGTGATCGCGAGGCCAAATGACTTGGTGCCGTCGATCTCGAAGTCCTGCGGAAGGCCGATGCCGTCGTCGCTGACCGTCATGGTGAGTGTCTGATCGTGCTCGACGATCGTCACCCGGATGTGTCCCGGGCGCTCGTCGGGGAACGCGTGGGTGAGCGCGTTGGTGATCAGCTCGTTGACGATGAGGCCGCACGGGATCGCGCGGTCGATGTCGAGGCAGACGTTCGCGGTGCTCGAGGTGAACTCGATGTTGCCCTTCTCGCCGCTGTAGGTCTTGACCAGCCAGCTGCCGATGCTCTCGATGTAGCGGCCGATCGCGAGGTGGGCGAAGTCCTTCGACTGGTAGAGCAGCTCGTGGACGAGCGCCATCGACTGGATGCGGCTCTGACTGTCGAGCAGCGACTTCCTCGCCGTCTCGCTCGGCTGGGCGGCGACCTGGAGGCGGAGCAGGCTCGACACCACCTGCAAGTTGTTCTTCACGCGGTGGTGGACCTCGCGGAGCAGCGCGTCCTTCTCGCGCAGCGAGGTGCGCAGCTGCGTCTCGACGCGCTTCATCGGCGTCAGATCGCGAAGCACCTCGGAGATGCCGACGACGTGCCCCTCGGGGTCGATGATCGCGGACGTCGTCACCCACGCGTCGAACTCCGTCCCATCCTGGCGGCGGTGGACCAGCTCGTAGTGAGCGACGCGCTGGCCGGCCGCGACCTTGCGGATCGTCTCGATCATCTGCGGGGCCTGCTTCTCGGAGACGAGGATCGTCGAGGGCATCCCGATCGCGGCCGCGGCACTGAGCCCGAACAGCTTCGCCGCCGCCGCGTTCCAGCTCTCGATCGTGCCCCCGAGCGAGAAGCCGATGATCGCATCCTCGGAGGACTCGACGAGGTCGAAGAACCGCTTCGACCACTCCTCGGCGCGGACCCGGTCGGTGACGTCCTGCGCGCAGACGGCGATCCGCGCGGGCCGGCCGAGCTCGTCGATCATCACGCGCCCTTGCACCTGGAGCGTCCGCAGCGAGCGGTCGGTGCGCATGACGCGGACCTGGAAGCCGAACTCGGTGCGATTCTTGACCGCGCGAGCGGTGAGCGTACGGACGCGCGACCGGTCGGCGGGGTCGATCATCGCGAGGACGTCCTCGAACGTCGGCTGCGGATCGAGCGCGTTGCGCCCGAGGATCCGGTTCAGCTCGGTGGACAGCCTGACCGCGCTCGACCGGAGGTCGATCTCGATGCTGCCGAGCTGCGCGAGCTCCTCTGCCTCGCGCATCAGCGTCTCGCGATCCTCGAGCTCGCGGTTGCTCGCGACGAGCTGCGCGGTGCGGTCCGAGACCTTCTGCTCGAGGTCATCCTGCGCGCGGAGCAGGGCGCGCTCGGCCAGCACCTCACCGGTGCGATCGCGGACGAAGCCCGTGATCAGCACCTCGCCCTGGTCGACGAGGCGCGTGATCGCGATCTCCGCCGAGAACTTCGTACCGTCGGCGCGCATGGCCGTCGTGCGCAGCCGCTTGCCGATGATCGTTCCCGGCGTCTCGTGCAGGTACTCGCGCAGCGACTGCTGGCGGTCGTGCTCTGCCGGCGGGATGACGAACGGCGCGAGGTCCTTGCCGAGGATGTCCGACTCGCGAAGGCCGAACATCCGCTCGGCGGCCGGGTTGAGCTCGACGACGTGACCGCTCTCGTCGGTCGTGACGATCGCGTCGAGCGCCGAGTGGAGGATCGCCGACCGGCGCCGGACCGCACACAGTCGGTCGTACGAGAGCGCGCCGGCGGTCAGCGTCGTGATCGAGGACAGCCAGATGAAGCTCTGGAGGTCGTTGAGCGTCGTGAACGGGCCGCGGCCGAGCGATGCGTAGAGCAGCGCCATGCCGCACGTGATGATACTCGCGAGCGATCCGTAGCGAGGTCCGAACCGGACCGCGGTCCAGAGCAGGACCAGGAGCACGTAGTACGGCTCGTGGGCGCCGGGCAGCCAGTCGGGCAGCCAGCCGCCGAACACGACGACGATCGACGCGGCTACGCACACGCACATCGCGATCGGCTCGAGGGTGTTGGGCCGCTCGAGGTCGCGGAGCTGTCTGCGCGCGACGTGCGTGAACATCGCGGGCGCGACGAGCAGGATCGCGCTCAGGTGGCCCCACGACACCGTCGCCCGGAACGTCGCGGCCGTGCCCGGCAGGAGCGCCCCCATCGCGGTCAAGGTCTCGGTGGCGAGCATCGTCGCGAACGCGGTCGTGGCGATCGCCACGCCGATCAGGATCACGACGTCGTAGACGCGTCCCAGGGCGGGCCGGAATCCGAGGCGCCGCAGCAGGAGCGCGCCGAGAAACGCCTCGAGCGTGTTGCAGCCGGCCATGATCAGCGCGACCGGCAGCGAGAACCCGAAGCTCAGGACCGTGATGCCGGAACCGAGTGCGACGCCGGGCCACAGCCGTGTCCCCCACAGCACGAGGCACGCGAGCGCGATGCCGGTCGGTGGCCACACGAGCGAACCGAGATGGTTCACCTGATGGATCGAGATGCCGAGGTGCGCGGTGATGACGAAGCTCGCCGCGACGAGCGTGATCGCTCCGGCGGCCCGGATGTGGTGCGGGACCGATTCGGGGCCGCCCGCCACCGACGGTGCACGTCCGCGCACTCCGGCGCCGGCGAGGCCATCGTGGACGTGTGAGATATGCATGGCCTTTGTCCGGTCTACTCCTCGGTCGGGTGCCAGCAATGGGATTGATCCACCGCTGCTGATCACGTAGGTAAAGGTTGTCGCCGTGGGACCTCTGACGATCGCGCTGTTGACCGTCGCATCACTCGGTGCGGGCATGGTCGACGCGATCGCCGGCGGCGGCGGTCTCATCACCGTCCCCGCATTACTCGCAGCGGGTCTGCCGCCGCACTTCGTCCTCGGCACGAACAAGGCGCAGAGCGTGTGGGGATCGTCGTCGGCACTGGTCGCGTTCTGGCGGGCGGGCCGCGTCGACCGCAAGCAGGCCGTGTTCACGTTCCCGCTCGGGCTTGCCGGGGCGCTCGTCGGCGCCGGGCTCGTCACGATGATCGACAAGGACGCGCTGCGTCCGATCGTCATCGCGATGCTGATCGGCGCCGCGCTGCTGCTCGTCGTGCGCAAGCCGACCCGCGATCAGGACGCTCAGAAGCCACGCCGCTGGATCGCGGCACTGCTCGCGCTCTCGATCGGCGCGTACGACGGATTCTTTGGTCCGGGGACGGGGACGTTCCTGATCGTCGGCTTCGTCGCGCTGTGCGGCCGCAGCCTCGTCCACGCCAGCGCCGACGCGAAGGTGGTCAACTTCGCGTCGAACCTGGCGTCGGTCGCGGTGTTCGCGAGCTCGGGCTACGTCCTGTGGAGCGTCGCGTTACCGATGGCCGCCGGCCAGCTCGTCGGCGCGCTCCTCGGTGCCCGCCTCGCGATGCGCGGCGGCGACCGGATCGTCCGACGACTCGTGCTCGCGGTGTCCGGCGCGCTGATCATCAAGCTGATCTACGAGCTGCTGCGCGATCTGCTCGCCTGACAGGCACGCGCTTCGCAGTCGGGTGTGCCATGACCCTGGCGGCGCGCCGTACCTTCATCGCCATGGCCGTTGCTCTGAGCTCGGGGTGTCCCGACTCGGCAGCCGCGCAAGAGGTAGATCCTCTGCCGTCGTGGCGCGACGGCGTCGCGAAGCAGCGAATCTTCGACTTCGTCGCGAACGTCACCCGGCCGGGGCCTCATTACCTGCCGCCCGAGGCCCGCATCGTCCTGTTCGACGACGACGGCACCCTGTGGGAGGAGCAGGCGATGCCCCTCGCGCGGGCGCTGACCCTCGATCCGGTCCGTCATCCGGTCCTCGGCAAGCGGTACTCCGACATGGTCTACACGCCGATGACGGAGATGCTCGCGTTTCTCCGCGCCCACGGCTTCACGCCGTACATCGTCTCCGGCGGCGACGTCGATACGATCCGGCCGTGGGCGAGCAAGGAGCTCGGCGTGCCGGGAAACCAGATCGTGCGAAGCAGGGCGACGATCGAGGGGGAGCCGGTGATGGCATTCGTGAGCGCGGATGCCGGGTTCTCGATGATCGCGCGCACGACCTCCGGGCCGGGCGCGCGGCTCGGTGTGATCATCGATCACGCGGAGACGGTGCGCGGACGGGAAACGGACGCGGTGCACCTCCTCGCCGATGCGCCGGAGCGAGGCTGGCTCGTGGTCGACGTCGCGCGTGATTGGCGCGAGGTCCATCGCTCGCTGCCGTGGCCCGAGCACTGACCGTACGTGGTGAACGCGATGCCCGCGTCACGTACGTGTGCGCGACGCGTGCTCGCGGAGCGCCGGTGGGACGGCGGGCTGCACGTAGGAACGATCCAGAGCGGTGAATCACGGTGATCGGTGCGCGCGGTACATGCGATGCAGGATCGCTCGGCCATGGTCGACTGGCTGCTCTCGATACTGCTCGGTGCGGTAGGAGGGCTCGCCGGTGACGTCCACGTTCTCGGCGACAGCGAGGTGCCGTTTGTCTGCCGTGACCTCGGCCCGCATGGCGCGGTCTCCGACGTCGACGAACGCACCTCGGCGACGCTCGCGATGACGATGTGCGCGGCCCGCACGCGGACCGCGGCGCTCGATCACTTGAAGGACAGTGACGTGTCACGGCTCGGGCTCGAGCTCGCGGCGGCGCCGACGCTGGCGATCCTCGACGAGGTCACCCGGACCGGCACGCCCGCGTGGCGCCTCGTCGCGCACCAGCTGCGCGGTGACCTGTACGTCGCGATGGCCGTCCGGCTCCGGCACGCCGTCGCCGACGCCAGGCCGCGCCGACCCGCTCCGCGCGTGACCAAATGGCTCGACCGTGCACGGCGCGCCTACAGCGATGCCCGCACGATCGCGACCGAGCATCCCGACGCGCTCGCGAATTCGCTCGCACGAAGCGCTTTGATCGCCAGTTCTCCGCTGACGGTTTCACCGTAGCGGCCCTTGGTCCTCGAGGTGCATCGCCTGAGGACGAGCTTGCAAAGGAACAACCGATGAGAAACCTGACAACTGCCATGATTGCCGTCGCGCTCGCCGCGTGCGCGACCGCGCCGAAGTCGTCGAGCGGGAGGGCCGAGCTCGAGACTCAAGCAAATTCGACCCTCTCGGCGATGATGGATCGCGATCCGGGCCTGCGCGAAACCCTCAGCCGCTCCGCCGGCTACGCCGTGTTCCCGAACATCGGCAAGGGCGGACTCGTCGTCGGTGCAGCGCACGGACGCGGCATCCTGTTCGAGCGCGGAACCCCCGTCGGCTACGTCGACCTGAACCAGGGCTCGGTCGGCGCGCAGATCGGCGCGCAGTCGTTCTCGGAGCTGATCGTGTTTCAGGATCCGGCGCGCGTCCAGGCGCTCAAGAACGGCACGTTCTCGGTCGGCGCGAACGCATCGGCCGTCGCGCTCACCGCGGGCGCCGCTGCATCCACCACGTTCCGCGATGGCGTGGCGATCTTCGTCGTGCCGAAGGGCGGCGCGATGGCCGAGCTGTCCGTCAGCGGCCAGCAGATCAACTTCACGCCGCGAGGCTAGTCCTCGCATCCCATGGCGTCTCGCCTGTCTCGCCGCATCACTCTCGGGGCCCTGACCCTGTGGGGCGTCGAGGCCGGCATGTTCGCGCGGCAGAACGGCGACCTTCAGGAGGACGAGATGGGACGCGTGATCGCAGGAGTCCTCACCGTAGGTCTCGCCTGTTCGCCGACGACCACGTCGATCGAGCAGGCATGGATCAGTGACTCGACGCGGCGCTTCGATCTGAGCAACGTCGTCACGATGTCGACGTCGCCGGACGGCGTCGTGCGCCGGAGCTTCGAGGATCGTCTCGCGCGCGAGCTGCTTCGCATGGGCGTACGCAGCGTTCCCGCGTACGCGGTCCTCGACGACGGCGATCGCATGGATCGCCGCCGCGTCGTCGACGAGCTCTCCGCAGGCGGCTACAGCGCGGTCATCGTGATGCGCTTCGTCGGCGAGAGCGCACGGACGCCAGGCACGTTCGGTGCCTACCTCGAGACCGCCGGCGTCCTGTACGGGCCCGGCGCACTCGGCACGCTGGAGTCGGTGGTGCGGCTCGAGACGAGCGTCTACACGCTGCACGACGATCAGCTCGTCTGGTCGGCGCTCAGCAAGACGATCGATCCGGAGAACCTGCGCGACCTGATCGCGAACTACACGCACGTGGTGGCCAGCGAGCTGTCGCGGCGCGACGTCGTCGCGAGCCACTGAGGTTTCGGTGGCTGGCTGCCCTGCGCTCGTCCGTCTGTCACCTGGGTTTTCCTTTCTCCTCCTGGTGGTGACAGCTGAGCCTCCGGGGCACCAGCCGCCGGTCTGTCAGTCGCGCCAGATGCCGATGACGCGCAAGGCGCGGGTCTGCGGGTCGCGTGCGAGGTGGACATAGGCCGTGAGGCCGCCCTTGTCGCGGCGCGTCTCGAGCTCGACGATCGTGTAGCCGTCGGCATCGCTCGAGATCGCGATCGGCGCCGTGCACGTGTGACTCGACGCCGCGTCGAATACCGAAGATGCGGCGAGCTGTCGGCCGCGCCGATCGAACGTGCGCACGAGATAGCGGGTCTGGGAGGTCGAGAGCTGGTACGCGAGGGCGAGGTCGTCGAAGCAGACGGCGGAGCCATTGACGACGAAGTTGTCGAGCGGGCTCACGCGCGAGAACGCGTAGGCCGCGGTCTCGCGTTGCCGGGCGATCAACGTGTTGATGAGGTAGTTCTCGGCCGCGGGGTCCGACAGCTCGCCGAGCTCGACGATGGCACGCAGCTGGTCGGGCGTGAACCGCATCACGATCCTGGCACCCCAGAACCAGTCGATCCGGTCCGCGAGGACGAACGGCAGGTATGACGGGGTGCTCGGCCGCCACTCCGCCGGACTGTAATCCGCGGCGGAGTACGGGCCGATTCCCCGCAGCGTCGGGTAGTGCCGCCGCTCGTACGGTCGCGGCCTGAGCCCGAGCGTGATGAGCGAGCCGTACATCGCCGCGGGATCGAGCGCGTACTCGACGCCGCGCCGCGGGTCGTTCGCGAGCAGCGACAGGCCGCCGAACGCCTTGCCGTAGTCCAGGAAGTAGTGAACGACGAAGTGCCGGCTCGGAACGCGAGGATCTTCGACCCAGACGTCGAGCGTGTTGCGCTCCTTGACGTCGGCGTGGTCGAGCCAGGCGAACACCGGGACCGCGCCTCGCAGGTCGCGACGCAACTCGTGCGGGATCAGGTCATTCGGATCGTCGGGCCGGGTCCCTTCGCCGCGGTGACCGCCGAGCGGCTTGCCGTCGACGAAGTGCGAGGCCATCACGCGGATCTTGCCGGTGATGTCGTGCTCGACCCCCTGGAGCGCGGTCGCGAGGTCCGACGGCGTGAATCGGCGCGAGACGCCGCTGCGCAGGTCGGTCTCGGCGTCCGCGCCGACGACGAGGTCCTCGGTCCGGATCTGCGCGATATAGTCGTCGCTCACGTTGTAGCCGACGGCCCACAGGATGCGCCCGGCGATCAGCTGGGTCGCGGTCTCGAGCTCGGGATAGCCGACCCGGTCGAACTTGATGAGGAACCGCTCGCCACGGCTGTCGGTGATGACGAACCCGAGCGACTCGCCGGTCGACTTCTTCGAGTGGATCGTCCAGGGTGTGAACTTCTCTGGGTTCCCGACCACGTTCGGCCCCCGGCGGATCTCGTCGAGCGTCAGATCACGCACGCCGATCCGGTTCGTGAACCAGGTGGAGTCCGGGACTTCGTCGAGCGCGTTCACGCCACGGGCGCGCTCCGGGAGCGGCAGCTCCATCGGCCGCAGCGTCCGCCGATAGACGGATCCGTCGAAGTAGAAGAGCGCGTCGGGGCGGTCGTTGTTGCGCGGCGGCGTCTTCGTGTTTCGCTGATCGTTGACCATCTCGACCGGCGGTGCGTTCGCGAACCGAGCACTCGGCACGGCGTTGCTTCCCGAGCAGGCAGCGAAGATGATCGCGACGGGCCAGATCTGCTTGTACGTCTTCATCGGCGCTCCACGCGCGGTTTGACCGCGATGATGGGTTCGAAGTACAGGTTGAAGAAGATGTCGCCGGCCTCCGACGACGCCATGCTGAGGCGGACCGCGGTGAAGCCCTTCGTGTGCGCCTCGAACGCGAGGCCGAAGCCGGTGCGAAGGTCGTCGAGGCTCAGGTCGTCGTAGGAGGAGTAGACCCGCCCGCAGTCGACGAACAGGCTGGCGAACATGCCGTACGCGAGGTCCCACTGGTACTCGAGCGTGCCGACCGCCGCGATCCGGTCGCGGAACCGGTCGATCGGGTACCCGCGCAGGAAGTAGGGGCCGCCGAGCGGTGGGACCTCGGTGAACGGGATCTCGTCGACGCGCGCGTTGATCGCCTCGCCGTGAAAGCGGGCTGACAGGACGCGCGGACCATCGGCGAGGCGGATGAACTGCTGCAGCTCGACGCCGTAGCGCCAGAAGTCGCGCATGTCCTCCATGAGCATCCGGCCCGCCCACGCCGATGCGAACGTGCCCCGACTCGTCACGCCTGCATGATCCCAGGGCGTCACGGCGTGCCGGTTGTCCCAGTACACCTCGAGCTCGGCGTAGGTGTAGCGGTAGCTGTTGAAGCCGACGAGAGACATGGGCTCGTAGATGTCGAAGATCGACTCGTCGTGCTTGGACGGGTCTCGGTTGCGATCGGCGACTGCGACGGTGCCGCGCGTGTGGATGTGGGAGAGCACCAGTGCATCGGCGGTTCCCGTCGCGCGGTCGAGGCGCGACCGATACTCCGCGTCGAATGCACGGCTGTCGATGCCGAGCGCGACGGGCATCAGCGGCACGACGTCGAGGGAATCGGTGTTACCGAACCCGTAGAACATGTCGTCCGGGCGCTTGTTGTACTCGGCACTGGCGCCGAAATCGAGGCGACCACCGGCGCGGTCGAGCGCCTCGTACGAGGCCGCGAACCGGGTGCGCTCGCCGGTGAAGTTGCCACCGCCGAACGCGCGGAACCGATCGTATGGCGTCGGCCGGTAGATCATCTGCGCGCCGACCCGGAAGCCGTAGCCGCTCTCGAACGCGAGGGAGGGGTAGAGGCCGAACGTGTCGGCGTCGTTATAGAACCAGCGATGGAGTCGCGGCCCGATCTCGTACTTCGACGTGAACATGACGCCGACGCGCACCGGCGTGAGCAGCGTGGTGACGATCGCGCGCGGCAGGTAGAGCAGACCGCGGGCCAGCTTGCGGCCCTGCGACTCGCGCTCCGGCTCGTCGATCCGCCCGCTCTCCTCGCCGGGGTAGGGCTGGCCGACCGGCGAGGGTGGGGGGCCGAGCTGCTCCTCGTCCTCGCCGAGCTGGACGGGCTCGGGCATGCCCGCACCCGGCGGCGCGTTGGCGACCGGTGGTGGCAGCGGCACACCCGGCGTGGGTCTTCCGGGCGTCTGGTAGTCAGGTACGTCTGGCTCCGCACGCACGCTCGAGCCGAGGCACAGGACCGCTACTACGATCGAGAGCTTCATACGTCTCCATTTCGCTCGTGACTGCGATGGCGGTGATGCGATGCCAGGCCGACGACGATCGCGATCCACACGGCGACCAGGACCAGGTTGACGACGGCGAAGCTCGAGCGGCCGAGCGACAGCTCGTGGATCCCGACGAACACGAGCAGCGCGGCCAGGAGATCGCCGGTGCGGATGAAGAACGTCTCGATCGCTGCCTTGGCCTTGTACTTGGCGACGCGCGACAGCGGCAGGTAGAGCGTCTGGCGCAGCGTGTTCTGCAGCGAGTAGTCAGTGCTGTTCTCGGCGAGCTTCGCCGCGCGGGCGACTGCCAGGCTGCCGACCAGCGCGATCGCCGTGTACGCCGAGAGCACGATGAACGGCATCACGTAGAGGAGGCGCCGCACGCCGAACCGATCGATCAGCCGCGACACGACGAATGCCTGCAGGATGAACGCGAGGATGTTCACGGACGAATAGAAGTCGCCGTAGAACGACTTGATGATCTCGCGCTGCTCGTCGACGACGGACGTCACCGCCATCGCGTGCTCGCGCGCCGCGTTCGAGAGGATGTACTCGCCCGTCGTGTTGACGAGGCTGAGCACGACGAGCATCGACGCGATCAGCAGGAGATACGGATCGCGCCGGACGAGCGTGAAGCCGCCGGGGCCGGAGATCGGCGCCTCGACGACGTGCTGCGGCTGGTGGCCGTCGCGCGCCTCGACCGCGTTGAGCAGCACGACGCAGCCGAGGAGCATCGTCGCCGCGATCGGCAGCAGCGTGTACGTGCCGGCGAGGCCGGCGACGCGAGGCCCGATGATCGCGCCGAGCGAGCCACCGACCGCGATGACCGGGAACAGGCGCCTGCCTTGTTCCTCGGTGTGGATGTCGTTCGCGTACGACCAGAACTGCGCGATCAGGAACAGGCTGACGATCCCGAGCCATACGTAGAACGTGATGCCGGCGGCAACGCCGAGCTGGTTCAGCGCGTAGAACACGACGAGGCAGCCCGCCACGGCCGCGTACGTGATGTTGATGAGGGCGATCCGGCGCACGCGGTTCGCGAGTGCGCCGTACAGCGGCACGAACGCGATCAGGAGGACCGCCATCGCGGCGTTCGTGTACGTCTTCAGCTCGTCGCCCTGGAGCCCGAACGCGCCGCCGGCGAGGATCATCCCCTCGCGCGCGGTCTTCATCACGTAGTAGCTCGTGAGCAGCAGGAAGCTGCAGGTGAGCATCAACACCGACGTCACACCTTCGCCGGCGTGCACCTTGCTGAGCGGCCGCAGCGAGCGGTCGAGCACGCGCGATGCGAAGCCTTGTGACAGCATTCCGAGCGGGATGCTGCACGGCGCGAGCCATCAACGCCGCGAGAGCGTCGTCAGCACGCGCCCTGCGATCTGCGCCGTTGCCGCGTCGAGCGCCTCGCCGATCGCGGCGGCGACGTCTGCGAGCCTGGCGCCGCGCGACGCGCGTACGACCGTGATGACGTCGGTGGCGATCACGCTGTGCTCGTCGCGTAGGCGGTAGCGCAGCTGCACGCGGCCGGCGTGCGGTGACGCGACCTCCTCGAACGCGATCACGTCGACATCGACGGTGAACGCGGCGCCGCTGGTTGCCTGTTCGATGGGTCGCTCCTGGAACAGTGCGCGCTCGAGCGAGCGCCGCGCGTAGACGTCGGGTGTGTCGGTCCAGCGGTCGAACTCGTAGAGCTCGAGCTCGACCGGCGACCTGCGCTGCGCGATCGAGTAGCGCAGGTGCGAGCTCGCCGTGACGCGCCCCAGGCGCACGCGCGCACGTGCGGTCTCGTGCGAGGACGCAGGCGCGTCCGTCGCGACCGCCGGTGTGTAGTAGCGGATGTCGACCGGCTCGGATTGCTTCGTGAGCGCGCACCCGGCGAGCAGCGTGGCGACGACTACGGACCTCATGGATGCCTCCGGGCCGCGCGCCCCTTGAGCAGCATGTCGGGCTGCCGCTCGAGGGCGTCGAAGAACGCGCTCAGGGAGCGCGCCGCATCGCTGATATCGCGCATGGTGTCGTGCAGGCTCGTGCTCGACTCCGCCGTGTTGCGCACGAGGTCGGTCGTGTTGCGAACCAGGTCCGTCGCGCTCTGCGCGAGGTCCTCGGCCGAGGCGCTGACCTTGTCGGCATTGACGAGCAGCTTGTCGAGCTTGGCGGCGGTGCGGTCGACATGCTGGAGGAGCCCGCGGAAGTCTGCGGCCGCGCCGTTCGCCGTGCCGACGAACTCGCGGACCTCGTCGACACCCTCGACCGCGCGATCGACGAGGACGATCAGGCGCGCGCTGATCGTGTCGAGCCGGCGCGACAGGCTGTCGAGGACCGACGGCCGCGACGGGATGTAGTTGCGCGGCGGGATGAACGCGAGCGTCGGCGGCGGAGGCGTGTCGGGGGTGAGGAGGTCGAGGTCGATGAGCTTCACGCCGGTGATGCCGTACGTCGACAGCTGCGCGCGCAGCTTCGGCTTCAGGTACTCGAGGTCGATCGCACCGGGGTCGATCGACATCTGGACATCGATCAGCCGGTGATCCGAGGCGATCGTGATCGCGGTGACCTTGCCGATCCGGACACCGCGGAACTTCACCATCGCGCCCGTGTCGAGGCCCTGGACCGACTCGTCGAAGTAGGTGTGGTACTTGTCCGTCGGTCGCTCGCGGATCGCGAGGACGAACGCGATCGCGCCGATCGCGACCATCGTGAGGAGGGCGAGCAGGCCCAGCTTGAAGTGGACCGATGTTGCCATCATGCGGCCTCCGCGGTGCGCGTGAAGAAGTTGGCGACCATCGGGTCGGGATGGTGGACGAGCTCGTCGGGCGTGCCGGTCGCGGCGATCCGGTGGTGGATGTGGTCGAGCATGATGCAGCGGTCGACGATGGTCTCGATGCTGCCGAGCTCGTGCGTGACGAGGACGACGGTCAGCTGATGGTGATCGGCGAGCGTGCGGATCAGGTTGTCGATCTCCGCCGACGTGATCGGGTCGAGTCCCGACGATGGCTCGTCGAGGAACACGAGCGACGGATCGAGTGCGAGCGCGCGGGCGATCGCGGCCCGCTTGCGCATGCCGCCCGACAGCTCGGCCGGCGTCTTGTCGATCGCGCTGGCAAGGCCGACGAGCCGGAGCTTGGCGTGCGCGACCGCGCGGATCGCATCCCTGGGCAAGTCGGTCCAGGTCTCGAGGGGCAGGGCGATGTTCTGACCGACGGTCTGCGAGCCGATCAGCGCACCCTGCTGGAACATCACGCCGTACCGCGGCCGCTCGGTCGACAGCGCCGGCGGGTGGCCCTCGACCAGGATCGTGCCCGCCAGCGGCAGGTCGAGCCCGATCAGCGCCCGCATCAGCGTCGACTTGCCCGATGCGCTGCGGCCGAGGATGCCGAACACCTCGCCGCGCTCGACGGTGAACGTCGCGTGGTCGACCAGGTGCTTGTCCGGACTCCAACCGATCGACACGTCGTTCGCGATGATGACCGGCTCGCTCATATGCCGATGCCCCGGAACAGGATCGTGAGGACCGCGTCGAACAGGACGATCACGAACAGACTCGTGACGACCGTCGCCGTCGTCTTGCGGCCGACGCCCGCCGCAGCACCGCGCGCGGCCAGGCCCTCCTGGCACGCGATCACCGCGATCGCGGCGGCAAACACGATGCCCTTGATGAGACCGGTCCAGATGTCCCAGACGACGACCACCGTGCGCAGCTCGCTGATGTAGCCCTGCGGCGTCAGGTTGAGGTCGCGGACGGCGACGACCATGCCGCCGAGCACGGCCGCGGCATCACCGACGAGGACGAGCATCGGCGCGACGACGACGAGCGCGATCATGCGCGGGATGACGAGGTACGGCACGGGAGAGATGCCCATCGTCTGCAGCGCGTCGATCTCCTCGGACACGTGCATCGTGCCGAGCTCCGCCGCGAACGCGGCACCCGAGCGGCCGCTCATGATGATCGCGGTCATCAGCGGCACGAGCTCGCGCGTGACCGAGATGCCGATGAGGTCGGCGACGTACACGTTCGCGCCGTACGCGACGAGCGGCGGCGTCGTCTGCAGCGCGATCACGAAGCCGATCAGGAAGTCGAGGACCGTCACGATGACGAGCGCATCGGAGCCCGCCTGGACGATCAGCGGCGGGACCGAGCGCCAGTTCACGCGGCGTGGCCGGCGAAGCGAGTGGCCGATGCCCTCGAACAGCTCGCCGACGAACAGCACCGGCTCGTAGGCCTTGCGGACGAGGAGCTCGACGCCTGCCCCGAGTCGCACGAGCGGGTTCGGCCGGCGAGGCGGCGGGGGCTCGATCGGCGCGGGCTCGTCGCCGCGGTAGACGTGCAGCAGCGGTTGCACCGACTCTGGCGCGTTGACGATCGCACATTGCGCGCCGCGCGCAGATATTGCGTTGCGAAACTCCACCAGCAACGCCATCGCGACTCCGTCGATCGACGTCAGCCGCGACAGGTCGATATCCAGGCGCTGTCCGTGCGTCGGACGCTCGTGCGCGAGCGTGCGCCACAGGGAGCGCGCGTCGTGAATGCGAACGTCTCCGACGATCTGCAGACGATCGTCGCCGGCATGCAGCACGCTCCATGCAACCATCGCTGATCGAAAGTGCAAGCAACAGACCCGATGCTAGACCCACCCTTCAAGGGAGGTCCGTACGTGAAGCAGTTGAACGTTGGTGTGCTCGGCGTCGTTCTCGGCGCGCTGTCGTGGGTCGGTTGTGCAGGGAATCAGTCGGGTCGTGTTTCTGCGACGGAGATGGGTGATACGTCGCATCCCGCAGAGCGCGGATCGCCGACCCAGCCTCTGGAAGAGGCGTGCGGTGCGGAGGGCGCCCTGACCGGTGAGTCCACGGGGCGCATCCTGCGCGCGCCGTACCTCCAGCAGCTGACGACGTCGTCGGTGATCGTGGGCTGGCTCTCGAAGACCGGCGACAGCGAGGCGGTCGCGGTCACGAAGCCCGACGGCACCGCCGTCACGACCGCACCGGGGAAGGACGACACGAGCGTTCGCGCATCCGGCGAGAAGCAGATGTGGTCGACGATCGCCGGTCTCGAGCCCGACACGGTCTACTGCTACACGCTGCAGGCTGGCGCGACGCCGCTGTCGGAGCGCATCGGCTTCCGCACCGCGCCCGCCGCGGACTCGAAGCGTCCGATCCGCTTCCTCGCGTTCGGCGACTCGGGCGGCGGCGGCAGCGACCAGTTCGCGCTGCTCGAGCAGATGAGCAAGGTGCCATTCGACATCATGATCCACACCGGCGACATCGCGTACGACAGCGGCACGCGCGGCGAGTTCGAGGACAACGTGTTCTCGGTCTACAGCGACCTGTTCCGCCACCTCGGCTTCTTTCCGTCGGCCGGCAACCATGACTACAAGACGATGCAGGGCGCGCCGTTCCGCGACGTGTTCAACCTGCCGGGCGACAGCGGCGAGAAGTGGTACTCGTACGACTACGGTCCGATTCACTTCGTCGCGCTCGATACCGAGTCCGACTACGGCGCCCAGATGAAGTGGCTCGACAAGGATCTCGCGGCGACGAAGCAGCCGTGGAAGATCCTCTACATGCACAAGCCGCCGTACTCGTCGGGCGAGCACGGCTCCGACATGGCGCTTCGCAAGGGCCTCGAGCCGCTGCTCGCGAAGTACGGCGTGCAGCTCGTGCTCGCCGGCCACGACCACGACTACGAGCGCATGAAGCCCCAGAAGGACGTCGCGTTCGTCGTCACCGGTGGCGGCGGCAAGGGCACGCGCCCGGTCGGCTCGCAGGGGTTCACCGCGTTCTCGATCGACGTGATTCACTTCGTCTACGTCGAGGTCATGGAGGACGAGCTGATCCTCCACGCGATCGACGGCACCGGCGTCGAGTTCGACTCGATGGTCGTTCCCCGCACCGCGCCGAGCGCCTAGGCCGGCAAGCCGTCATTAGCGCTTGCGCAGCGAGCGGACGAGCGCGGCCTGACCGTCGGCGTGGTAGCACGACCGCACGAGCGGTCCGGCGACCACGTGCGTGATGCCGGCGTCGCGCGCGAACGTCTCGAGCTCGGCAAACTCCGTCGGGTGGACGTAGCGCTCGATCGGCAGGTGCGACTTGCTCGGTGCGAGGTACTGGCCGAGCGTCACGATATCGACGCCGAGGCCCGCGAGCTCGCGGATCACGTCGCGGACCTCGTCGAGCGTCTCGCCGAGGCCGAGCATGAGCCCGGTCTTCGTCACCGCGCCACGCTGGCGCGCGTGCTCGAGGATCTTGTAGCTGCGCGGATAGCTCGCCTGCACGCGCACCTGGCGCGACAGCCGCGGCACGGTCTCGAGGTTGTGCGCGAACACGTCGGGGTCGGCCTCGAGCACGATGTCGACGAGCTCGGTCTTGCCCTTGAAGTCGCCGGCGAGGACCTCGAGCGTCATCTCCGGGCACGCTTCCTTGACGCGACGGATCGTCTCCGCCCAGTGCGCCGCGCCGAAGTCCGCGAGGTCGTCGCGATCGACGCACGTGATCACGGTGTGCTCGAGCCGGAGCTGGCCGAGCATCTCGGCAACGCGCCGCGGCTCGTCCGGATCGGCCGGAAGCGGCCGGCCCGTCGTGACATCGCAGAACCGGCACGACCGGGTGCAGATGTCGCCGAGGATCATGATCGTCAGCGCCTTGCGCGTCCAGCACTCGCCGATGTTCGGGCAGCTGGCGCTCTCGCACACGGTATGGAGCTTCAGCTCCTTCACCATCGCGCGCAGCTCGAAGTAGGCCGGCTTGCTCGGCAGCTGCGCGCGAATCCACTCGGGATGCCGCCGTCGGACCGGGGTCGCCGCGGGCGCAGCCTCACCCTGAACGACGGGCAGATGGACGCGCTCGGACATGGCGCTTACTTACCATGCCGCGGGCCGGCGTAACATCGCTCGGCGAGGCCTGGCCGGACGGGGAGGGTCAGCCGACCTGCAGCTTGCGCTCGAGCGGGCGGCGATACGTCACCTGCACGTGCTCGACGTACTGCTCGAGCTCGTCGACGACGCGGGCGATCGACTCCTTGTCCTCGTCGCGCGCCGCGCGATCGAGCAGGCTCGCGAGCTCGGCGATCGTCTCGATCGCGTGCTCGCTGGCGTTGCTGCGCAGGCGGCGCGCCACGACCCGGACGCGCTCGAAGTTGCCACCGTCGGTCGACTCGCGCGCGACCGTGACCTCGTTGCGCGTCGTCGCGAGGAACTGCGGGATCCGATCGGCGTACCACGGGTCGGCGACGACCGGCGGGAACCGGCGCCACGGCTGGCTCGACCGCCGCGGCCGATCGGACACCGGCTCGGCTGGCGCGTCGCCGCAGATCTGGTTGCGCCCCGACGCCTTCGCGCGGAGCAGCGCGGTGTCGGCCGCCTTGATCAGCGACTCCGGTGGCCGGTCGGGCTTGGCCTCGGCCGTCGCGAACCCGACGCTGATCGTCACGACGCCGGAGCAGGTCGACGCCGCGTGCGGGATCGCCAGCGCCTCGACCGCGTTGCGCAGGCGCTCGGCGACGATGCTCGCGCCGGCGGCGTTGGTGTTCGCGAGCACCGCGATGAACTCCTCGCCACCGTAGCGGCCGAGGTAGTCAGACGGGCGACGCAGGCACATCACCATCTCGGCGGTGACCCGGCGCAGGCAGGCATCGCCGCCGGGGTGACCGTAGGTCTCGTTGAACGCGTGGAAGTGATCGAGGTCGAGGATCACGACCGACAGCGGCGTGCCGTCGCGCGTCGACCGTTTCCACTCGGCGTCGAGCAGCGAGAGCGCGTGGCGGCGGTTCGCGATACCGGTCAGCGAGTCGACGCAGACGATGCGCTCGAGGTCGTGCTTCTCCTTCTGGAGCACCCGCACCTCCTCGCTGAGCTTGCGGTCGCGGCGCGTGCGGCGGACACGTTCGATCCGCAAGCGGATCGCGGCGCGGGCGCGAGCGACGAGCTCCTGGCGGCGCACCGGCCGCGCGAGGCAGTCGTCGACCCCGGCGTCGAATGCCGCGGGCATCAGCTCCTCGGGGAGGATCACGAGCAGCGGCGTGCCGCGCAGGCGCGCGACCAGCCGGCGGTAGCCCTCGAACGTCTGCGTCTCGATCGTATCGAGGACGACGAGGTCGGGCTGGAGGCGGGACAGCAGCGGGAGTGCGTCGTGGATCGAGGGGGCCCGGCTCACGTGCCCGCAGCCGGCGTCGACGAGCGCGGCGGTGACGAGGTTCGTCGAAGGGACGATCAGCTCCGGCGAGGAAGCAGAATCAGAGATGACCAGAGCCTGAAACACGATGTGTGCTCGCTTGGTTCAATCCACGTGCCACGCGGGCCGATTCATTCGTGCTTACAAGGTGGTAGAACGCGCCCCAACGGTTCCGCCGCACTGCGTGAGCCCTCGGAAAATCCCGATGTTCCGAGTTCGCTCGGCGAGCGTACGCGCTCGTTCACTCCCTGTCGCAGATCGAGCTCAGAGATCGATCGCGTGACCGAGCGCGGCTTCCGTCGCGCCCTTGATCGTCTCGGCAAAGGTGGGATGCGCGTGGATCGTCGCGAGGAGGCTCTCGGCGTTGACCTCCGTCGTCTTCGCCAGGGTGACCTCTGCGATGAGGTCGGTGACCGCCGGACCGATGAGGTGTGCACCGACGAGCGCGCCGGTCTCCGCATGCCAGAGGACCTTCACGAAGCCGGTCGTGTCGCCCGCGGCGCGCGCCTTCGCGAGGGCCGTGAAGGGAAACTTGCCGACCTTGACCGGCACGTTCTGCGCCTTCGCCTTCTCCTCGGTGAGACCCACCGAGGCGATCTCCGGCGAGCAGTACGTACACGCGGGAATCGCGTCGTACCGGACGGGCTCCGCGTGAACCTTCGCGATCTTCTCGGCGACGAACACGCCCTCGGCGGAGGCGACGTGCGCGAGGCCGCGGCCGATCACGTCGCCGATCGCCCACAGGTTCTCGCCGCAGCGGTTCTCGGCGTCGACCTTGATATAACCCTTCTCGAGCGCGATGCCGTGTGCCTCGAGGCCGAGGTTCTCGGTGTTGGCCTGGATGCCGACCGCGACGAGCAGCACGTCCGTCTCGAGCTGGAGCTTGTCGCCGCCCTTGTTCGGCTCGGCGGTGATCGTGACCTTGTTGCCGCTGACCTTCGCGCTCGTCAGCTTGTGATCGACGAGGCTCTTGAGGCCGCGCTTGTCGAACGCGCGCGTCAGCTCCTTGCTGATCTCCGGATCCTCGTTCGGGACGAGGCGCGGCAGGAACTCGACGATCGTCACCTCGGTGCCGAGCGAGCGATAGAACGACGCGAACTCGACGCCGATCGCGCCGGCGCCGAGGACGACCATCGACTTCGGCTGCTCGGCGAGCGTCATCGCCTTGCGGTACTCGATGACGCGGATGCCGTCGAGCTCGATGCCCGGCAGGGAGCGCGCGCGCGCACCGGTCGCGAGGATGATGTCCTTCGCCTCGTAGACGGTCTTGCCTGCCGAGGACGTGACCTCGATCTGGTGCGGCTTCCACGCGCCCGAGCGCGGCAGGAGCTTCGCCGTGCCCGCGATCGTGTCGATCTTGTTCTTCTTGAACAGGAAGCCGATACCCTTGCTGACCTTGTCGGCGATGCCGCGGCTGCGCTGGATCATCGCCGGGAAGTCGGCCTCGACGCCGGAGACCTTGATGCCGAACTCGGCCGCGTGCTTGAAGTGATCGAACACCTCGGCGGAGCGGAGCAGGGCCTTCGTCGGGATGCAGCCCCAGTTGAGGCAGATGCCGCCGAGGTTCTCGCGCTCGATGCACGCGGTCCGCAGACCGAGCTGCGCGGCGCGGATCGCGGCGACGTAGCCGCCAGGCCCCGAGCCGATCACGATGACGTCGTAGGGCGCTTTCGCGTCCGCCTTTGTCTGGGTCACAGCGCCAACGACTCCGGGTGCTCGATCAGGTCGACGAACGCGGCGAGCCAGCGCGCGCCGAGCGCACCGTCGATGACGCGGTGGTCGCACGACATCGTCACGGTCATGCGCTTGCCGGCGACGACCTGGCCGTTCACCACGACCGGCGTCTCGACGACCGTGCCGATCGCGAGGATGCCGGCCTC
The DNA here is from genome assembly GCA_023386455.1 of Pseudomonadota bacterium. Lineage (GTDB taxonomy): Bacteria > Myxococcota_A > Polyangia > Haliangiales > Haliangiaceae > JABFXX01. Next base: position 12,355 of record JAEWJO010000217.1, on the reverse strand, counting down.
GGGCGGGTTCAGGATCGCGGTGAAGCGCTCGATGTTGTACATGCCGAGGTTCGACACGGTGAACGTCGAGCCCGTGATCTCGTGGCCCTTGAGTCGCTTGGTCTTCGCGCGGTCGGCGAGATCGCGGACCTCGGCGGCGATCGCGCCGATGCCCTTCTGATCGGCGTCGAACACGACCGGCGTCACGAGCCCGTCCTCGATCGCGACGGCAACGCCGACGTTGACGTGATGGTAGTGGCGGATCGCATCGCCTTCCCACGAGGCGTTGCACTCGGGCATCCGGCGGAGCGCGAGCGCGACGGCCTTGATGATGAGGTCGTTGACGGAGACCTTCCCCTTGGACCCCTTCGGGTCGGCTTCGCGCTCGCCGAGGAGGTCGTTCAGCCGACCGCGGAACGCCATCATCGGCGCCGCGTCGAACGTGCGCATCAGGTAGAAGTGCGGCACGTCGCGCTTGGCCTCGGTGAGGCGCGCGGCGATGCGCTTGCGCATGTTGCTCGCCGGGACGTCGGTGTAGTCGCCTTCGCCCTGCGGGACCATCTGGCGGGCGTGACGGACGGCGAGCGCCTGCGATGGCTGCTCGTCGCCTTCCTGGCGGTCCCCGGCCTCGGGCGGTTCGGCCTGCACCCGGGCGTGGCCATTGCCTCCACCCTCGGCCGCGGCCTTCACGTCGCGCTCGACGATGCGTCCGCCGGGCCCGCTGCCCTGCACGTTGCGAAGGTCGATCCCGAGCTCGATCGCCAGCGTCTTCGCGAGTGGAGAAGCAAGGAGCTTGCCCGTCGGCGTAGGCGTGGGCGTAGGCGTAGGCGATTTCTGCTTGGGCGTTGCCTGCGCAGCCGTCGTCTTCTTCGCCGCCGGTGCAGAGGCGCAGGTCTCCGGCCCGGTCGCGGGCTTCACCTGCTGCGGAGGCTGCTGCTTCGCAGCAGGCGCAGGCGCCGGCTCCGCCTTCGCCGCCGGCGCGCCCCCTCCTTGCGACGACGCCTGCGCGACGAGCGCGCTGACATCCTCACCGGCCTTGCCGATGATCGCGACCGGCGCGCCGAGCTTGACAGTCTCGCCTTCCTTGACGAGGAGCTTCAACAGGACGCCGTCGTCCTCGATGTTGAAGTCCATGTTCGCCTTGTCGGTCTCGACCTCGGCGACGAGATCTCCCGGCGACACCTTGTCGCCTTCGTTCTTGGTCCAACGAACGAGGACACCTTCCTCCATCGTCGGTGACAGCTTCGGTAGCCCGATGATCTGCGCCATGAATGTTCAATCCAGGTAAAGAGCACGACGAACGGCGGCCACGACGTCCTTGACCTGCGGCTGCACCTCGTCCTCGAGGTTCTTCGCGTACGGCATCGGGACGTCGTCACTCGTGACGCGCTCGATCGGCGCGTCGAGCGAGTCCATGCAGAGCCGCTGCATCTGATACGCGACCTCGGCGCCGAAGCCCGCGACGGGCCAGCCGACCTCGACGATCACGCAGCGACCGGTCTTGCGCACGCTCTCGGCGAGCGTCTCGGTGTCGAGCGGGCGCAGCGAGCGCGGATCGACGACCTCGCACTCGATGCCCTCCTCGGCGAGCACCTTCGCCGCGTCGAGGCACGTCCACACCATCTTCGACCACGCGATGAGCGTGATGTCCTTGCCCTCGCGCTTGACGTCGGCCTTGCCGAACGGGATGAGGAACTCGTCCTCCTCCGGCACTTCCCACGTCGTGTTGTAGAGCGTCTCGCCCTCGATGAACACGACGGGGTTGTCGTCGCGGATCGCGGTCTTGAGGAGGCCCTTCGCGTCCGCCGCCGTCGACGGCATCGCGACCTTGAGGCCGGGGATGTGCGCGTAGAGGCTCTCGAGCGACTGGCTGTGCTGCGAGCCGACCTGCACGGCAGGACCGCCCGGACCGCGGAACACGATCGGCACGTTATATTGCCCGCCGCTCATCTGATAAATCTTCGCCGCGTTGTTCACGATCTGATCGATCGCGACGAGCGAGAAGTTGAACGTCATGAACTCGATGATCGGCCGCAGGCCGACCATCGCCGCGCCGACGCCGACGCCGGCAAAGCCCATCTCGGCGATCGGCGCGTCGATCACGCGGCGCTCGGAGAACCGCTGCAGCATGCCCTGCGTGACCTTGTAGGCGCCGTTGTAGTAGCCGACCTCTTCGCCCATGATGAAGACGCTCTCGTCGCGCTCCATCTCCTCGCGCATCGCCTGGTTGAGCGCTTCTCGATAGCTGATGACCGCCACGATCTACTCCTTCACCACGTAGGGGAGGTACTCGTCGGCGGCCGGTGAGTCCTCGGCGAACTTCACCGCGTCCTCGATCTCTGCCTTGACGTCGTCCTCGAGCGCGGCGAGCTCGGTCTCGGTCATGCCGAGCTCGGTGAGCCGTGCGCGCGAGCGGTTGAGCGGATCGCGCCGCTTCCACTCCTCGACCTCGTCCTTCGTGCGGTAGAGGCCCGGATCGCTCATCGAGTGACCGCGGAAGCGATAGGTCACGACCTCGACGAGCGTCGGCTCGCCGGTGGTGCGCGCGCGCTCGACCGCCTCGGCGATCCGGCGCTTCACCTTGATCACGTCGTCGCCGTCGAATCGATCGCGCGGCATGCCGTGCGCGAGCGCGCGCATCGACACGTCCTCGACCGCGAGCGAGCGGTAGAGCGGGGTGCCCATCGAGTACTGGTTGTTCTCGCAGATGAGCACGACCGGTAGCTTCCACAGCGCGGCGAGTGCGAGGCCCTCGGCAAAGCCGCCGATCGTCGACGCGCCCTCGCCGAAGAAGCACAGCGTGACGGCACCGTCGCCGCGATACTTCGACGCGAACGCCGCGCCTGCCGCGATCGGGACGTGGCCGCCGACGATGCCGTAGCCGCCGAGGAAGTTCTTCGACTTGTCGAAGATGTGCATCGACCCGCCGAGGCCCTTCACCGATCCGGTCTTCTTGCCGTAGAGCTCGGCGAGGATCGACCGGGCCGAGACGCCCTTGGCGTAGGCATGGCCGTGCTCGCGGTAGGTCGCGACGACGTAGTCCTTCTGCTCGAGCGCGGCGATCGCGCCGACGCACACGGCCTCCTGGCCGATGATGAGGTGAAGGAAGCCGCCGATCTTGCCCTGCGAGTACGCCTTGGCCGAGGCTTCCTCCATGCGCCGGATCGCCAGCATCTGGCGATAGAGGGGCGCGAGCTCCGATGCCGTCGTCTCGGCGATCGAAGGATCCTCGGGCTCGATCCGTTTCTTGTCGGGAGTGCTCATCGTCGCGGTCGCCACGCGGCAGACCATACCCAGCTAACCTGTAAGGTCAAACGGTTAGGGGTACAGATCGAATGACGCGCTGCCCTGCGAATCGAAGGCCTTGTCGTCCTCGAAGCCGCCGTCGACGCCGATCTCGACGGAGACGAAGCGCCGCGGCAGCTTGTCGATGCTGAACAGCCCCGCCGCGCAGGGCACCGGCTCGAACCCGAACGAGTCGCCGGGCTGCGCATGGAAGAGGATATAGAAGCTCGGCGTGGCGCCGCAGGTCGTGCTGCTCGCGGGCATGCCGCGGATGGTCCAGGTGACGCGCGCCGAGCGGACCGAGCCCGGCGCCAGGCACTCGCTGTTGCGCGCGCAGACGAGACCGCCGCCGCAGTCGTCGTCGACGGTGCACTCGGAGCCCGTTCCGCCACCGCACGCGGCGAGCAGACACGCGGCTGCGAGAACCAGATCGGGCCGCATCAGTAGGGCAGGTCGAGCACGACGTTGCCGGCCTCGTCGAACGATCCGCTGGCACCTCCGCCGTACTCGTACTGCCGCGCGAGCTGCACGTTGTTGATGCGCATCGGCATCTTGTCGATCGTGTAGCGGCCCGCGTTGCACGGCACCGGCGCGAAGCCGAACTCGTCGCCGAGGTTGCTCGAGAACGTGATGCTGAGCTTCGGCGCGCTCGTGCAGCTCGCGTCCGACGCGGCGTCATCGCCGACGGTCCAGTTGACGTGGACGACGTGGACGGCGCTCGCGGCCATGCACTCGCCGTTGCGCGCGCAGACCTGCGAGCCGCAGTCTGCGTCGGCGTGACAGCCGTAGCCGCCGGTGCCACCGCCACCGCCCCAGCCGCTGCCCCAGCCGTCGCTGGTCCCGCCGCCGGGATAGTACGTGTCGTCGCCCGAGGAGGGCGGCTCGATCAGACATCCCCATAGACCGAGTGCTCCGAGCGCGAGAGCGGCGAAGCGAGGCCCCATCGGCATGCGCGATATTCTATCACTCCGCGTAGAGAGGGCTCGCATAGATCCAGGGGAGCTCGCGGCTGGCAAAGTTCGGTCCGAGGTCGCGAAGGTACGGACCCAGGTGGTGCGGTGTGATCGAGATCTCGACCCGGTACGCACCCTTGGCCCCCATCGGTACCGAGAGATGCGGACCCGCTCCCGACGCGACCGCTGTGGCTCCCGCCGCGTCGACGAACCACACCGTGGCGGTGATCTCGGGAGCCGGCAGCGACGGATCGAGGTTCCTGATGGTCGGGACGTCGACCTCGAGCGTGCTCCCCGTCGGGACGGTCGCGCCGAGCTCGCCGGTGCCGCCGGGACCCTCGGCATGGACGTCGAAGCCGAGCGGCGTGCCCATCATCTCGAACACGGCGAACATCCGGCCCGCGCGCAGCGCCGCCTCGATCTGCTCGGGGTTCGTCGGATCGGAGACGAGCGCGATGTTGCCGAACCACCGCAGCACGCGGCGGTACGAGTCGCCGCGCTCGCCGTCGGCGAGCATCACCGGCAGCGCGTTCTCGTGCGCGTCGCTGCCCACCGATGCCGGAACCTTGCGGCCCATCGCGAGCATGCCGTTCCACTTCTCGATCGCCGGGCGGCTCGGCTCGAGGAACGACAGCAACGCGAGATCCGGCTCGGGATGGCCCGGGTTCGTGTCGGCAAACTCGACGGCGTTGCTGATCGCCGTGCCGGGATCGAGCCCGAGCAGCGGACGCAGCTTCGGATCGATGTTGGCGTGAAGCGTGTACACCTCGATGCCGTCGGGCGCGATCTCGAGCAAATGGTCGAGCGTGCGCGACTCGAGGTGCGGGATCCAGACCGTCGCGCCGGCTGCGCGGAGCGTCGCGGCCGCCGCCGGATCGTCGGCGTTATAGGCGTCGTGGCGCTCGCCGACGGTGCCCGGCACGTGATGGTCGAGCATGATCGGCATCAGCTCGTTCTCGCCACCGACGGTGACGAGCACGGAGTGCCCGTCGTCGCACCGGATCCGCGACGCGATCTGGTCGCCGGCGGGGTTCATCACCTTCTCGTCGGTGCCGCGCATGTTGAACAGCTCGGTCCACTCGTGATCGGCCATCGAGTCGTCGTGATCGGTGAGCGCGGCGTAGTCGATCTTCGTCGTGCACAGCGCGGCGCGCAGGTGCTCGAGGCACGGCTCGTTCGGCGTGCCGCCGGGCTGGGGCATCCCATCGCACGCGTCGTGCGAGTACGGAGAGTGGAGGTGGATGATGCCGCGGGCCGGGCTGAGGCCGCGCCAGGTGCCCATCACGGCGGCGTCCGGCAGCGTCTTGTCCCACTCGGGAAGTTTCGCGGTCGACTCGCTGCCGCACGCGGCGACGAGCACGCACAGGTACCAGGCCCTCATCGGCTGCGACACTACACCGGCGGCGAAACCCGGGATGCGAAATCTCGTGGCCGTGCCCGTGGTACAAGCGGCCCCATGCGGACCCGGCTGGAACGGTCCTATCGATTCGAAGCGGCTCACTTCCTGCCGAAGGTACCGGCGGGACACAAGTGCGCGCGCATGCACGGTCACAGCTACCTGATCGAGGTCGTCATCGAGGGCGAGGTCGATCCCGACCGCGGCTGGGTGATGGACTTCGCCGACATCGACGAGCACGTGATGCCGCTCGTGAAGACGCTCGATCACCACGTGCTGAACGAGATCGACGGGCTCGCGAATCCGACGAGCGAGCTGCTCGCGATCTGGTGCTGGCAGCGAATCGCGCCGTCGCTGCCGGCGCTCGTCGAGGTCGTCGTGTCGGAGACGCCGACGTCGCGCTGCGTGTACCGTGGGCAGTAGCCTCCGCGTCGTCACGCTGAACTTCTGGGGCGGTGAGCCGCCGCTCGAGACGCGACTCGCGCTCGCGATCCGCCAGCTCGCAGACCTGGCCCCCGACGTGATCTGCATGCAGGAGGTCCAGCCGACCGGTGGCGAGACGACCGCGCACCGGATCGCCGGCGCGCTCGGAATGCACGCCCACTACGGCCGGTCGTGCAGCTGGGAGCTCGGCGAAGGGGGAATGAAGTACGCGGGCGAGCAGGGCCTCGCGATCGTCACGCGCGCGCCGCTCCTCGACACGCGGAGCGAGGTGCTGCCCGACGCGCGCCCGGCCGATTGCCGCACGCTCCTGTCGGGGCTCGTCGCCACCGACGCCGATCCTGTCTGGGTCCACACGACGCATCTACACTACCGCCTCGACGACGGTGTCGCGCGCGAGCGGCAGGTGCTCGCGATCGACGATGCGATCCGCGCGATCGGCCGCACGGCGACGAGCGCGCCGCACATCCTGTGCGGTGACATGAACGCGACGCCCGACTCCGACGAGATGCGCTTCCTCCGCGGGCTCACGACGCTCGACGGCCGGCGCACCCACTTCCAGGACGCGTGGCTGCGGCACCACCGCGAGTGCCACGCCGGTGATGGGCCGGCGCAGGGCGTCACGTGGTCGAGCGAGAACGAGCTGACGCGGCCGCTGCGCTCTCTCGATATCGATCGCCGGATCGACTACGTCTACGTGACGAGCCGCAAGAAGGACGGCCGCGCGACCGTGCACGACTGCCGCGTCGTGCTGACGGAGCGCGAGGCTGGCGTCTGCGCGAGCGATCACTACGCTGTGCTCGCAGACGTCCAGGTCGTACCGAGCTGACCGTACGTGGCCGGCGCGATCATCCGGCGACGGTGCGAGGATTGCAGTCACCCGTTGGAGTGGTCTCCACGATCCTCCACGTAGAAGATGATCCGGCTCTCGTCGACCTCGTCGAGCTGTCGTTCGAGAACTTCGGATTCACGGGAACGACGACGGCGGTGGAGTCGGTTGCTGCCGCATCCGCGGTGCTCGACAAGAAGGCGAGCGACGGCGAGACGTTCGATCTGGTCATCTCCGACATGAACCTGCCCGACGGCACCGGCCTCGATGTCGTGCGCCACGTGCGATCGAATCTCGTATGGGAGTACACGCCGATCTTGATCCTGTCCGGAGACCTCGATCCGAAGAAGGTCGGCCGCGCCTACGCACTCGGCGCGAACGCATACATCGACAAGTCACCGCGCGGACGCTCGCTCGGCGACGTCGTCGGCGCGATGTACACGCACTGGTGCCACGACGTCGTACCGGCGGTCGAGGCCGACCGCGTCGGCCGCATGCTCGGGAGATCGATGGTGCTGCGTGCGCGGCAGGCGCGGATCTACCAGGGACTCGCCGAGCGGTTTCAGGACGGCCGCTCCGAATCGGCGTTCTGGATGAGCCGTGCGGTCTGCGAATCGAACCTGACGAACCTGCTCGCGTTCCTGCGCCGCGAGCCGTCCGATTGCGATCTCCCCGACGAATTCCTCGATCACATCGACACGATGCAGGATCACACGGCCGAGCAGCTCTCGACGGCGGAGCGGGTGTTCGAGGACGCGACGATGCCTCGCAACGAGGTGTACGGTCAGGTCCTCGGGCTGCTCGAGCAAGTCGACATCGACCTGATGGCGCGGTCGATCGCGCACGTGTTTCCGTCTGCGCCGGCGGCGATGGCGGGGCTCCGCGACTTCCTGATCGGAACGATCGAGGACGTCACGGCGTGGATCGATCTGCGCACCGTCGATCCGCTGCTGCGCGCGCGCACCGCGGCGCTGCGCGTCGCGACGGTTCAGCTGCTCATGGTCGTGCAGCCGATGGAGTCACCGGGGTAGCGCGTTCTCGATCGCCGCGATCACCGCGGGGTCGTCGGGCTTCGTGCGCGGCGAGAACCGCGTGACCTTCGTGCCGTCGGCGGAGATCACGAACTTCTCGAAGTTCCACCGGATGTCACCGCTGTGGCCGGAGGCGTCGGCGATCGGCGTCAGCGTCTTGTAGACCTCGTTGCGGTCGGGACCGTTGACGTCGCTCTTCTCCATGATCGGGAACGTGATGCCGTAGTTCGACGCGCAGAACTCGGCGATCTCCTCCGACGTGCCCGGCTCCTGGCCGCCGAACTGGTTGCACGGGAAGCCGACGACGGTGAAGCCCTTCGCTTCGTACTTCTTCTGCACGGCCTCGAGCGACGCGTACTGCGGAGTGTTGCCGCACTGCGAGGCGACGTTGACGACGAGCAGCGCCTTGCCCTTCCAGTCGCCGAGCTTCGTCGCCTGGCCCTTGAGGTTCTTCAGGGGGACATTCCACATCGGATCGATCTCCTTCGCGGTGACCGCGACCGGGGCAGGGGCCGTGCCCGGCGCCGGCAGGTTGTTGGGGTCGAATTTCGCAGCCAGCTCGCCCTCTTGGACGTGCGGCATCACCTTCTGCTCGGACGGCGCCGGTGTGGGAGCCGGTGCCGCCTTCTCGGTCTTGCTGCAGGCCGCGAGCAGGGCGATGAAGACAAAGGTTCGCATCGGGCGGAGCCTACCGTATCCTGGGGCCGTGCGAGGGTTCCTCGTCGTGGTCGCGGTTGCGGGGTGCGGGTTCGAGCACGGCATCGCGTCCAGTGGCGGCGACGGTGACCCGCCCGACGACGCGGAGATCGTGGTCGATACCCAGATGGTCGTCGACGGCCGGCCGGTCGACGCGCCATGCGAGGACAGCGACAACGACAGCGTGTGTAACGCCGACGACGACTGGCCGTGCGGTGTGAAGCCTGCGGCACCCGGCGCGACGATGAAGATGACGGGCAATGGCGGCAACACCGAGATCGAGCTCACGCAGGTCGCGCTCGATGGCACCGGGCGGCTCGCGGTCGCGACGCCGAGCGAGCTGGTCTCGCTCAGGTTTCACTACGACATCGAGGACACCGCGTGCCCCGGCAACTGCGTCGACCAGATCGAGGTCGGCTGGACTCCCGGCGCTCGCTACGGCTGCCCGTTCGACGACCCGGTGTCCAAGCAGAACGGCGCGCAGGGCAATGTCAACATGCAGATCCGGGCGCCGATGACCGCGGGGGTCTACGACCTGCGCGCGAACCTCGGCCAGAACCTGTCGTGCACGGCCAACGGTGCGAGTAACTGGTGGAACAGCGCGCCGGCAGCATCCCGTACGATCGCGAAGCTTTGCGTGCACTGAACCCGTTTCTGGGGTAGCAACGCAGGTCCCGCAATGCGCCACGTCTACGCAGACTTCATCGATCGCGTCACCAAGCCGGCGCGGTACCTGGGCGGCGAGTACCAGGCGGTCGTCAAGGAGAGCGCGGACGCGCGGGTGTGCCTCGCATTTCCCGACGTCTACGACATCGGGATGTCCCATCTCGGGACGAAGATCCTCTACTCGCTGCTCAACAAGGAGCCGCGGATCGCGTGCGAGCGCGTCTTCACGCCGTGGGTCGACATGGAGGAGGAGCTGCGGTCGCGCGGCCTGCCGCTCGTGTCGCTCGAGACCCAGCGCGCGCTCTGCGAGTTCGACGTCATCGGGTTCTCGCTCCAGTACGAGCTGACGTTCACGAACGTGCTCACGATGCTCGACCTCGGCGGGCTGCCGCTGCGCGCCGCGGATCGCGCGGCCGACGCGCCGCTCGTGCTCGTCGGAGGCCCGACGGCCTCGCATCCCGAGCCGATGGCGGCGTTCATCGACGCCGCATACGTCGGCGAGGCGGAGGAGCTGCTGCCGGCGCTCGTGCTCGCGTGGGCGGAGCTGCGCAAGGCGATCACCGCGGGGACGCGGACGCGTGCCGACGTGCTCGCGGAGCTCGCGAGCCAGTTCCCGCTCTACGTCCCGTCGCTGTACGAGACCGTCGTCGACGGCGAGACCGGCATGGTCGTCGTCGGTGCGCCGACGGATCCGCGCGCGCCGGCGCGCATCACGCGCGCGATGGTCCGCGATCTCGACGCGTATCCGTTTCCGAGCGACGCGCCGGTGCCGTACGCCGAGGCGGTGTTCGAGCGCGCGTCGGTCGAGATCGCACGCGGCTGCACCGAGGGCTGCCGGTTCTGCCAGGCCGGCATGATCTATCGCCCGGTGCGCGAGCGCTCGCCGGAGTCGATCGCGAAGTCGCTGGTCGAGGGTGTCGAGAAGGCCGGCTACGACGAGACCGGCCTGACCTGCCTCTCGACGGCGGACTTCTCGAGCATCACGCCGCTCGTGAAGCAGCTCGCCGGCGAGCTCCGCAAGCGCGGCGTCTCGATGTCGGTGGCGTCGCTGCGCGCGTACGGTCTCAACGAGGATCTGCTCGACGAGCTCGCGCTGACGCGGATCAGCGGCCTGACGTTCGCGCCCGAGGCGGGCACGCAGCGCATGCGCGACGTCGTCAACAAGAACGTCACCGAGGCGCACATCGAGGAGAGCTCGCGCCGCGTGTTCGCGCGCGGCTGGCACCGGCTGAAGCTGTACTTCATGATCGGCCTGCCGACCGAGGAGGACGACGACGTCCGCGGGACGGTCGAGACCGGCCGCAGGATGCTCGGCATCGGCCGCGGCCTCGTCGGCGGGCGCGCCGAGGTGACCGTCAGCGTCAGCTCGCACGTGCCGAAGCCGCACACGCCGTTTCAGTGGTGCCAGCAGGACTCGCTCGACGAGATCCGGCGCAAGCAGGGCCTGTTGCGCCAGGCCGCCGGCCGCGACAAGGGCCTGCGCCTCAAGCATCACGACAGCGGCGTGTCGTTCGTCGAGGGCATCCTCGCGCGCGGCGATCGCCGGCTCGCCGACGTGATCGAGAACGTATGGCGCGCGGGTGCGCGGTTCGACGGCTGGGAAGAGATCTTCGATCTCGATCGCTGGTACGACGCGCTCGCGGCGAGCGGCCTCGACAGCACGCAGTACCTCGCGACGCGGCCGATCACGGCGCGCCTGCCGTGGGACCACATCGACGTCGGCCTCGAGGACGGCTTCCTCCTCGGCGAGTACCGCAAGGCGATGAAGGGCAGGGCGAGCCCGCCGTGCGGCAAGGTCGCGGGCATGCTCATCCACCACACGAACCTCGCCGAGGCCGAGCCCGACAAGCGCAAGCTCGTCTGTTACGACTGCGGCGTCGCGTGCGACCTCGTGAAGATGCGCGGCGACCGGCTCGTCGCGCTCCGCGTGCTCGGCGCCGCGGCGCGCCCGGCTCCGCGTGACAGCGCGGTCGACGCCGGCGGCGAGCTCGTCGACGTCAGCGAGCGCGGCGGCGGCAGCCCGGCCGAGGTCACCGACAAGCAGAACGCCCGCGCGTCGCGCGATCGCGAGACCGAGCGCGCCGAGCGCGTGCGGCTCGCCGGCCATCACGGCGCGGGTCTGGCGTACACGACGTATCGCATCCGGTTCGCGAAGGTCGGCCGTGCGGCGTTCCTCGGCCACCTCGATCTCGTGCGGCTGCTCGCACGCAGCTTCCGCCGCGCCGACCTGTCGCTCGCCGTCACGCGCGGGTTCTCGCCGAAGCCGCGCATCTCGTTCGGTCCTGCGCTCGGCCTCGGCGTGCCGAGCCTCGGCGAGCTGCTCGATGTCGACCTGGAGCACGCGCCGCGCGGGCTGCGTACGTGGGAGATCCCCGACGGCGCGGTCGTCGAGCGCGTCGAGCTGACAACCGACGAGGTCCGCGAGCGGCTGGCGAGCGTGTGCCCGCCCGGCATCGAGATCCAGGAGTGCGCGATCGTGCGGCTCGCCGGGCATCCACTGGCGAAGACACCCGACGTCGGCCTCGGCAAGCTGATCGGCGCGGTCGACGTGCTGATCCGGCCGGCGAGCGACGGCATCGCGCACGACGCCGCGCGGCTCGAGCGCATCGCCGCGGCGCTGATGGCGAAGACGACCGCACCGGTCGCACGCGGCGACAAGACGATCGACGTGCGCGCGCTCGTGCTCGATTCCGGCGTCATCGCCGGCGATGCGGCGACGCGCCTGTGCGCGGCACTCGACTGGCCGGCGGCGCCGGCGCTGCTGCGCGTCCGCGTACGCTCGACGTCGGACGGCTCGGCGAAGCCGTCGGAGATCGCCCGCGCACTCGGTGTGTGGGGCTCCGACGATCCGCGAGGCGAGCATGCACTCGTCGCCCGGCTCGGTGTCGTCGACGGTGATCCCGCGCGCGCGATCCTGCCGGCGAGTGCCACGCCGTTACACGTCGTGACGATCTAGTGCCCTGGACCAGAAGTAATGATCCAGCGGGATCGACATGGTCAGACCGCTGTGATCCCCTTCGTTGATGGGTAACCAGCACACCGCACCGACGATTGAGCTGACAGCCGAGGAGCGGGAGGT
>JAEWJO010000184.1 GCA_023386455.1 Pseudomonadota bacterium | reverse complement strand
GGTCGCGATTCTGCCTCCGGACTCCGGCGATGCCGCGATCGGCCCGTCGATGGATCTGCGCGTCGGTCGCGACCTGTTCTCGTTCCTCTCGCTCGGCCTGTTCGTCGGCGCATCGAGCCACGAGGCGACGGTGCCCGCGCCTCCCGAGGGAGAGTGGTTCCAGCTCTATCGCGGCGGCGGCGAGCTCCGGCTCGGCGGACGCGTCAACGCGATCGCGTTCTTCCTCGAGGGCGGCGTCGGCGTGTCGATGATCTCGACGAACGTGCTCGAGAAGGTGATGACGCTCGATCCCGGCGAGCGGTTCTCGATCGAGTTTCGCGGCGGTGGCGGCATCGAGTACCAGCTCGAGAACCGGCACTACGCGTTCGGCATCGCGGCCGATGCATTCATGGTCCCGCAGTTCTCGGCGCTGAAGGCGATCGATACCCGGCTCTACCTGCGCTACACGTACGGCGGGGGCTAGGATGTCCGCATATCACCGCGCGGCAGCGGGCCGGGCGTGGTGGCGCACGCTCGTCGAGCTCCTGCTCGTCGTGGTCCTGTGGTTCATCGCATCGGTGGTCCTGATTACCATCGCGATCGCCACCGCGCAGGTGAAGAAGCTCGACGAGCTCGACAACACGTCGTCGCTGTTCGTCGCACTGTCGACGATGGCGCTCTTCCTGCCGGCGACACTGCTCGCGGCGCGGATCACCGGCCGCAAGGCAGGCATGCTGTCGTCTGTCGTCGGCCGGCTGCGCTGGCGCTGGCTCCTGCGCTGCCTCGGCTTCGCGCTCGTCGCGAACGTCGTGTGGGTCGGCGCGTTCGTCGTGCTGACCGCGATCCTCGGCGATCACGAGGCCGCGCACGAGGGCACCAAGGCGGTCGCGACGTCGACGGGCGACGACGGCAACCTCGTCCAGTTCCTCGTCCTCGTATTCTTGCTCGTGCCGGTCCAGGCGGCGGGCGAGGAGTACCTGTTTCGCGGCACGCTGATCCAGGCGGTCGGCCGGTTCATCGGGACCTGGCCCGCCGCCGCGATCGTGAGCACGGTCGGGTTCACCGCCGCGCACGGCGCGCTGTCGACGGCGAGCGTCGAGATCATCGCGATGGGTCTCGTGCTCTCGTGGCTGACCGTGCGCACCGGCGGGCTCGAGGCCGCGATCGGCAATCACGTCGTCAACAACCTGCTCGTGTTCTCGATGCGCGCGCTCTCGCACGGCGGCGAGAGCATCGACTCGAAGCACCTGAACGACGGCGCGACGTGGGGCGCGATCATCGGCCAGACGATCGGCCTCGCCGTCTACGCGACGCTCGTCGTGCGCAGCTGGAAGAAGCAGCCCGCGACCCTGAGCTCAACGCAGAGCGCGCCGGCCGTTGCCGATCAGATCGAGCAGCACGCGGCGGAACGACGCGTGAGCGTCGAGCATGCCGATCACGGCGGCGACGCCGAGGCGCTGGCGCCAGAGCAGCAGGAGCCGCGCGGGTAGCTGCAGGCCGCCGCTCGCGAGCACGCGGCCGGTGGTCTCGGCGAAGTCGCCCGCGTACGCGGCGTTCCAGTGGAAGTTGCCGTGCGTCGCGAGCGGCGCGGCGAGTGCGCGCTCCCACTCGCGGTGTGCGGTCGTCGCGAGGGTGTCGACGCGGCGGAGCAGGCCCGAGCGCCCGAGCGCCATGCGGAAGCGCTCGGCGGCCGACTCTGCGTCGTCGTCGAGCAGTCCCCACCAGACCTCGCGATCGGCGTCGCGCACCGCATCGGGCAGCGTCAGCGAGCAACCGAAGTCGAGGCAGTGCACGAGCACGTGACCATCGGCCTCGGTCTCGACGAGGAAGTTCCCGGGGTTCGGATCGGCGTTGAGGAGGCCGTGCGCGAGCGGCGAGCCCCACGCGAACTTGTAGATCGCCGCCGCCGCCTGCGCGCGCACATCCGGTTCGCCGCCCGCCGCGATATCGACGACCGACCTGCCCTTCGCGCGCGTCGTCGTCAGCACGCGCGACGACGACAGCTCGTCGACGACGCGCGGGATCCGGATCGCCTTGTCGCCGTCCCACGCCGACGCGAAGCGCTGCTGGCTCGCCGCCTCGGCCTTGTAGTCGAGCTCCCCGCGGACTGCCTCGCCGAGCGCGACGAGCGCCTCGTCCTCGAGCGAGCGACCGATCTCGGCACCCGCGAGCTTGCGAACGAAGCTGCCGTCGGCGAGGTCGGCACGGAGCGCGTCGGCGACGCCGGGATACTGGACCTTGACGACGACGTCGGTGCCGTCGTGGAGCTTGGCGGCGTGGACCTGGCCGAGCGAGGCCGCCGCGATCGGCGACGCATCCCACGACGCGAACAGCGCGTGCGGCGAGCTGCCGAGATCCTCCTCGATCACGCTCGCGATCGCGCCCGCGGACACGCCCGGCGCCTTGTCCCAGAGTCCGCCGAGCACGGCGCGCGCGTTCTGGCTCGCGCCGCGGCCACGGCCGAGCGACGCGCCCGGATCGTACGCCGCCAGCTGCGCGACCTTCGCGAGCCCACCCTTCAGCCGACCCGCCTGCACGGCGAGCGCGCGCGCGGCCTCCTCGTCGACGACATGGTCGTCCTCGTCGGAGCCCGACGGATCGGTCGTCAGCACCTGCTTGGCGCGAGCCCACAGGCGCGCGAATCCGACCTTGCGCTCGGCCCACTTGCGGTCGTCGCTCACTCGGTGGCTCCGACGTCGGCGAGCTTGTGCACGCCTGACGGGTCGTCCGTCCAGAACAGCTCGACGCGGTTCTTGCCGGTCTTCTTCGCGCGGTAGAGCGCACGATCTGCGCGCCGTACGAGATCCTCGCCGGTCTGCGCCTTCGACTCGGGGTACGCGGCGATGCCGAGCGACGCCGTCACGGCGAGCGCGCGCGGCGGTTCGTCGTCGGTCGTGATGCGAAGCTCCGCGATCGCCTCGCGGATCCGCTCCGCCAGGCTGTACGCGCCGACCATCTCGGTGCGCGGGAGGATCACCGCCATCTCCTCGCCACCGTAGCGCGCGGCCGTATCGACGCCACGCATCTGCGCCTTGATGACGTTCGCGATCGCACGGAGGACACGGTCTCCGACGAGATGTCCGTAGGTGTCGTTGAGTTTCTTGAAATCGTCGACGTCGAGCATGATCACCGAGAACGGCGTGCCGTAGCGGCGCGAGCGCTCGATCTCCTCCTCGATGCGCGCGTCGAAGTAGCGGCGCACGAACAGGCCGGTCAGGCCGTCGACCATCGCGAGCTCGTAGAGATGCGCGTTCTGCAGCGCCGCGGCGATCTGGAGCGCGAGAGATTCGAGGAGACGCTGGTGCTCCGGCTTGAACGCCGCGAGCCGCGAGGACTGCACCGCGACGACGCCATCGCAATCCCCGTACATGAACAGCGGCACGCCGAGCCACGACCGGATGCCGTGGCCGGCGCCATCGGTGACGAAGTCGGCATGCGCGAGATCGTCGACGCGGCGGCCCTGGGCGTGCGTCATCACCCAGCCGGACGCGCCCTGCCCGGCCTGCATCGTGTGGCGCAAGAACTTGTCGCTGCGGCGATCGAACCCGTCCATCACGAGCTCGGAGTCGCGGCCCGCGCGGCGATGGACGAATGTCACCGCCTCGGCCTCGGGAATCGCCTTGCACGTCTCGCGCGCGACGGCCTCGACGAGCTCCTCGAGCTGCAATGCGGCCGAGAACCGGCGTCCGGTCGCGGTCAGGATCTCGAGGTCGTGCACGCGCTCCTGCAGCTCGTGCCGCGCGCGCGACAGGCGTGCGAACACGAAGTTGATGAGGAGGTACGTCAACGACAGGAGGACGAAGCCGAGCGGCTGCTCGGGGTCGTAGAGCAGCACGAGCACGACGCCGATCGGCATCAGCGATGCCTCGGACGCGATGCCCGGCAGCGCGAGATCGCGCACGTACTCGCGCGTGCCGTGCCCCATCAGCCACAGGCGGACGCCCTGGATCGTGTAGTGGAACAGCAGCAGCGAGCTCGCGATCGCGACGACGCGCAGCGTGACGTCGACCGCGTCGGGAGCGCGACCGACGACGGAGTCCGCGCCGAACACGAGCGCGCAGCCGAGCAAGAGCCCTCCGCTCATGCCGCCGAAGTAGAGGACGTAGCCGAGCTCGGCCCACCAGCTCTCGACCTCCGCGCCACGGCGGCGCTTCGCCGAGAGGCGCGCACTGGCGTCGAGCGTGAGCGCGAGCGCGACGAGCCAGCCCGCTTCTGCGCTTCCCACGGAGAGCGCTGCGGCGACGTAGTACGCGGAGTCGAGTGACAGCACGCTGCCCTCGGTCAGCCGGAACGCGAGCGAGCGCGCGGTCAGGATCACGACGACGAACAGCAGGATCGGGAGCGTCGGCACCGATGCGTTCATCGGCAACACGCCGATCAGCGGGAGGGCGAGCACCGCCCAGCCGACCACGCCGAGCACGATCGTGAAGACCTGGCCGAGCGCGCGCCGATCGGGCCCCGGTGTCATCACCTGCTCCGAATCGCGACGGACCTGGGGCGCCGAATCCCGGCCGGACGTCGGCTCGGTGTCACGACGACCGTTGCTCGACGCCACCGCGCCTAGTTATCAGAAGTCCCCGGTAAGAAGTGAGAATCCACCAGGTCTGCAAAGGCTTTCCGCCACATCGGTACGCCGGTGTAGGTAGGCCCCGAGCGAGGCACCCGAAAGCGCGAAAGCCCCCGTCACCGTGTGGTGCGAGGGCTCTCGTAGGGTTGGTGGTTGTGTCAGATGTCGATGATCATGACGCCGCGCTCGGACTCCTCGCGCGGCGGGGTCACCGTCGAGCGTGGGCCGGTATCGCGCTCGCGCTCGATCGGCAGCTCGGCTCGCCCGCGCTCTTGCTCGCGGCGCCGTTCCTCTTCTTTCTTGAGGATCTCTTCGATAATCCAGGGATCCAGCATCGCGGACCACCTTTCAGGGGTGACGAGAGGACGAGCCTAACTAATGATCTTTACGTAGCTCCTAACCTCCACCACTGCAACCTACGGGCCTTGAGACGATGATTCCCGCACCTTCATTCTAACGCATCGATTTGTGCGGAGCTTCAATTCCTGCCTCCGAAATCGTGCAGGCCGGAGATCGACGAAAACCGCGGCACTCCTCGGGCCTCGTGCCCCCACTGACGCACGCGGTCGTCGCACTTTGCTGAACGCACGCGCCACGTTGTGTCGCTTCTCCACACCCTTACCTTTTTGCAGAGTGGGAGTGACGAAAACGGCGCCTGGCAGATCGAGCAGGTGGGCAAATCCCCACACTGGCTAGTCGATCCGCCAGGGAGATCAACGTAGCGGGAGCGAGATCCTCGACGACGGCTCGGCCGATCAGTCGAGGTCCTTCAGCTTCCAGACACCGTCCTCCTTGACGAACTTCACCTCGAACCGGTCGCCGTAGCTCATGCGCGCGTCGTTGCCGCGCTCGATGATCGGCTCGTCGACGTTGGCCTCGAGCGTGTTCATGAGCGTCTCGACCTGCTCCTTGCTCGGCCCGATGAACTGCTGCTTCATCTTCGGCGCGTCCATCTTCTCCCGGTACTGATTGGGGACGAAGCGCAGCATGATGTCCCAGCGCTCGAGCCGGTACGCGCGGATGAACGAGCGCAGCGCCGCCTTCGGGGTCGACTGGTCG
Organism: Pseudomonadota bacterium; assembly: GCA_023386455.1. Classification (GTDB taxonomy): domain Bacteria; phylum Myxococcota_A; class Polyangia; order Haliangiales; family Haliangiaceae; genus JABFXX01. Next base: position 1,579 of record JAEWJO010000184.1, on the reverse strand, counting down.
TAGAACCCGAGCGGGTTCGACGCGATCTTCCAGCGACCGTCCTCCTGGACGAGGCGCATCTGATCGCCGAGGCCGTACTCGAACTCGGCCGAGACCTCGAGGCTGCCATGCTTGCCGCGCAGACGATCCGCGGTCTCGTCGACCTCGCGCGGGTTGTCGCGCATCATGCGCACGTAGTCCTCGCGCGACACCTTGCCGCGAAAGCTCGACGACATGAGGTCGTACGCCTCGCCGAAGTCGTGGTTCTTCAGCGCGCGGCCGTAGTTATCGAGCGTCTGCGATGGACCCTTCGGGCTGCGGCATCCGGCGGCAGCGGCGACGAGGCAAATGCACAGTGCGAGGCGCACGAGGGCGTTATCCCATAGGGATGCGGCTTCTGCCACGTCCCGGCTGTGAAGTCGGCGCCGCACCGGCGCGTCGTTGTCAGGGCCAGGAGGTCGTTCCCGGGCCCGCCGTATCCTAGCGTCGGGCCATGTCTCGCGTGTTGCTCTGTACCCTCGCCCTGCTCGGCGGCGCCGGCTGCGGCGATAACCTCGACGATCCGACGACCCCGATCGACCCCGAACCGGTCGCCGCGACCTGCAGCGACGGCGAGCTCGCGACGCTGCTCGCGACGCAGCCCGGTGTCGCGAGCGCGACCGAGGAGAACTGCGGACCCTATGTCGATGCTCCCGCGCGTTGCTTCCAGCTGACGCTGACCCAGCCGATCGATCACGCCATGCCCGACGGACCGAGCTTCGCGCAGCGGCTGTTCCTCGTGCACCGCGGCTGTGAGCGGCCGATGGTCGTCGCCGACTGGGGCTACTCGAACGACCTGTTCTACGACGACGAGCTCGCATCGCTGTTCCATACGAACACGCTGTGGATCGAGCATCGCTATCAGGGCGAGTCGGTGCCAGCGCCCGACGACTGGGACTGGTCCGCGCTGACGATCGAGAACGGCGCGACCGACATGCACGGCGTGATCACGACGCTGAAGGCAATCTACGGCGGACGCTGGGTGTCGACCGGTGCGAGCAAGGGCGGCATCACGGCGACCTACCACTCGTTCTTCTTCAAGCATGATCTCGACGGATCGATCCCGTACGTCGCTCCCGCATCGCGCTCGCGGATCGATCCGGACTACCAGGGATACCTCGGCGCGCACATGACCTCGCCCTGCGCGCAGGCACTGCGCGACGCCCAGGTCGCGGCGCTGACGACGCGCAGGGCCGCGATGATCGCGCAGCTGACGCCGCTCGTGCCGGCCGGCTACGAGCCGCTCTTCCTCGAGTTCCTGGTCGAGTACACCGACTGGGGCTTCTGGCAGTACTACGGCAAGAGCTACTGCTCGGCGGTGCCGACGGCGACGTCGACCGACGAGGCGTTCTTCAACTTCTTCCGCCAGGTGAACGGGTTCCCGGCGCGCACGCCGGCGACCGACGAGCGCAGCAACGCCGCGCTCGACTACGAGTGGCTCAGCGAGCAAGGCTTCGCGCTCCAGATCGGCGAGCACGTCCGCGATCTGCTGACGATGCCGACGGCGACCGCGACGATGGAGGATGGCTTTCGCGCGCAGTATCCCGACGTCGACCTGCCG
>JAEWJO010000177.1 GCA_023386455.1 Pseudomonadota bacterium | reverse complement strand
GCGGCGACCACACGATGCCGGTGGTGACGCGGAAGTCGTCGCCGCGATCGCCGACCGGGCCGGCGGAGACCATGAGGTTCGCGGTGATGTCCGCGTTGATGCGCAGGTTCAGGCCCGCGGCCGCGAGCACGGCGAGATCGCCGTAGCCCTGGCCCGTGATGTAGTCGTCGTCGTCGATCGTCTTGCACGACAGACCGTTGGCGCGCGTGCACGTGCCGTAACCGATCGCCGACGGCAGCGGCACGAATGCCTGCGCCTCGGCGGCGAGCAGCGCACGGGGCGACAGCTCGTACATCGCGCCGACGCCGGCGACGATCTCCGAGCCGATGTCGAGGAACACCTTCGAGTCGGCCGATGTCTTCGTCGTGTCGAGCGTGTCGTAGCCCTCGAGCACGGTGCGGTTGCGAATGCGGGCACCGAGGTTCGCGACGAGCTTCGTCGCGTGAACACGGTCCGGCCGCAGCTCGAGCGCGAGCTTCGGTTCGTAGACGAGGTTGCGATCGCCGAGCAGCATGTAGTCGTCGCCGAACGGCAGCACGACCGTGCCGATGAACGCGATCGCCATCTTCGCGTCCTGGATGAGACCGATCTTGAGGCCGGCGCGCGCGTCGAGCGGGCCGGAGAGGCCGTCGCCGAGATAGGCGGCCGGATCGTCGGGATTCGCCGCAGGGTCGATATTCGACAGCGGGCGGAGCGCCAGCAGTCCGGTCGACTGCTTCGCGACGACGCCGCCCATGCCGTAGCGGCCGCGCTCGCCGTAGCCGATGCCGGTCGCCGTGCGATACGCGCCGACGTCGAAGCCGATCGCGACGCGCTCGGTGATCGACATGCCGAACGTCAGATCGAGCGTGATGAGGTAGTCGAGGATCGAGTCCTTCGTCGAGTCGCCGAGCGCGGCGCCGATGCCCGGAACCGCGGAATCGATCGGCGACTGCGCATAGCCGCCGAGGAGCTTGAACGAGATGTCCCGCTTCGGCATGAGGCGCGCGCCCTCGACGCCGAAGATGCCGTTCGTGTCATACGACGGGCGGAACAGGACGGCGTCGACACCGCTCGTCGGCTCGGCTGAAACCGACGACGAAGCAAGTAGTGCGACGAGGAGAAGTGAGGACCTCAATCGTTGCATGTGCCCGACACCGCGTTGATCTTGCGGAACACCTGGACGAACAAGAGGCCGGGGAGCGACGCGCCGGTATGCCCTTCCCAGCGGCAACCAGGTCCAAGGCCGCCGACAGCGTTCATGCCGTTGAGATCGTCGACGATTGCGGCGTTATAGAGCGCGGTGCCGTTAGCGCCGGTCGCCGAGGCGTTGGTGTCGATCGTCGCGCGAGAGTTCGGGTCGCTGTCGGAGAAGTAGAAGTCATTCGCCGCTGTCGTGTTGTTGTTCCTCGTCACCGTCACGCCAGACTGCGGCTCGAACGGCATCGCTCCACCCGCGATGTGCTTGCGGAAGATCGGCGCGTATGCGCCGGTCGTGCCGAACGTGGTGAAACCACCCGGCCCCCACCCGGCGATCGTCGCCGGCTTGAGGATGAAGCCCTCGACGCCGGATAGGTAGCGCTCCGAGGGCTTGCCCGTCGTGATGCCGACCGTCACCGTCACTCCAGCGGGACCGAACGGCATCTTCGCGTCGTCGAAACCGAGACCGATGTACGGGCTCGTCGAGGAGCTGATATCGATATCCTTGAGCTTGAAGCGGCCGCAGGTATCGATCGTTGGCTGGGCGACCGGCAGCGGCATCGCGCCCGTCGGGTTCGAGGCAAACTGGATCGCGTCAAACGCGACGACCTGCAGCGCGCACGGTCCCGACGTCGTCGGATTGTCCCTGTCGCACGGCGTGCCGTCGGCCCCCGTCGTCGCTCTGAACTCGCTGCTATCCGCGAAGTCGTAGATCTGGCCGCAGATCGTGAGCTTGCCGTTCACGGCGGCACCACACAGGAGTGGGACGCCACAGGGCAGCGTGCCGCCGACACCCTTGCAAGTCGTGACGCCGGTGGTCTCGTCAACCACCGGCTCGGTCGTGCCGTCCTCGCACTCGGTCGGAGGGAACATCGGCACGCACTGATCGCCCTGGAGCTCGGTGAACGGACCGCACTTGGCAGGATTCGTGTTCACGTCAGCCGCAACGCACTCGCCGTCACGCTCGACGGTTCCGTCGGCGCACTCGACTTGCTTGCACGCGGTCGTGGCCGCGGTCATCGACGCGAACAACAACGCGAGGAAGGTTGAATGGCGCATCGGGCCTCCTTAGAAGTGAACGTCGTCGTCGTCGAGGCCCGCGAAGATCGCGAGCTCGGCGGTAAGGGAAGGATTGGTCTGGTTCGTCATGTGGGCCTGGATGACGCCGCGGGTGACCTTGTCGGGCTTGCCGTAGAGGAACGGCACGCCGAGGTCGTTGCGATCTGCCGCCGGCACGCTCGCCGGGTAGTCAGGCATGCCGTCGTGGTTCGCGTCGTCGTACTGCCAGTAGATCGCGTAGCCGTCGAAGTCGTCGAGCGCCTCGTCGACGAAGAACTGCGCGCCACCGATGTCGCCGAGGTTGACCGGGTTGATGCCGGTGACGAAGCCTGCGACCGTTCCGTTGAGCGGCAGCGTCAGGATGCGATCGGTGCCCTCGTAGTAGTTCTTGTCGCTGCTCCACGCTGCCTGACACGCGGCGAGCCGGCGCGCGTTCGACGCGTCGTCCGTGCACATCGGCGGCGGGATGCCATTCGTGTCGGTGCAGCTCGCCGCGACCGGAGGATAGGCGCCGTCCGAAACCGATGTCACCGCCTTCGGTCCGCCGTCGGCCGCCAGCTTGTCGACGTTGCGACTCCGCTGGAGGGCGGTCGCGACCTCGGTCTTCTGCCGCTCGGTCGCCGATGCCGGCGGATTCGCGATGTCGTCGATCCCGTTCTTCATCTTCATCACGTCGTAGAACTGACTGACGTGAAGTCCGGGAAATGGAACGTGCTCGCCAACGTCGATGTAGCAAGGCGATGAGAGCTCGACGGCGCGATGGATCTCGAACCGCTGCAGCTCGAACAGCGAGCCGACGGTCATCCCCGACGTGTTCGTGTACTCCTTGAACGCGTACAGCGTGAAGTGGATGTTTCCTGGAAGCTCGTCGGCCGACGGCGTTGTTCCGAGCGGCGCCTGCGCGGGCGTAGGCGTCGAGAGATCGATCTGGACGTTCGATCCTCTGAACTCGTCGATGCAGCCGGCGAGCGAAAGCAGAGCTAGCGCTAGTGTTCTCACGGCCCCCCGACTGCAAATCTTATCCAGGCAGACGGGGCGAAGTCTAGAAGCTGGCGTGTGTTCAAAATTGACGCGCCGCTGCCAGCTCGAACGTGATCAACGTACCGCGGTGGTCGCCGGGCGCCTTGTTGACCAGCGGAGTGAAGTTCATCACCTCGGCCGCGTTGTTCTCGACGGTGCGGGTCGTCGGGATGATGCCGTCGACGGCGAGGTCGAACGTCCACTCGGATGCACGAAAGCTCGCACCTCCAGACAGGCCGACCTTGTTGGAGTCGAGATACTGGCGCTCGATCGTCCGCTCGGGCACCGCGTACTGATCGAAGTACGTACCGGCGCGCACCGAAACCGCCGAGGACAGCGCGTATTCGCCGCCGGCGCGCAGCGTCCAGCTGTCTCGCCAGTTCTCGGGATAGACCTGATCGGGTAGCGAGCCGTCGGGGAACACGACCGTGATCTCGTCGGTGTTCGACCACTGCGCCCAGTCGACCTGCGCGGCCAGACGCAATTCCTGCGTCGCCTGATAGCCGACACCGAGCGAGACCCACTGCGGCCAGTGCTGCTCGTGCTCGATCGTGTTCGTCGAGTCGTTGCCGTTGAAGTCGAACTGGCCGGTCCCCTTGGTCTTGATGTTCAGCGGCGAGTGCCACGCCACACCGATGCGGACCTTGTCCGACGGCCGGATGAGGGTCGACAGCGTCATCGCGGCGCCGACACCGGTGGCGGACACCTCGGCGTCGAACGGCATCATCGTCGACTCGACGTGAAACAGCCCGAGGCCGAGGCGAAGTCCGCCACCGATCGCGAAGCGCTCGCTGATGTGGAGGGCGAGGGACGCGTCCAGCTCGAGCGCGATGTCGCGCGTCTTGTCGAGCGCGGGCAGGCCCGTCTTGTCGTACGAGACGTCGCCGCCGAACGTGTTGAACACGCCGAGGCCGACGGTGATCCGCGACGGCCGATCGCCATCGCCGAACCGACCGACGAGGCCGATCGTCGGCACCGGTGCGACGATCGTCGTGCTCTGCTCCGGTCCTCGATCGCCGTTGGCCGCCACCGGCGTGTAGGTGCGAGGGCCGACCACGAGCTCGCCGCCGATCATGATCTGCGGGCTCATCGCGTCGAGCGCGGCCGGGTTGAAGTAGATCGCGCTCGGATCGTCGGCGAACGCGACGTACGCGCCGCCCATGCCGGTGCCTCGCGGCGAGATGCCGCTCGGCCGCTGCAGGCCACCCGCGGAGGACGTGCCTGCGAGCGCGACGAGGAGGCCCGTGGTCGTGAGCCCCTTCATGGTGCGTCCACTCCGGCGTCGGCGCGAACCTCGCAGCGATGCGTCTGCTGGTTGCAGACCTCGCCCTGGGCGCGGAAGCAGTCGGTGTCGGCCGCGCACGAGTCGTCCGGTGGATCTTCGTCGAACAGCGTGCACGAGGTCGCTGCGAGGCCGAGACCGAACAGGAGCGCGATCGCGAGGGCGAGCTTCACCATGCGACCTCCTTCGCGACGAACACGCCGCCGCGCGTCGGCGCCACGGCAAACGGCGGCGGGACGTCGGTGCGCTCGCGCGCGCCCTTGAGCAGGAAGTACGCGCCGACGCCTGCGGTCGCGAGCCCGACCGCATAGGTGACGTTGGAGATGAGGCTGAAGCGCGATGCCTTGTCTCGCGCGTCGTCGAAGTCGGCACGCGTGCGAACCGGAACGTTCGCGGCCGAGGTGTCGCGCGCGCGCTCGATGCGATGGATGTCTCGCGCCTCGTTCGCGGCGTCGCGCGAGATCCCGGCGGTGATGAAGCCACCGAGCAGCATCACGCCACTCGCGCCGAGCACGTAGAACCCCTTCTTCTCGTACGCCTCGCGCGGCGCGGTCTCGGTGAACGACGCGCGGACCTGCGTCTTCTGGCCCGACGAGATCCGCACGCGGCGGCGCCACGGATCGTAGGCGGGCCGGGTGAGCTCGATCGTGTGCGTGCCCGGCCCGATCTCGATCTGCGGGACGATCGGCGTCGTCGAGCCATCGATCGAGAGCGTGTAGGGCGACCACGGTTCGCCGCCGGTGTTCTCGATGAGAAGCCAGCCGATCTTCGGAACGTCCTTCGTCTCGACGTTGATGTCGACGTTGCTCTGCGCGGTGGGATCCGCCTCCAGCTCGACGATGACATCGGTGACGATGCCGCTCAGCGCGTTGACAGTGAGCTTCACCGGCTTCCAGCCCTGCTTCTCGATCTCGACCTCGAGCAGGCCGGCGGTGATCGGGCGCGGCGCCAGCGGCGTACCGCCGTACGTCAGTCCATTGATCTGCACCGTCGCGCCCGCGACGCTCGTCGTCACCGCGACCGCGGCGCCGTCGCCGAGCTCCTCGCGATACGGGATGCGCCCGGCAGACTCGCGACACTCGTCGTGGACCTTGCGCGTGTCGCCGGCCTCCGCCGACTTCGGGTTCGCCTCGAGCGCCTTGCGGCTGTTCGCGATGCAGTCGTCCCATCGACCCTGCGCCTTCGCGACCGCCGCGAGGAACCGGTATGGTCCGGGCAGCTTCGGATCGAGGTCGCGCGCCTTCTCCAGGTGCTTGCGCGCCTCGTCGTACTTGCCGAGCCGATACGCATCGGTGCCGGCCTGGAATTCTTCCGTCAACCCCTTCGGCTGCGCGTACGCGACCGGAGCGGCGACACTCATCATGACGACAAGCGCGATGCGCTTCATCCGTCCACTACGGTAACAGGTACCGAGGACGGAGGCCTAGTTCCTACGGGGTAACAGCGCGCTACTGCGTCGGGTCGTCGCGACCGCTGCCGCGATTGCCGCCGAAGCGGTCCCACACGTTGACGCTGCCATTGCCGCCGGTCTGGCCCTTGCCGCGACGCTTGTCCTTCGGGTCGATGATGACCTCGACGGGCTTGCCCTGGAACTGTGCGGAAAACTCGCGCGGGTCCCCACCATCGGTCTGGACGAGCAGGCGCAGCGAGCCGCCGCGATCGACGAGCAGTGCGCGCTCCTCGACGACGATCTTCGAGAACGTCGCGGCGTCCTGCGTGTCGCGGCCATCGACCGCGAGCACGATGTAGTGCTCGGCGGCACCGAGCTCCTGGATCGTGCCGGGCTCGAGCGAGGTGATGATCGCGCCGCGGCTCAGCTTGCCGAACTTCCACGCGAGCTCGGGGAAGAACGAGACCGTCGTCGCGCCGAGCGCCTTGTGCTGCTTCGTGTACATCTCGGTGAGACGCGACACGTCGGCGCCGGCGAGCTTGACCTGGACCATCGCGATGTAGCGGCGCCCGTCGCGACCTTCGAACGCCTCCCAGTAGCGCGCGGCCGTCGTCGGTGTGACGGCGCGCAGCGCGTTGGCCACCGCGCGGCGACCGTCGCGCACGTCGCGGCGTGCCTGCGAGCTCTGCGCGTCGCGGTTGAGCGCGGCGAGCTTCGCGTCGCGCGTCGACGTGAACATCGGCGGCACCGCCGCGAGCCACGCCTTGTCGGTGATGCGCTTGCCGAGCTCGAATGCGATCGACTCGACCGCAGCATCGCTCGCCTCGTCCTCGGCGTCCTCCTGGCTCGGCGAGATCATCGACACGCCGACGCAGCTGAGCGCGCCGCCATCCTCGTTGCAGTACGCCATGCCGGGCGTGATCTTCGGCTTGATCCACTCGGGCCTCGTCACCGCGCTCTTGGCCGCGACCGGGCCAGCGCCGTACGGGCCGGGCTCGGTCTTCGCGTTCGACTTCATGTAGAACACGACGCCGGCCGCGCCGGCGACGACGATGAGGAGCGCGATCAGGATCGGCATCGCCGCCGAGCGGCCCGCCGCGGCCTTCGGCAGCTGCGCGAGCCCGGTCGTCGCCTTGCGCTCGATCTTGCGGGCCTTGAGCATGCCGATCTGGCGCTCGAGGTCCTTCGTCAGGTTCGGCTTCGGCAGGCCGGGCAGGACGGTCATCACCGCCTCGCTCGCCATGCACACCATCGCCGCCTTGCACGTCGTGCAGCGCAGCTCGGGTGCGGTCGCGAACTTCAGCACCTCGTAGTGCGTCGCGACGTCGATCTGCTGCTGGTTCGTCGTGCCGCACGACTGACACGAGTACGGCAGCACGAAGTCGACGACGGTGCCCTTCGTACCGAGGTCGTCCTTGCCGCACAGCTTCTCGAGGAATGCCGGCTGGACGCCGCACAGGTACGCCTGCTCGACGAGCGGCGTCACCGCGGAGATGAAGCCGCGCCACTCGGCGGCACCGGCGGGCTCGACGCGCGACACGCCGTCGACGTCGAGGATGACAAGGCCCTCGACGCCCTCGGCGAGCTTCTCGCGCGGGAACGTGTTGTTGAGATCGCCCGAGAGCCGCAGGTACGTGACGCGGCCGTCGATGATCTTGTCGACGTGGACCTTCTGGTCGATCGTGCCGACGCGGTAGTCGAGCTTCGCCGCGAGGAACTGGATCAGATCCGGCTCGAGCTCGAACGGACCCTGGCTCAGGATGTACGAGAAGTACGTCGAGCCGTCCTCGTCGAAGTACATGCTCTCTTTGCACGACGGGCATGGCCGCTCGCCGAGCTTCATCGCCTTGATCGTCTCGAAGTCCTTGCTGACCTCGAGGAGCACGCGATGCTCCGAGTCGCAGTAGTCGCAGCGGAACGGCGTGTAGAACGAGAACACGCGGCCGCCGCCGGCGAAGTTGCCGACCATGTTGAGCTGGTCGACGACCTTCGGGGCGCACTCGATGAGGACGAGCTTCTTGACCTGCTTGGCCGCTGTCGTCGCGAAGTCGACCCACTCGCGAATACCGAAGGACGAGATCTTCTTCACGCCGCCGAGATCGAGCACGAGGGTCTCGGCGCTGATGCCACGCGCGATCTTCTTGCCTTCGAAGGACTCGTCGATCGTGCCGTTGAACTTGAGGCACGAGATGTTGCCGTCGGCGAACTTCTCGATCGTCAGCTTCGCGACCACGGGGGCATCGCCACCCGGCGGTGCCTTCGGTCCGGGGTTGGCAGTTTGATCTTTACGTGCGGCTTCCATTACGCGCTCCAGAAGTGCAGCGACTTGGCCTGCGTGCGCAGCTCGCGGAGGTTCATGTCGAGCTCGAACATCGCGGTGACCTCGGTGTGCTTGCCTCTCACCACGTCGAAGAACATCGCCGACGAGGAATTGTGGCAGACCATCATCCCCAGACCCGCTCCACCGTGTGACTGGTCCATCTCGCCGCCCGCAAGCCCGCGCGCGAGGCCGTCGAACACGTGGCGACGCTGGAGGCCGCCGAACGGATCGCGCACCTGGAGCACGAGCTTGGTCCCATCGGTCGCGACGCGAACGCTCGGGCGTTCCTCGTCGGCGAGCCGGATATCTGCCTTGCGATCGCTGGCGTACTTGGGACGCCCTTGCGCGTCGACCGGCGCGTCGTACATCGCGTTCATCAGCAGCTCGTGCGCGAGCTCGCCGAACATCTCGGCGACCCGCTTGGGGAGCTGCAGTGCCGACACGAACTGCTGGATCTCGGCGACGGCGCCGTCGCGATCCTGCGTCGTCCGGACCTCGAGCTCGCGCGATGCAAAGCCCCAGTCGAGGAACGCGCCGATCGGCGGCGTGCCCGCACCGACGAAGCGGCGCGCGATCATCAGCACCTCCCACGCGCGCGGCGGACTCTCGAAGTCGCGGCGGCCGAGGACGTGATTGATCGTGTGAGTCTCGACGAGATGACGCAGCGAACGACGAAGCGGCTCGGCGGTCCACAGCATGCCGCGCAGGCGCGGATTGCTACGCACCTGCTCCGCGACGAAGTCACCATCGAACGTGTCCGCGCAGATCACGTCCGCGCTCGCGAGCGAGTCCCCGACCAGCTTCGGATCTTCGATCGTGGTCGCGGTCGCACCGACCGACATGAACAGGCGGGCGACCTTGCGGCCGACGAGCTTGTTGCGTTCGAGAATGACTGCGTGCAATCCGCACCACCGTACCATGCGACTGCCCCGGAAACCTTTTTATGTCTGGGGACTTCGACCAGCTCGGGTAATCGTCGTGGGCCGTCCTACGTTCGGAGTCGGATGCACGGATGCAAGGTAGGACGACGGTCTCTGCTACGATGGTACGAGTGAGGGTCCCGAGCGCGACTATCGCGCTGATCTTGATCGCGCACGGCGGTGCCTTCGCCGACGACGATCCGACGAAAATCGCTTCGGTCGCGGCGGTCAACGCCAGCGCGCCGACCACGCCGCCGGGGGAGCTGTATCAGACCGTCGCGACGAAGAAGTCGCGAAAGGAGATCTCGCAGTTCCTCGTGAAGCCCGCCGAGAAGGCCGTGAAGGCTCGCGACTGGGCTCACGCGATCCCGCTCTATCAGGCGCTCGCCGTCGCGCGCGGCCCCGGAAGTCCCGAGCAAAAGCAGCTCGCGACGCTGTGGACCCTCGCCGGTCAGAACGAGGACGCCGCCGAGGCCTGGGCGATCTACGCGAACTCGGCGACCGAGACGAAGTCCAAGGACGAGGCACTCGCCGAGGCGACGCGCCTCGCGTCGACGCCCGATCCGTTCGCCGAGAAGCTCGCGCTCGCCGACATGGGCAAGGACGCCAAGACCGCGTTCACCCAGGGTCGCGCAGCATTCAAGGCGAAGAAGTACGGCGACGCGCTCGTGCTGTTCCACATGGGTTACGCCCTCGCGCCGGACCTGCCGGGCTTCCTCCGCGAGCTCGGCTCGACGTACGACAAGCTCGGCGCCTCCGATCGCAAGCGCGAGTTCTATCGCCGCTACCTGGTGCAGCGTCCGTTCGGCGCCAATGCCGACGTCGTCCGCGCCGAGCTCACGAAGGACAAGGACGCGCTTGGCACCCTGCTCGTCAGCTCGAGCCTGCCGTGCGCGGAGCTATGGGTGAACCGCCAGAAGATCGTCGGCAAGCTTCCTGACAAAGGCTTACTCGTGGCGCCTGGTAGCTACAAAGGATTGTGCTTCAACCCGAAGTACGAGATGGCGCTGTTCGAGTACACGACGGTCGAGCCCGGCAAACCGTCGGCGATGTCCTTCCAGTGGGCGATCGTCGTCAACAAGCTGGAACGGCCGTACGGGCGGATCGCCCTCGAGAACCCCAAGTCCCCGGGCACGATGATCGACCTGGGGATCACGTCCTCCGAGGTCGGCGTTGCCGTGCCGCCGGATGGCCGGGCGCTCAAGATGGTGGTGAAGGACGATTCAGGGATCCGATCGGAGGAGCGAACCGTGCAACTCGTGCCGGGACAGCGCCTCACGGTTCAGTGGTAAGGTCGCGAACGGCGTGGTCTCCGAGCGGCCATCACAGGAAGGGAAGTTGTCGCCTGGGGCACCGAATGATCCGGTTGCCTTCGGCAAGTACTACTTGCTTGGCCTGATCGCGCGCGGAGGAATGGCAGAGGTCTATCGCGCTCGTCTGCAGAACGGCGACAAGCGTCTGTTCGCGGTGAAGGTCATGCGCCCGCAGCTCGCACGCGAGGCGCGCTTCATCGACATGTTCCATCGCGAAGGCAAGCTCGCCCTCGTGCTGAAGAACCGCTGCATCGTCGAGACGATGGAGATCGGCCAGCACGACGGCCGCCACTACATCGCGATGGAATACATCGGCGGCCGCGATCTGACGCAGGTCCTCCGTCGCTGTCAGGAGACGCAGCAGCGCATTCCGGTGCCGCACGCCGTGTACATCGCCGCGCGCATCGCCGAGGGACTTCACTTCGCGCACACGCTGTCCGGCCCCGACGGCCGTCCGCTCAACATCGTCAATCGCGACGTCTCGCCGTCGAACGTGCGGATGAGCTACGACGGCGACGTCAAGCTGCTCGACTTCGGCATCGCGCAGGCGCTCATGAAGTTCACGAGCGAGATCGGCATCCTCAAGGGCAAGTTCAGCTACATGTCCCCGGAGCAGATCCGCGGCATGCCGCTCGACGCGCGCACCGACGTGTTCTCCGCGGGCATCATCCTCCACGAGATGCTGACGACGGAGAAGCTGTTCCGCGGCGACACCGAGTTCGCGCTCATGGAGAAGGTGCGCAAGGCCGAGGTACCGCCGCCATCGAACTTCAACCGGCGCGTCACGCCGGAGCTCGACGCGATCAGCCTCAAGGCGCTCGCGCGCGACGTCGCCGATCGCTACCAGAGCGCCGCGCAGCTCGCGCAGGATCTCGACGCGCTGATCGCCGGCTATCGCTTCGATCCGAAGGAGCTGCGCCAGTTCATCCGCCAGCTGTTCCGCAAGGAGTACGCGAAGGAGATCGAGGAGACCGAGACCGCGCTCGCCGCCGAGCCGGGCCTGTCGTTCTCGATGCCGTTCACGGGACGCGCGCCGACCGGGCAAATCACCGAGACCCCGACCGACACGATGCCGTCGGTCAAGATCGAAGTGCCGCCCGACGACCCGCCGCCCGTCGACGAGTCGGGGAATAACGGGGGAAAGCCCCGCGGTTTCTGGGGTTCACTGTTCAAGCGCAAGAAGTAAGCTAAGGACACCCATGGCCGAGGTCGAACGCACCACGCGCAAGCAATCGCTCCAGATGGCGGGAGTGATCGCCGGCTCGGTCATCACGTTCAACATGCTGTTCGCGGTCGCGTCGTACTTCTATTACGACGGCAAGCCCGCGTTCGAGACCGCCGACGCCGGCAAGGTCCGGTTCGCCGCCGCGGCGATGTCGCTCAGCGTCGCCGCGATCGCCTACTTCGCCGCGCTCGCGCCGCGCATCATCGGCCACGCGCTCGCGCTCGCGATGGGTATCAGCTCGCTGGTCGGCGGCGTCGCCGCCCTCTCGACAGGACTGCCGCCGGTGATGGGTGTGACGATGCTGATCGTCGGCGCGCTCGTGCCGGTGCTCACCTGGCGGTCGTGGAATCACTCGCGCGCGGCGTGGGCATTCCTGATCGCGCTCGTCGCGATCTTCGGCACCGTCGAGTTCTTCGGTGCGCCGAAGATCCGCCACCTGCTCGGCATCGGCCTCTGGTACGCGATGATCATCCCGGGCATGAAGGCCGTCTGCGTCGTCGCGCTCGCGATGGTGCGCGGCGAATATCGCGATCGCCTCTAGCGGTTCGCGTCCCCGAACATCGATCTCGGCGAGGCGCCGACGAGCCGGTCGCGCATCTCGGCTGTCACGACGATGTGACGACCGGCGTCCTGGCCGGCGGGACGGAAGCCCTGCTCGACGCGCGCGACGACGGTGCCGAAGATCGTGTCGAGGCGCTGCCAGGTCTCCGCGGGCAGAAGGCCCTGCCCCATCGTGGTCGCCATCTCGAACGCGAGGTCGCGCAGCGGCAGGTCGCTCGCGTCGGGCGCGATCGGCACGACGAGGTCCGCGAGCGTGCGGAACCAGCCGAGGCGCTGCGACGGGATCACGTCGGCGGCGTCCGCCGGCTCGACGATGAAGAAGTCGCGTGGCTCGACCGGACAGTCGCGCAGCTCTGTGAGCTCGGCGCTGTCGCCGTGCGCCGCCGCGAGGTCCGCATAGATGAAGCGACGCGCGAGGTAGTAGATCCAGACGACGAGCTTGAAGTTCGCGTAGTGCGCGCCAAACCGCAGCACGGAGGCCGGATCGGCGTCGATCCGCCCCGGCGCCGGCGTCGGCGTGACGAGCACCTCGAAGAAGCGCAGCAGCATCTTGTCGCCGCCGCTGCACACCTCGGTGTCGCCGATCAGCGTCCCGCTCGCCTCGGCGAGCGCGAGGATCGACTCGGCCGTCAGCGGCGGCGGCACGAAGCCCTTCGTGATCGTGTCGACGAACATCCGCTGCGCCCAGATGCCCATGCCGAGAGTCGCCTTGGCGAGCGCCGCCGCGTAGCCGGGCACCGGTTTGCCGTCGAGGATGAAGAACCACGGCAGCGCGCTGCCGAGCTGGCTGACGCGCCAGATGTCGAGCAGCCCGGGCTCGCCGGTGCCGTGCACGCGATCGTATGCGGCGCGCAGGAGCGCGAGCGCGTCGCAGATCTCGTCCCAGTGTGCGCCGGTCTGCCGCAGCGCCGACACGTTCATCGGATTCTCGTGCTGGTGGCGCGACCCCGCGTACGGACACGTCTTGTACTCGATGTCCCCGGCACGCAGGTGCTCGGCGGGCGTGCGGCCCTCGCGGATCGGCCGGTCCTCGACGTCGCGATGGAACTGCTCCTCGACCATGCGCAGCACGCGAAGTGTCATTGCGTCTCCAGGTACACCGCGAACGAGGCGAGCCAGTGCTCGCCCATGTAGTCGCCGGTCGCGACGTGCGCGAGCCCCTCGCGGGTGTGTAGCTCGGCCGCCGCGACGAGCTGATCGCCGAGCAGGTCGTGGAACGAGAGTGCCGACGCGATCCGCCGCATGCACCACGCGCGCGACAGGTTCAGGCCGTCGAGGTGCGCGAGCTTGCCGTCGCTGCGATCGCTGACGATCGCGGGCTCGGTGAGGCCCGCCGGGAGCCGCGGCAGGAACGCGTGCAGCCAGCCCGAGAACCGGCTCGGCTCGAGCACGCGCGCCATGAGGTCGGCCTCGACGAGCGACGGCGACAGGAAGTCATCGCCGCTCGGCTCCCACTCCGCGGGCGCGTCGACGTCGCCGCCGTAGTAGCTGCGGGCGCGGTTCTCGATCAGCTCGACGAGCGCCGGGTGGTTGACCGCACGCGCGTGGTCGCGCGCGAAGCCGAGGCCGAACGCCGTGTTGTTGTGCGTGCCGGTCCGGATCGGATAGGTCTGCTTCGGCAAGAACGCGAGGTAGGCATCGACGATCGCATCGGCGAGCGGCGCGATCGCGCCGGCCCACGGGGTGCCGAGCAGCTCGCGCGCGAGCTCGAGCGCCCATGCCCAGCCGTACGTGCGCTCGAACCCCGGATGCGCGCGGCAGTACGCGGCCTCGATCGCGAGGTTCGCGCCGGTGAGGTTCCCGTCGAGCACGGCGCGGATCTCACCTGCCTCGGGTAGCTCGGGGTGCAGGCGCAGGATCCGCGCGAGCGTCCAGTGCGAGTGGACCGCCGAGTGCCAGTCGTAGCAGCCGTAGAATGCAGGGTGCAGCTCGCGCGGCCGCGGCACGGGCGCGCCGTCGGTCACGACGTGATCGAGCTTGTGCGGCACCTCGCGCGTGACGCCCGCGAGCGCGAGCCTCGCGTAGCGAGACGCGCGGTCTGCGTCGATCACGGGACCCCGAGGATCTTGTGGAGTTGCAGGGAGAGCCGCCAGCGCGGGCGCGCCTGGACGAGCGCGATCGTCCTCGCGAGGTGCTCCTGGTAGCGATCGTCCATGCACGGTTGCGCGAAGTAGTGATCGCACGCGTAGCGCGCGGCATACCCGTCGAGCGTCTGTTCGTCGACGGTCCCGTCGATGATGACCTTCACCTCGCTCACCGGGAGCTCGTTCACGAGCGTGAGCGAGCCGGTGTGAAAGCGCGGCTTCGGCGACACCGTGAGCCAGTCGATCGGGCCACCGAGCGGCCGCGTCCCGTTGCTCTCCATGTGCGTGCGAAAGCCCGCGGCCTTGACCGCCGCCGAGAGTGGCGCATCCCACTGGAGCGTCGGTTCGCCGCCCGTCACGACGACCATCCGCGACGCGAACGTGTCGAGCTCGACGAGGCGCGCGACGATCTCGTCGGCCGCGTAGCGAACCGAGCCCTCGACCGCGAAATCGGTGTCGCAGAACGTGCACTCGAGATTGCACGCGGCGAACCGCAGGAACACGCACGGACGCCCCGCGTGCGCACCCTCGCCTTGCAGCGTCGGGCCGAACATTTCCTTGACGAGGTAGCGACGTGCCTCGGGCATGGTGAGTCGGCAGATGCTATAGCGCGGGCGTGCGGCGCTGCGAAGCCCTGGTCCTCGCCCTCGGTCTGGCCGCGTGCAGCGGCAAGCACGAGAGCGCGAAGCACGAGGCCGCCCCCGTCGCGGTCGCGAGCGGCTCGGCAGGCTCCGCCGTTGCCGCAGTCACCGAGGAGGGCGGCGGCGCGGCCGCGGCCTGCACCGACCTGCCGTTCGCGACCACCACACCCGTCCCCGAGGCGTCCGGCGCCGCGTGGATGGAGCTCGGCGGCAAGCCCGCACTGCTCGTCGTCAGCGACAGCGGCAACAAGGGCGCGTACGCGATCATCGACGCCGAGACCGGCGACACCAAGGAGCAGGGCTCGCTGCCGCTCGGCAAGGGCGCCGGCGAGGACATCGAGGGCCTCGCCGAGCAGGACGGCAAGATCTACGGCATCACGTCGTCGGGCTGGATCCGGGTGTGGAAGCGAGACGGCGCGGGCTTTCAGCTCGTCGACGGCCCGTACCCGCTCGGCCCGATCGATCTGCCGGCGAAGAGCGCGAGCGGCGGCAACAAGCCGCCCGCCGGCGACGGCATGGTCTGCGACGGCAACAGCACGAACTGCGGCCGCAACTACGAGGGACTCTGCCTCGTCCCGCGCGGCCCCAGGGACGGGCTCAACCCGCTCCTGTGCCAGGGCTTCGCCGCGTCGAAGGCCGACGGCCACATCTATTGCCTGATGCTCGGCGAGAAGGGTCGCTTCGAGGTCAAGCACGACAAGGCGATCGCGATCGACGAGGGCGGACGCGTCGCCGACTGCGCGTTCTCCCCGGAGGGCAGGCTCGTCGTCGGGAACAACCTGTTCGGGCTGGCGAAGGTGTTTCTCGTCGAGGACTGGATGGCCCCCGAGAAGGCCACGGTGACGCAGGTCGGGATGTTCGGACCGGGGTTTCCGGAGACGATCGCGGCCAAAGGCGATGTGATCTATCGGCTTTCCGACACCGGCGGGTCGCCGAGCCTGATGGCCAAATTTCGCTGTCCCGCGATCGAACGCTAGAATTAACGGGTGCAGTGCCCGTATTGCGGCGGCGACTCGAGCGTGACGGAGACCCGCGTCACCGCCGACGGCATGCGCCGGCGCCGGGTGTGCACCGCGTGCAAGCGACGGTTCACGACGTACGAGAAGCTCGGCGCGCCCGGGCTCAAGGTCAGCAAGCGCGACGGGAGCGTCGAACCGTTCGATGGGGAGAAGCTGTTCCATGCGCTCCAGCGGGTGGCGGCACACCGCGCGCTGCCCGACGAGGATCTGCGGCGCGTCGCGCGCGACATCGAGGCGACGCTCGTCGACTCGAGCCGCAAGTCGATCGCGTGGAGCGACATCGTGTCGCTCGTGCTCGACCGGCTGCGCAACATCGACGCGGTCACCGCGCATCGGTTCGCGGCGAACTACACCGACGAGACCGGGATCCTGCGAATCGGCGAGAGTGCGCCCGCGGTCGACTCGGCCCAGCTCGGCCTGCCGCTCTCCGACGACGACAACTAGCGCCCGCGCATCTGCATCATCTGCTGCAGCATCTGCATCAGCTGGCCATCGCTCTGGCTCTTCGCCGCGGCGAGGTTCTGACCGACGGATGCAACCGCCTTCGCGAGCTCGCCGATGCCCTGGAGGAGGGCGGGATCGAGCTGCTCGGGACCGCGCGTGATCCGGCCGCCGGTCACGGCCTCGAGCGAGCCGAGATCGATCGTCGGGAAGTCGTGCTTCGCCATGACACGTGCCTAGCGGCGGAGGTTGACCTTGACGTACGTGCCGCCGGCCGGCGGAGGCGCTGCAGCAGGCGCGGCCGAGCCGCCACCACCACCGCCCATCATCATCATCATCATCATCATCGGCATCATCTGGTCGCTCGAGCTGGTCTTGCTGTTCGCGACGTCCTTGATCGAGTCGCCGATCGACGACAGCATCATCTGCAGCTGCGAATCGAGGTCGCTCGACTTGTTCGTCGCAGCGACGCGCGCGGCGCCGCCGGAGACCTTGCTGAGCGACGCGGCATCGATCGACGTGAACGTGTGCTTCTTCATGGCTGAGTCCTTCGGGGTGGAGATTGGTGAAGCGGGTAAGAGCATCGGTCGTGCCATCGAGCGGTCCGCGTGATCTGGCGTAGTTCGCAGCGTCTGCAGCGACGAGCTCGCCTACGCGAGTAGACGATCTGCTACCAGCCCTTCTTGCAGCCGCCCTTGCCGGCGACCTCGACGTACGTCGGCTGCTGTGGAGGCGCCGCGACGGCCGCGCTACCGCCGCCGCCGAACCCGCCCATCATCATCATCATCATCATCATCTGCGTCATCTGATCGCCGCCGCCGCTGTTGTTGTTGCGGGCGAGGTCCTTGATCGAGTCGCCGATCGACGTGAGCATGAGCATCAGCTGATCGTTGGTGTCGCTGCCGCCGCCGCCCGAGGCGACGCGAGCCGCGCCGCCGGCGACCTTCTCGAGCTCGTTGGTATCGATCGAAACAAACGGATCCTGGGTGTTCGACATGGGACTTTCCTTCGGTGGATGGTTGGTGCGCACTCGGATCGACGAGCATCGAGCGTGCCAGTGCTCCCGAAACGTGATCACCGAGGGATACGCATCGCCGGCGCGGGTGATCACTCCGCAGATCGTCTCCCGAGGAAGACATGGCGAGTGATCGCGCCGAAAACGGCGAAACGGCCGACCCCGAAGGTCGACCGTTTCTCGTCGAGGAATGCGAGATCTAGAACTGGACGCCGAGCGTACCGGTGCCCGCGATCGAGCTGTCGGTCACGTCCCACACGCCCCACATCTGTGACAGGTCGCCCGAGCCCTCGAAGTCGATCTTCACGCGGCGGTACTCGATGCCGCCCTTGACGTAGAGCCGGTACGGCAGCGGGATGACGAAGTTGCCGTCGAGCGCGACACCACTCGCGGTGCCCGCCCCGTACCAGTCCTGCTCCGTCACCATGCCGGCCCCGAGCAGGTACATGTAGCGAGCGCCGGCGCCGACCGTCGCGTGATCGGTGACGTTGAGATCGAGGTGACCGCCCGCGCCGAGGTAGCTGTACGAGGCGTCCGGGATCGCGACCGAACCCGGGAAGTCCGAGCCGAGCGCGTAGGTGTTGTTGCCGAAGTTCGCGGAGACGTCGATCGACACGATGTCGATCGGCCAGCGGTAGTGGATCCCGGTCTCCCACGACGTGTTGACGAGCGTGTAGTCGCCGTAGCCGGTGTCGTCCTTCGCGGGCAGGATCGCGCCGACGGAGTGTGCGAGGTCGAGCGTGAAGCCCAGGCCCGAGAGCCGGCCGTCGATCTTCTTCGTCGGAAGAGGGTACACGGCGACCTGCGCGGCGAACCCCTTGATCGACGACGCCGGGTACTCCGGCGGCGCGTCCTTCGACTCGGGATCGTACGTGAACCCCATGCCGCGCGACGATACGTACCCGCCCGCGCTGATCTGGAACCGCGGCGTCGGCTGCGGCACGTGCGCGGTCCTGCCCTCCGAGACGATCGCCGCCTCCTTGCTCTCCGGGCCGAACAGCGTCACGAGGTCGCTCGTGTCGTCATCGGCGACCGCGACCTTCTTCTTCTTCGCGCGCTTCGTCTCGCGATCGTCACGACGGTCGTCGTCTCGGTCGTCCCTCTCGTCGCGGTCGTCGTCTCGAGCCTCGCGGCGATCGTCATCGCGGGCGCGGCCGTCGTCGCGGCTCTTGCGCGAGCGCTTGCTGCGCCGGCGGTCGGTCGCGTCGTCGTCCTCCTCGTCGTCGTCGTCATCCCTCGCGGCAGTGCGGTCGCGGTCCCTGTTCGGGTCGCGCGCGCCGAGCATCGGCCGCAGCGTACGAACATCGGGGAGCGACGTCGTCGGCTCCGCGGTGATGTCACCGTCGATCCAGCCGAGCAGCTCGTCGAGCTGGGCCGCGATCTTGTGGGTCGCGTCGGTCGTCACGCCACGGTCCTTGATCCGGATCGAGAACGTGTCGACCTCGTTACCCGAGGCGGCGTCGCGCACGGCGATCGTCATCACCGAGTGACGACCTTCCGTCTGCACCCAGCCCTCGATCACCGCGTCGACGCCGGCCTGCTTGCTCGCCTGGCGCCAGTGGCCCGGGCCGCGACCCGGCGAGCGCGCGAGGGCGGAGTCCCACGTCTTCGTCGCGACGATGTTGTACTGCTCGCCGAGCACCGACATCACGGCCGAGCGGCCGGTGTCCGCGAGCTGGCGCGGCCCGTCGAACTCGAGCACGACGACGCGACGGGGCTTGGCATCGGCGGTGGAGGCCGCGAGCATCGTCGCGGCGGCGAGGGCGAGCTGGAAGAGATGGGTGCGCATGGTGGTCTCCTCGCTGGTTGTCGAGCTCAGCGGTAACAGTTCTGCTGCGTGTTCAGGCAGTAGTGGGTGCCCGAGCACTGGTTCGTCTTGTTGTTCGACGCCGTGAACGCGCCGGTCTGCACGCAGCAGCCGATGTCGTGCGCCTTGGTGACGTCGAGCTGCAGGTTGTTCGAGATGTTGACCGTGCCGAACACGCGGTTCGCGTGCGCGAGCGCACCGACGTCGGACAGCTTCGCGTTGTTCGTGATCGAGATACCCAGGTCGACGAGGATCGCGTTGCCGAGCGTGCCGAGCGTCGTCAACGAGGCGTTGCTGTCGATCGTGAACGTGCCGTGCACGTTCGTCATCGAGCTCATGGTCCCGACGGTCGTCAGCAGCGCATTGCGCGCGATGGTCAGGTTGCCGACTGACTGCAGCGCCGACAGGTTGATCGACGTCAGCGCCCCGTTATCCTGGATGACGAGGCCGCCCTCGAGCCGCTGCGCCGACGACAGGTCGGCGGCCGCGAGCTTGGCGTTGCTGATGATCGACGTCGCGCCGACGACGACCGTCGCGCGGCTCACGTTCCCCAGGCCCGCGAGCGCCCCGTTGTACTCGATGCGGATCGTCTCGACCGCGCCCTTCGGGTAGACGTTCGCGATCTCGGTCAGCTGATCGTTGTGATGGATGTAGATGTCACCCGTCACGTCGAACTGCGTCCTCGTGTCGAGCTTCGCGAGATCGGTGTCGTTGATCTCGAGGTCGGTGACGCCGCGAAGATCGCCGAGCTTGGCGACGCTCGTGACGGCGGGGCCGGTCAGCGTCAGCTTGCCGTCGAGCTTCCAGCAGCCGGTCGGCAGCCCGTTGAAGCCCGACGTGCCGGAGATCGTCAAGCTCGCCTGGTGAACGACCTCGAGGTCGTCGCACGCGCCGCCCGCCGACGAGCCGTCGACGCCGCCGTCGGCGTTGCTCCAGTCGTTGTCACGATCGCTCAGCGGCGCGCAGGCCGCGAGCGAGCAAAGCAGTGCCATCGTGGTGGTGCGCATGGAAGGTCTCCTGTCCAAGAGTCGTGCCGCCGTCGTCGCGTAATCGATCTCGACGGTTCGGCGTTCTCCGCCGGTGAGGGCGCGGGCCTCGCTGTCAACCGAGGGATGCATGGCCTACTCCTCGTCCCCACGCGCGACGCGACGGCGATCGCGCTTCGAGAGCAGCCTGCCCTCGCCGCGCGGCTTCACGTCGACGCGGTACTGGTCGAGGATGATGCCGGAGAGGAACTGCAGCTGCGCGACCGCCTTGTGGTAGTCGGCGACGGCGGCACCTCGGCGCAGGCGCGCCTCGATCAGCTCGCCCTGGCGCTGCATCACGTTGAAGTTCGTCGTCCGCGCGACCATGAAGCTGGCGCGCTCGGCGCGGGCGTTCTCCTCGGCGACCGCAATCGCCTTCTCGGCGAGCGCGACGCGGGTCCGCGCGCTCGTCACCTGGTGCACCGCGGTGACGACCTGGGTGTCGATCTGGCGCTCGAGGTCCTCGCGATCGACGTCGAGCCGGCGCTTCTTCGCCCGCGCCGCGTCGCGCGCCTTGCGCGCAGCCCCCGACAGCTCGAACGACATCTGCAGGCCGACCGTGACCTCGTAGCTGTCGCCGATCGCACCGATCGACGTCCCGGCGCTGTCGCCGTCGCCGATCAGCGCGCCCGAGAACGTCAGATCGAGCTGCGGCTTCACCTGGTCCTGCGCGACGTCGACCTCGACGTCGGCGATCTTCTTCTCGAGCTGCAGTGTCGCCAGCTTGCGGTTCGCGGCGTGGCTGCGCTGCAGCATCTCGTCGACGTCGAACTCGTCGTCGCCGAGCGCGAACGCGTCGGCCGGGCGCATCAGGACCTCGCGGCGGCCGAGCTCGAGGCCCGACTTCCGCCGCAGCTCCAGGGACCTCTGCTCGAGCTCGAGCTGCGCGCGCAGCAGCGCTTCCTGGCGGATCTGGATCTCGTAGGTGACCGCGTTGAGCGCCGTCGCCGGCACCGCGCCCGCGCGCATCTGCTCGTGCGTCAGCTGGTCCTGCTTCTGCGCGAGCTCGAGGGCCTGCGCGCGGACGTCGACTTCATACGACGACTGCGCGAGGTCCCAGTAGCCGACGACGAGGTCGCGGACCATCTCCTCGGCCGCGAGCTGCGCCTTGATCGTCGCCTCGCTCGCGTAGAGGTCGGCCTTGCGCTCGGGCGCGAGCGCGACCGATGGACCGAAGCCGCGTGACAGCGGCTGCTTGAGCGTCGCGCGCAGCGACGTCGTGTTGCGCAGCAGGAAGTCGTACGGGTTGCCGTTCGGATCGGTCCCCGCCGGGTTCTGTGCCGCCGACGTGTTCGTGTCGCGCAGGCGCGAGATCACGTTGTACTCGATGTTCTGGCGCTGGACGCCCGCCTGCAGCTGCACGTTGCCGCCGGTCGGCAGGTTGCGGCCGAGGCCGACCGCACCCGACACCGTGTTCTCCGCGACGATCGAGAACGGCGGCGCATCGACGTTCTCGGCGAGCGCGCTGCGCTTCATCTCCGCGCTGGTCTGCGCGATCCAAGCCTGATCGCGGCGCGCGCCCTCGGCCGCGTCCTTGGTCGCGACCCGATCGATCTTCGCGCGGACGACATCGGGAGACAGCCGGACCGCGACCTCGATCAGCTCGTCGAGCTTCAGCGGGAGATAGGACTGCGCCTCCGGGCCATCGCTCTCGTCATCATCGATCTCGGCATCTCGATCATCTTGAGCGACGCGCGCGCGGGGACGGGCATCCGCGATCGCGAGGGCCGCCGGGACGAGGATCGCTCCAAGGAGGAGGGTGCGCATGGGTGCCGGCTAGAGCAGCCGCCATGCCGATCGCCAAGTCATCGAGTCCTCGCGGTGACACGGTTTCGATCACCCGCGGACTCGCCTACCGCGGGTTACGCTTCTTCCTCCCCACCCCCGGGGCACGACCCGATTTACCCGGCGCTTCGCGAAGTTACGCGCGATGGCGCGATGGCAAGGCGGTTGCTCTATCGGTCGACATGCGCATCGACCCGGCCCCGGTCTCCACGCCGCGCCGCAGCCCGAACGGCTGGGGCGACGGTGGAGAAGCGCCGACGTTCTTGCCGCCGGACGAGACGACGAACCGTCCGCTCGCGCCTTCCCGCGCCGGCAGGAAGGTCAAGTCGGACTCCATCATCACGTCTGCGCCCAAGCAGCGTGCAGCGTCGCAGAGCACCATCCGGCCGCAGCGACAGGTGCCTGTGCAGGCGCCGCAGCAGCCGGAGGCACTGCCGCCGTACATGCAGTTCGAGGGTGGCGCGACGTTCGATCCGAACGCGCTGCCGCTGCCGCCCGAGCTCGCGCCGCCGGTCTACAGCTGGATGCGCCGGCTCGCGCTGCAGGCGGATCTGCCGGGCGCCGATCGCCTGCTGCGCGACGCGCTCGCCGATCTGACGAGCTCGCTCTCGGTCCTCATCATCTACAGCGGACCGGAGGGGCTCCACACGGTCGGCGCGAGCGACGAGCTGCCGAAGGATCAGGCGCCGATCGTCGCCGTCGCGAAGTCGCGGCGCGCGCTCGTCGGGCCGCACGTCGCCTACGTGCCGATCTCGACCGCCAGCGAGACGATCGCGGTCGTCCAGCTCACTCGCAACACGCGCCAGAACCCGTTCAGCATGATCGACTCGGTGACGATGGCCGCGGTGACGCGCGAGAGCGCGAGCATCATGCATCACCTCGTCGTCGAGCATCTCCAGCGCCGCACCGAGGTGGAGGCCGACAAGAAGTCGCTCTATCGCCCCGAGGCGCTCGAGAGTCACCGCCGCCGCGGCCAGGAAGGTTCGCTGACCGAGCTGTCGCCCGGGTGGGTGCGCCACACGTATCACGTGCTGATCGCCGCGATCGTCGTCGGCATCTTCTTCGCGATGACGGTCCACGTCCCGACGTACTCGACGGGCGTCGGCGTCGTCGTGTTCGACGGCACGCCGGTGACGTCGCCGCAGCCGGGCACCGTCGAGCACATCCACGTGCAGAGCGGCCAGGAGGTCCACAAAGACACGATCCTGCTGACGCTCAAGGCCGACAAGGAAGAGTCGGACCTGCGGCAGGCGACGACCGAGCTCGAGCACGCGCTCCACCAGTACATGCACGACCGCACCGACGAGACGATCCGCAAGTCGCTGATCACGGCGCAGGCGGCGCAGAAGCGTGCCGCCGACGCACTCGCACAGCGCACCGTGCGCGCGCCGGTCGACGGTGTCGTCTCCGACGTCCGGATCCATCCGGGCTCGCCGCTCGAGTTCGGCGCGCCGATCCTCACGATCATCGCGCCCGGCACCGAGCCCGAGGTCTGGGCGTATCTACCCGGCAGCGATCGTCCGCGCCTTCGCGAGGGCCAGGATCTGCAGGTCGAGCTGACGGGCTATCAGAAGGGCCGCGAGAAGGCGACGATCTACGACGTCGGCCGCTCGAGCACGGGCGCCGCCGAGGCGCGTCGCTCGATCGGGCCCGAGCTCGCCGACGCGCTGAAGCTCGGCGACGGCGGCACGTTCACGCTCGTCAAGGCGAAGCTGCCGCACCGCACGTTCACGGTGAAGGGCCGCACGTACAACTACCACCCCGGCATGCCGGCGAAGACGGAGGTGCGCGTCGAGAACAAGCGCTTCATCGTCACGCTGGTCCCCGCCCTCGAGAAGTACCTCTAAGGAGCGCCATGTCGACCGATAACAAAGCCGTCGCCGACAGCTACCCCGCGCTCCGCAAGCTCGGCTTCCTCAAGGGCAAGCGCGCGGTGCCGTTCATCCAGCAGCTCGAGTGGACCGACTGCGGCGCCGCCTCGCTCGCGATGGTGATGGCGTATCACGGCCGCGAGGTGAAGCTCGCCGAGGTCCGCGAGGCGATGGGCATCGGCCGCGACGGCGTCAGCGCGAAGGCGATCCTCGACACCGCCGAGAAGTACGGCCTCGCCGGTCGCGGCATCAAGGTCGACGTCTCGCAGATCAAGCTCGTGAAGACGGGCACGATCCTCCACTGGGAGTTCAACCACTTCGTCGTCTTCGATCGCATGGTCGCCGACGGTGTCCGCATCGTCGACCCGGCGACCGGGCCGCGCGACGTGCCGCTCGCGCAGTTCGCGAAGGCGTTCACGGGCGTCGCGATCGAGCTGACCGCGACACCGCGGTTCACGAAGAAGAAGGCCGAGAAGGGGCGCCTCAAGCGCTACGTCGAGGAGCTGCTGTCCGAGAAGGGCCTGTTCTCGCGCGTGATCGTCGTGTCATTCGCGCTGCGCCTCATCGCGCTCGCGCTGCCGCTGATCACCGGCATGATCATCGACGCGGTCGTCCCGCGAAAGGACTACTCGCTGCTCTACGTGTGCCTCGCGTCGATCGGCGGCATGGTCGCGTTCAACCTGATCGCCGAGGTCGTCCGCGCGCACCTGCTCCTCCACCTCCGCATCGCGCTCGACACGCGGATGACGCTCGGCTTCCTCGACCACATGGTCTCGCTGCCATTCTCGTTCTTCCAGCGGCGCTCGACCGGCGATCTCATGATGCGCGTCGACAGCAACGGCACGGTCCGCGAGATCGTCACCAGCAAGTCGCTGTCCGCGGTGATCGACGGCCTGTTCGTCCTGCTCTACGCGGTCGTCATCTTCTACGTGAACCCGGTGCTCGGGTTCATCACGATCGCGATGTCCGCCGCCGAGGCGCTCGTGTTCCTGTGCGCGCGGCCGACGTTCCAGCGCCTGCTCGCCGCCGACCTCGACAAGCAGGCCAAAGCGCACAGCTACATGGTCCAGCTGCTCGGCGGCATGGAGACGCTCAAGTGCGCCGGCGCCGAGCGCATCGGCCTCGAGAAGTGGAGCAACCTCTACACCGACGAGCTCAACATCAAGATGCGCCGCGCCCGCGCGCAGGCGTACGTCGACGGTCTTCGCGGCGCGGTCGCCGCGCTCGGCCCGATGCTGATCCTCACGATCGGCGCGACGTCCGTCATGACGAACAAGATGACGATGGGAATGATGCTCGCGATGAACTCGCTCGCGCAGAGCCTGTTCGGTCCACTCTCCGCACTCGTCGGCTCGGCGCTCGAGCTGCAGCTCGTCAAGGGCCACATGGACCGCATCGACGACGTCCTCCAGACGAACGTCGAGCAGGATCGCGACAAGGCAACCCTGCCGCCGCGCCTCCGCGGCCACGTCACCGTCAAGAACCTGTCGTTCAAGTACGGCGAGCAGGCGCCGCTCGTCGTCCAGAACGTCAGCCTCGACATCCCGCCCGGCGCCGCGGTCGCGCTCGTCGGCCCGTCGGGCTCCGGCAAGTCGACGCTCCTGAACCTCCTGTCCGGCCTCTACAAGCCGACGACCGGCGACATCTCGTACGACGCCAGGCCGCTCCACGACATGGACCTGCGCGCGGTGCGCCAGCAGATCGGCGTCGTGCCGCAGCACCCGTTCATCTTCGGCGGCACGATGCGCGAGAACATCGCGCTCGGTGCACCGGGCGCAGCGCTCGATCGCATCACCCACGCCGCCCGCCTCGCGTGCCTGCACGACGACATCGCCGAGATGCCGATGACCTACGACACGGTCGTCTCCGACGGCGGCGGCTCGCTGTCTGGCGGCCAGCGCCAGCGCGTCGCGATCGCCCGGTCGATCCTCCGCAACCCGACGCTGATGCTGCTCGACGAGGCGACGAGCGCGCTCGACAACCAGACCGAGGCGCGCGTCATCGAGAACCTCGAGAAGCTCCGCTGCACGCGCATCACCGTCGCGCATCGCCTGTCGACGATCCGCAACGCCGACCTGATCCTCGTCATGGACAAGGGTCGCGTCGTCGAGCAGGGCACGTACACCGAGCTCGCCACGCGCGGCGGCCTGTTCAGCCAGCTGCTCGCCGCGTCGCAGTCCGCCAACCCCAACGCCCCGGAGCTCCCCTATGAAGCTGCATTTGCTGCTCCCCCGTCTGCTGCTCCTCACAGCAGCATGCGGGGCGCACGAAACAGCGCCGAGCGAGCCTGACGTGACGGCCCCCGTTCACGCAGCCGCTCCGGCGGTCGCTCCAGCGGCGCCCGAGTTCGTCGGCGTCATCAGCTCGCGCGTCTCCAAGGTCATCACCGCGGAGTTCGAGGGCTCGGTCCAGACGCTGCCGATCCACAACGGCCAGACCGTCAAGCAAGGCGAGGTCGTCGCCTCCCTCGACGACACCGAGCTCAAGCACAAGCTCGATCAGGCCAAAGGCGCCCAGGCCTCGGCGAAGGGCAACCTCGCGCGCGCCGGTGCCGCGTACTCCAACGCGCGCCGTCAGGCGACGATGGAGCGCCGCCTGATCCGCTCGGGCGCCGCCGCCCCCGAGGCCTACCGCAACGCGCTCTCGCAGGCCGGCCAGTACGGCGCCGACGGTGCCGCGGCGAAGGGCGAGCTCGAGCGCGCCGAGGCGCAGATCGCGGAGCTGCAAGGTCTGCTCGCGAAGGCAAACGTCAAGTCGCCGCTCGAGGGCGTCATCGCCGACGTCAAGGTCAAGGAAGGCCAGCTCGCGCGCAAGGGCGAGCCGATCGCGCGCGTGTTCGATCCCGAGCAGCTGATCGTCCGGTTCGCCGTACCGCGCAGCGACATCAATCTCTTCAAGCTCGGCACCAGCGTCGAGCTCGTCACCGAAGACAACCGCGTCGTCCCCGCCTCCGTTCGTACGAAGGACGACGATCACGACCCGAGCATCGATTACACGGTCTTCGAGGCCGTCATCGACCCCAACTACCGCATCGACGAGATCCGCGTCGGTGACAACGGACATGTCCGGATCGCAGGAGCAGTGCGATGAGCGTGCTACGTTCTCCCGAAGTGGATGGTCAGGATCTCGAGACCCCGACGTGGGTAACCTCGTACCAGGGTCTCCCCCGCACCGTTAACGTCCGTCGCTGCCGCCTCGAGGTGGTCGCCGGTGTCGATCAGGGCAAGGTCATCGAGCTCGCCGCGCCGACGATCCAGATCGGCCGCATCGGCGCCGACCTGAACCTCACCGACGGCAAGGTCTCGGGCCTCCACTGCGAGCTCAAGCTCCAGCCCGAGGGCTATCGCCTGCGCGACCTCGGCTCCACCAACGGCACCTACGTCAAGGGCGTGCGCGTCGTCGACGCGTTCATCCAGCCGGGCTCGACGATCCAGGTCGGCAAGAGCGCGATCACGTTCAACCCGACCGACGACGCGGTCGCGATGCCTCTCTGGAACGAGGCGCGCCTGCAGCAGCTCATCGGTGGCAGCGCCGCCATGCGCCACCTGTTCGAGCTGATCAATCGCTTCGCGCAATCCGACGCGACCGTCCTCATCCAGGGCGAGACCGGCACCGGCAAGGAGCTCATCGCCGACGCGATCCACCAGTGCTCGCCGCGCCGCAACGAGCCGTTCGTCGTGCTCGACTGCTCCGCGATCCCCGAGCAGCTGTTCGAAGCCCAGCTGTTCGGTCACGAGGTCGGCGCCTTCACCGGCGCCGTCAAGTCGACCCCCGGCGTGTTCGAGATGGCCCACGGCGGCACGCTCTTCCTCGACGAGATCGGCGAGCTTCCGCTCGACGTCCAGGCCAAGCTCCTGCGCGCCGTCGAGACCCGCAAGGTCCGCCGCCTCGGCGGCACCAAGGTCTTCGCCTCCGACGTCCGCCTCGTCGCCGCGACGAACCGCGACCTCGCCGCCGAGGTCAACCGCGGCACGTTCCGCTCGGACCTCTTCTACCGCCTGAACGTCGCGCGCCTGCAGGTCCCCGCCCTCCGCGAGCGCCGCGAAGATCTGCCGATGCTCGTCGAGCACTTCCTCCGCCAGCTCTCCGTCTCCTCGGGCCAGCCCGATCCGCGCCTGCCCGATGACTTCATGGCGCGCGCGATGCGCCACACGTGGCCGGGCAACGTCCGCGAGCTGCGCAACTCCGTCGAGCGCGCGATGCTCCTGCCGAACCACCCTGGCGTCGCGTTCGAGACGCCCCCGAAGAAGGAAGGCGACGGCTTCGCGCACATCGACATCGACATTCCGTTCAAGACGGCCAAGCAGAAGCTCGTCGACGAGTTCGATCGCCGCTACCTGCAGGCGCTACTCGAGGCGCACGATGGCAACATCTCCGCCGCCGCACGCGCCGCCGGTATCGAGCGCATGTCGATCTACAAGATGATCCGCCGCCTCGGCCTCGACAAGGACAACGCCGAGGGTCGCGCGCCGACTGCCGACGACGACGGCGACACCGAGGACGGCGAGACCGGCCACGGCTAGTCCGGCCACACCCGGACGACCGGATTCGCCTGCACCTGCGCGACCGTCAGGTACGACTTCGCGACCAGCGTTCCCTCGTCGACGCGGACGATCATCAGCTCGCCGCTGTTCAAACAGATCGTGCCCGCCTCGGTCACGCACGCGTGCCAGTCCTTGTTCACACCGTCGTTCGAGCCCGTCGCGACGGTGATCACGAGCTCGCCCTGCAGGTCATCGACCTTGACGATGCGCGCGGTGTGACCCGGCGTCTCCGAGGCCGCCGGGCTCGCGGCCTCGTCATTCGTGATCGGCGTTGCAGGAGGGCTGGCAGATCGAGCACAGGCAGCAAGCACCAGGGGCAGCGCGACGTGGCGAAGAGCCGACATCAGGAGACGGTACCTCAATGCCGGCCCCTGACATTCGCCTCCGCGCCGGCCCTGGCCGACAAGCCGGCGGTACAGCACGCCGAGGTCGGCGACGGCAACGATGCGCATGACCCGCGCCGCAGGGCTTCATCCGCATCGGCGGTGCGTTCACGATGTGATCACGGCGGATCGAGCTTCACGCGCGGGTGCGCACGCAGCTGCTCGGACGTGAGCTTCACCGTCGCCTTCGACGTCCGCCCATTCGCACCGGTCACGACGAAATCCCCGCCGAGCACGCAGCGCTCGCTGTCGTCGATGACGCACCCGCGCCAGCCCTGCGCGATCCCATCGTCCGTGCCGCGATTCGTCGTGATCGCCACGCCATCATCATGCACGACGATGTTGATGATGCGCGCGACGACCGACGGCGGCGCATCGTGACTGACGTCGGGCTGTGCATCGGCCGGGGCGTCGCGCTTGGCCTCGGCGACCTGGGGCTCCACAGGCTCGGCGACCGGCGTCTTGCACGCGGCCACGAGGAGGAATGGAGTTGCGAATACCAGTCGCTGCTGCAACCGCATCACGCGCGAGCATAGCAACGCGTTGGCGACAGCGCGACGACACGGCTCCACGACGACGCGACCGCACCGCGACGAGCGTCGAGCGGCCGGAATCCGAGCTGCTCGCGCGAAGAAGCGAGCGGAAGGCGGCAGCGAGCAGGAAAATCACCGAGTCGCTGTGGCGATCGCGGCCGATGTCACAGCCGGGGTTGCCATATCGTCTTCACGGCATGCATCCACGAATGAAGTCGCCCGTCCTGATCCTCCCCACCGCGCGCGAATCGCTGCAGGCCCTCAGCAAGGCTGCCGAAGCTGCCGGACTGCCGCACGCGCTCGCCGAGCTCCTGAACCTGCGTGCCTCGCAGATCAATGGCTGCGCCGTATGCCTCGACATGCACAGCCGAGCGCTCGTGAAGCTCGGTGAGACAACCGAACGGATCAATTGCGTCGCGGCATGGCGCGAAGCGCCTTACTACACCGATGCCGAGCGGGCTGCGCTCGCGCTCACCGAAGCTGTCACGCGCATTGCCGATCGGCCCGACCCCGTGCCGGACGACATCTGGAACGAGGCGGCACGCCACTACGACGAGACTGTGTTGGCGGCGATCGTGCTGCAGATCGCGACGATCAACGTGTGGAACCGCGTGAACGCCGCGACGAGGCAGGTGACCGGACCCTGGGTCGCGAGCTTGATCTAGGCGATACGCCACAGCGGACGCCAAAAGTCGCCCATGCGCTGAAGCGCGGACGATTCCTGGCTAACACTTGGACCGCTTGTTCGTCTCTAAGCAGGTGGGTGTCGCGTATGCAATCGCCGAGGATGACCTCCTGAAGGTCGTCACGGCGGCGAGTGCCGGGGATCGCAGCGCATTCGCAGAGTTGTATCGCCGCTTCCATCGCGCGGTTCACGGAGTCGTGCTCGCGCGCGTGGCCTTCGGTGACGTGTCGGATCTCGTCCAGGACGTGTTTGCCATCGCGCTGGAGCGGCTGCCGGAGCTTACCGAGCCGTCGGCGTTCGCGAGCTGGATCCTGGCGATCGCGCGCAATCACGCGATCGATCACGCACGGCTCGCACGGCCGAGCGACGAGCTCGTCGACGTGCCGGCGCCGGTCACGCGGAGCGCCGAGGTCGCACAGGTGCTCGGCGTGCTGCGCGAGCTGCCCGAAGCCTATCGGGAGACAATGATCATGCGCTTGGTCGAGGGAATGACCGGCCCCGAGATCGCCGAGCAAACCGGCCTCTCCGCGGGCTCGGTGCGCGTCAACTTGCATCGCGGCATGAAGCTGCTGCGTGAACGGCTCGGCATGACCGCGAAGGAGAAGTCCGATGTCGAATGACTATCTCTGGGACCGGTCGGGCCCGCCCGATCCCGACACCAGGCAGCTCGAGGAGCTGCTCGCTCCCCTCGCGCACGACGCCCCGCTCGACGAGCTTCGCCTTGCCAAAGGGCGGCGAGCGGATCCGGTGCGCGTCACGGCCCAGGAACCCATTGTAGCGCCGCCTCCGAGCGGTCGCGCGAAAGGCAAGATGAACCTCTTCGACAAGCGCATCATCGGTGCAGCTACGCTCACGGCGACCGCGATCGGACTTCTCGGCGTCACCGTCTACAAGCGAGGTGTCGACGAGCCGGCGCCGCAGCCCGAGGCCCGCCCGTTCGAGGGCCACGCCGGCCCGATGGTCGACCTCGGTCATTCGTTCGCGATGACTCCGCACGCTCCACCGGTCGCGCCGATGACCGGCGCGGATCTCGCAATCACAGCGGGCGAGAGCGCGTGGGTCCACGTGCCGTTCGGTGCCGTCGACATCGAGATCCAATCGAAGTGCAACGCCGAGGTCGAGCTGTCGATCGTCACCGCGATACGGACGATGCGCGGGGCGCACCCGGGCGCACCGTGGACGGTGTCGACCGAATCGGGCGGGATCATCGTTGGCACCGATAGCCTGAACGGGAGAGCGAGCTCGTATCACCTCACGCCCGGGGTCGACCCTGGCGCCGGCATGTACGAGTACACGTCGCGGTGCGTGGGGCAGCCGGCGATCCGCGGCCATCTCGTCATCGACCGCGTTGACGTCACCGATCCGATCGGGCCGATGACGAACGCACGGGTCTACAACCGGTACGCGAGCCTCGAGCGCGGCATCTATCTGTTCGGTACCGTGCTGCCCGGCGCGAACGTCTCGATCGGCGCGAAACCACTCGCGCTCGAACCCGTCGACCCGACAGGCGATGATCCGCCGATCTATCAGGCGTTCGCCACCGCGGTTCCGGTATCGCCCCACCATCTGACGACTGCCGTGCGCGTGGACGACGCCAAGGGCACGCACTTCTACGTGATCCATGCCTCGACGATGGCGGTGGTCCAGTCGTGTGCGAACACGATGACCGCACCGCAGGAGACAGCCGAGAAGCTCGACGCGCGCGGCGACCACGCCGGCGCGCTGAGGGCCCTCGAGACCGCGATGGCGGCGTGCAAACCCGATCGAGACACGCTTTCACTCGCGCTCGGATACGCGTGCAAGGCCGGTGACACCGAGGCGGCGAGGAAGTACTGGCGCAAGCTTCCTCCGGAGCTGCAACGCACCCTCGAGCCGGTGTGCGCGCGAAACGCGATCACGCGCGATGCGCTCGACAGGCCCTGACTCATCGCGCCGCGCAAGCAGGTCGGAAGCGTTTCGCGAACGAAGTGTGAGGGTCGAACCTGAGAATCGAGCAGCTCTCGGATCGAACGCCTTCTTGACGAGATGCCGCCACGGAGACACGCACTGCGCGAAGCGATCAGGCTCGCGTGCCGGCCTCGTGGAGATCGACGAGCCGACGGCCAGCTCGCCCACGATGCTTGCATCCGCCGACAACGGGACCGAGTGCGGCACGGTGTGGAGGAGCGTGTGCCGCTCGCAGCGAGAGCCTGGCGCGATCGCTCGCGACGCACCCGCACCAGCACGTCAGCCGCTCTGCGGCCACCTCCACGAGGTCTCCACATGTCCGACTCCCGGACATAATCCCCGACGACGAATGACCGTCGAATGTCAGAGCGCCGTGTTAGTGCCGAATCAAGATGAGGAACGATGTGTCGCCAGCGAAGGTCAGCGGGAAGCACGGTGGACGACGACGCGGCGCGGGTCGGAAGAGATCGGGCCTAAAGACCGGAGGCGCGCATCGGAAGCGCGCTCCACTCGCGAGCCAGCATCCCGTTCACGTCACGCTTCGAACGGTCCGCGATCTCCCGCGCCTGCGTCAGCGCTGCTTCTACCAGGCGATCCGTCGCGTGCTGGTTCGCTACCTCGATGGCGAGAGCTTCCGTGTCGTCCACATCTCGATCCAGCACAACCACCTCCACCTGCTCGTCGAGGCCGCGAGCGAGACGGCGCTCGCGCGCGGGATGCAGAGCTTCGCGATCAACGCGGCCCGCGCGATCAACGAGGCATGGGGGCGCAGCGGAAAAGTGTTCGCGTTCCGGTATCACCCGAACCAGATCAAGACACGCCGGCACGCGCGTAACGCGCTGTCCTACGTGCTGAACAACTGGCGTCGTCATCGCGAGGATTTCTTCGACGGCGCTGCGCGTGCGGCGCGTCTCGACGAGTACTCGAGCGCGATCTCGTTCGAGGGCTGGACGAAGAGGTTCAGGCGTCCGGCCGACCACGACCCGCTTCCCGTATCGACGGCGAGGACCGAGCTGCTGGCTGCCGGGTGGCGCCGGCACGGGCCGATCGACTGGGCGGAGCGACCTGGCCCGCTCTGGTGATGGCGGTGATCGGCGATAGCGATCGAGCTTCGCCCGACATCGCCGCGCGCTGCCTCCTGTGACATCTCGCGGCACGCTTGCCTCGAATTTCCGAGCGCGAGCCATGTCGCTCCGTGCGGTTAGCGTCGGCGTACGCCGGCATTGCCGACCACCAGGCGATCCGCGCCGGCTTCGCCGCACACGACTACGATGGCAACGTGGCCGCGGAGGCCGTCGCCGGGCTCGTGTTCCACGAGAGCCTCGAAGGCAACCGCGACGGGCGGATCGACGACGAGAGCATCGCGTGGATGTACTTCCCACGCCGCCTCTGGAGCGGCTTCTCGCCGAACACTCGGCCGCCTCGACGGCGCTTCGATCACGCACCAACTTCCGCCCCGAACGCCGCACTCGCCTCCGCGACAGTTCCACGAGGGCCTCAGCGCACACGGCTCTCGTCGAGAGAAAGACGTCACCTGCAACGAGGCCTGCGCGGTACTGTCCTCCTCGGCATGTCGCGCCTACTTGTTCTCCTCGTCGCGATCGTCGTCTCCGCCTGCGCGAGCGGGCCAACCTGTCCGCCGTACCACGCGCCGGGTGTCGCCCGGCCGTTCCTGTGGCGCGTCTCCGCACCGAACCAGCCAGGCACGATGGTCATCCTCGCCACGCACCAGGGCGTCGGCGCCGCCGCCCTTCCCGCGCGTGCGCTGGACGAGCTCGATCATGCGGACACGTACATCGCCGAGGCCGACGAGGTCCCCGCCGGCCTCGACGTACGCTTCACGCCGTCGCTGCGTCCGCTGTTCATGCTCCCAGACGGCACGTCGCTCGATCGGCTGATCGGCAGCGCGGATTTCGAGTCCCTCGTCGACGATCTCGACGCGACCCCCGAGTCCGTGCGGGAGCTGCGGCCGTGGCTCGCGATGATGATGCTCGGCCGCGCGGCGTACGCGTTCGTGGGACCGTCGATGACCGAGGCGCTCGTGCAGCGCGCGAACGACCGCACGATCTCGCTCGTGTTCCTCGAGACCTGGAGCGACCAGGTCCGCTACCTCGACGCCGCGATCACGCCGCGCAAGCTCACCGCCGCGATCCGCGGCTACGACACGATGGGCTGCTCGATCGAGCAGCGCGTCGATGCGTTTCGGGCAGGCGACGACACGCGGTTCATCAATGACGTCGCGAGCCCGAGCGAGCCAGTCGTCGCGCGTATCGTCAGCTGGACCGCGCGCCTGCACGAGCATCTGTACGCCGGCGAGCATTCGTTCGCCGCGCTCGGCATCGGTCAGCTCGTCGGTCCGTACGGCATCCTCGGCAAGCTCGAGGCGCTCGGCTATCGCGTCGAGCGGCTCTAGCCGGACGTCAACGCGATCCACACCTGGACCGCGCGCGCATCGGCGCCGGTGCCCATGACGTTGTCGCCGCCGACGAGCTTGCCGAACACGAGCGAGGAGCCGAGCGAGATGCGCTTATCGAGCGCGACCTGCAGCGACGCGCCGAGCGGCACCGACCAGCGCATGCCGAAATGGTCGAGTGGTCCCTTGAGCCCGGTGCCGAGGCCGACCGAGAGCACGGAGACCTTCACGCTGACCGAGAACGGCACGAACAGCTGGTGCTCGTGCGGCTTCATCGGATCGCCCGCGTCGTCGAGCGCGAGCCACACGTTTGGCGTCGTCACCGCGAACAGGCGACCGCGGCCGACCTTGATCTTGAAGCCGACCTTGGCATCCTTGCGCAGGGGGTCGAGCTGCGACGCGATGATGCCGACGTCGGCGGCGGCCGCGAAGTCACCACGCGCGATGTTGTAGAGCGCCTCGAGTCCGACGTTCGCGTAGCGCGCCGAGCACGGATCGGTCACGCAGATGCCGGCGCCCGCGCTGCCCCGAAAGCCGGTGAGCGCCGAGCTGGAGTGGATCACCGCCATCGTGAAGTCGGACGTGATGCCAACCGCGAGATCGGGCGCGACGGAGACGATGTCGAGCGCCTTCCCCCGGGAGGCGTTTGCCTCGGTCGTGATCGTGATCGAGACGGCGTCGGCGGGGAGCGTGATACCGGGCGCAGGCTTGCGAGGCGGCGGGACCGCGGGCGTGCTTGCCTCGACCGACGCGGTCGTGCTCGCCGCGCGCACCGGCTTTGTCGGATGAGGACGCTGCGCGGGCCGCGTCGGCACGTCGGCGACCGCAGGCGAGTCGGCGAGCGCCGGCGAGGCGGCAACGAGCAGCGCGAGCACGAGCGCAGACCGGACCACGAGATCACGATGGCACGGCACGTCGCGCCGCTAGAACCCTACACAGTGCGGCCTGTACGACTGCTCACGAACCAGATCTCGCTCGAAGAACGCAGCGGTGACGCTGTCGTCGCTCGCGCCGAGCGTCATCTCGGTTCACGAGGATGAACGCACCGCGACGGCGTCGTCGGTACCGCCGCTCGCAGCCAACGCAGCGGCGACGCTGTCGTCGGTCGCACCGAGCGTGATCTCGGTCCACGATGATGAATGCTGGCGACGGCCGCACCGCGAATCAACGTGCCGACGACCGCTCACGAACCAGATCTCGCTCGTTGCGGACGCCGGTTCATGACAACGAGCGCGGCGCGCACGACCCGGCGACCTCCTCGCGGCCGAGGCGTCGTGGTCGCGCCGACCAGCACGCGTATGGCCGCTCACGATGAACGCACCGGCGACGCTGTCAACAGTCGGACCGAGCGTCAGCGTGCGCGTCCTGCCACCGCCGGTGACCTTCGCGGTGACGAGCGTGTCGGTGTGAGCATGAACAGACCGACGGGCCGATGCCGGTCTGGTCCGTGCGCACGTGAACGTTGTCGGCGGCCGAGGTCGGCGGCCGAGGTCGGCGGGTCGACGTGGACGACCTCGCCGTGCCTGGCATCGACCTCGACGGTCGCGCCCGAACCAGAACTTCCTCGTGCCCAGCCCACGACCGCTCACGAACCAGGTCTGGCTCGTCGCGGGACGTCCGTTCATGACGAGAACGCGTCGGCGGCGCTGGCGTGTGCCGCACAGAGCGTCGTTCCCGACGATGAACGCACCGCGACGGCGTCGTCGGTCGCCCCTGCCGCCGCTCGCAGCCCACGCGCCCGCGACGCTGTCGTTGGTCGCGCCGAGCGTCGTGTCAGTTCATGACGATGAACGCACCGGCGACACTGTCATCGGTCGCACCGAGCGTCAGCGTGCGCGTCCGGCCACCGCCGGTGACCTTCGCGCTGACGAGCGTGTCGGTGTAGAGCATGAACAGACCCGACGGGCCGGTGCCGGTCTGGTCCGTGCGCACGTGAACGTTGTCGGCAGCCGAGGTCGGCGGGTCGACGTAGACGACCTTGCCGTGCTTGGCGTCGACCTCGACGGTCGCACCCGCGATCGGCGTACGCGGCGAGCCGCTGGTCCAGACGCTGCCGAAGATGACGCCCGGGAACTTCGCCTGCAGGGACGGATCGAGGCCAGGCGTCGCGTCGATGACCGCGTTCGACACGGCCGCGAGCTCGTACTCGCCCGCGCTCGCGCAGAGGTTGCCCTGCACGACACACGACGTGCTGCCGCCGGTGACCGTGCCACCGTCGAGCGCGAGGCACGACTTCGAGCCGACGGCGGTGAGGCCGCTGAACGTCGCCGCGTTGGCGACGCCGTTCGCGCCGTTGATGCCGCCGTAGTAGACGGATCCCTTGCCGAACAGCTTCGGCATGATCGTGCCGAGCCAGGCGCCACCCATCATGTCGGGGAACGTCATCGCGGTCGTGCAGGTTGCCGAGCTCGGCGTCGCGCCCGAGACCATCGCGAACATGTCGACGACGCGGACCGTCAGCTGCTGACGCGAGCCGCAGTCGAGGTTCGGCGTCAGCGGCACATCGAGCACGTCCTGGCCGATGAAGTCGGCGCGGCCGAACGTGACGACGTCGGGCGTGTAGTACGCGTCGTCGTCGGAGAGCTTGCACGGCGTCGGGCCGGACCAGCCGAGCAGCGACACGCCGGAGAGGCCCGAGTCCGGGATCAGGATGTCGAACTTGCCGCGGATCGCGTCGCGCAACTTGCCGAACGTCGGCGCGTTCGAGATCTCGACACACGAGCTGAGGTAGTCGTCGTCGTTCGTCGCGTAGGACGCGCCCATCGTGCGGATCTCGACGGCGGTGACGCACGACGTGTCGAACGTCGCGGCGTTCTTCGGCAGCACGATGTTCATCTCGACGACCGGGTCGGCGCAGGCTGCGAGCGAGACGACGAGGAGCGCAGCGAGCCTCATCGCTAGAACCTCACGGCGGTCGGCTCGCGCGTCGCGTAGTCGTACGTGGCGTAGCCACCGAGCGCGACCGCGCCAACGGCAGCCCAGACGTACCAGCGCGCGTACCACTTCGTCGGGCGCTGACCCTCGATGACCCGCTGGTTGACGACGACGGTGTTGATATCGACGAGGTTGTCGGGGTCGAGCGCGGCGACGATCTTGCGTGCGATCGTCTCGGCCGACGCGTTGCCCGCGAGGTCGAACGTCTTGCTGACCTTGCGGTTGTCGGTGTCGTAGAGACGCACGCTGACGTGGTCGTCGCCGCCGTCCTCGACGACGAGCATGCGGCTGACGCCGGTGAGCTTGGCGAGAGCGCGCGCGCTCTTCAGGCGCGACTTGCCGGTCGGCGCCGAGGCGGTCGCGTCCACCAGACGCGCAGCCCGGTCGAGCGTGGTCTCGGGATCGAGGTTGATGTCGATGCGGACCGGATCGTTCTCCGCGACATCGACGAGCTCGGCGTACGGCTTGCGCTTGGGCGCGGTGATCATCACGAGGTGCGTACCGACCGGCAGCGCGATCTTCTGGCCGGCGGCGCGCGCTTCTCCGCCGTCGATGCGAACGGTCGCGTCGTCGGGGTCGGTGTAGACCTTGAGGAACCCTTCCTGATCGGGCTCGCGCTTGGCCTTCTTCACCATCGAGCGGACGCGCGGCGACGCGAGCTTCTTGTCGATGTTCCACGCGGGGTTGAAGCGATACGCGGCGCGGAACCAGCGCAGTGCCTCGTCCTGCTTGTTGAGCGCCGCGGCGATGATGCCGCGCCACTGGCTGAGCTCGGCGAGCGCGGGGATCGGGTCGCGGTTGATCGCCTCGCCGAGGATGCGCGCCTCATCCGCCTCGATGATCTCGAGCGCGGTGTCGTACTCGCCCGACGCGTATGCCTCCTTGATCGAGTCCAGGTCGGCGATGAGGACGTTGCGGCCGTCGAGTGTCGCCTCGAGGTTTTCGGGCAGCTTGACGAGCAGGTTGCGCGCGTCGAGGACGCGACGCAGACGCTTGATCTGATCGACGCTGCCGAGCTTGGAGGCCGCGTTGACGACGACGACCGGCTCGTCGGTGTCGTCTGCGTCCTCCGCGCGTGCGGCGGTCGCGGCAAACAGGGTCGCGGCGACGGCCGCGCTGGTCAGTAGACCTCGCATCCGCCCTCCTCGATCGAGACCCTGAGCGTGCGCACCTTGCCGGACTCGAGCTTCACCGGGCACGTCCGCGTGATCTTCAGGTACTTGTTCACGAGCTTCACGTTGTAGGTGCCGGCGGCGAGCTTGAACTTGTCGGTACCTGGCACGTCGATCGACTGGCCGGCGACGGTGACGTGCGCGTAGACCGCGTCGTACGTGTTGACGCGGAGGATCGCGTCGCCGCCGCGCGAGGCCTTCGGTGCCGATTTCGCCGCCGCCTGCGCGCGCGCCTTCCGCCAGGTCGGCGTCGGGCGCCGCGTCGACGGTCCGTCCGTCGTCGACGGTACATCGCTGGCAGCCGCGGGCTCCGACGGCACGTCGCTGGTGGCCGCCTCCCGAACGTCAGGCACCGTCGTCGACGGCACGTCGCTGACAACCGCGGGCGCCGGCGGCGTGTCGCTGGTCGGTGCCGTCG
>JAEWJO010000163.1 GCA_023386455.1 Pseudomonadota bacterium | reverse complement strand
GAGCTCGACTGCGGCTGCGTTGCCGGCCCCGACGCGTACTGGGGCACGCCGGTCGGCCCCGAGTGCGGCTGCGGAACGCCGGTCGGCCCCGAGCTCTGCGGTGGCACGGCCTGCGGTGGCGGCGTGTGCGCGGGCGGCGGCGTGTGCGGGGAGAACGGCTGCGCCGGCTGACGCAGCGGCGGCGATTGCGTGGTTCCCGACCGCGTCGGCGGTGGCAGGCCGCGGCGCGGCGGCTGTGCCGGCGCGGGGAACCCGGCGAGCGTCGACGACGGATCTGGCTCCTTCTTGGAATCGTCTCCACCCGACATGGCCTCATCGTACCGGCTCTTGGCGGGGGATTCGCGTCACCGGGGCGTGATGTCGCGTGCCGCCTGGGCGCCAGACCTAGCGGGCGTTGCCGAGGACAAACGGTGCGATCGCCGCCTCGTAGCTCGCCGCGATCTCCTCGAGGCTCTTCGGTCGTCGCTTCTTCGAGCGGTCGAAGACCTCCGTCGGTGCGCTCTCGTCGAAGTCGTCGCGCGGTACTGCCCTGCGCATACCCGGTGTCAGTGCAACGGCCATTCCTGCGCGCGTGTAGCCGAACTGCGCAGGATCATTTCGACCACGTGTTCGGGCGTTGCACAGCTGTGCAACGAGCTGGCTACTTTGCCCTCACCCAGTAGTAGACGACGCCCGCATCGCGAAGCGGATTCTCGCGGATCGACTTCGACGTCGCCGCGGTCGCGGTCATGTCGCCGGTCTTGCGCTGGAGCGCAGCGAGATCGACCCGGCACAGCACGAGCTGCGGATCGCACAGGATCAGCTTTGCGATCGCCTCGCGGGCATCGCCCTTCGCCCAGATCGCGAGGCCACGCGCGTACGTGACGACAGAGTCCTGATAGGCGCTCGGCGGCCGCGCCTTCGCCGCCTCCTCGACCGCCGCGACGAGCGCATCGCCGTCGGCAGCCGGCTTGCCGGCGAGCGCCGCGGCGCGTAGCAGCGTCAGGCGTGCGAAGCGCTCGACGCGCGGCCTGCCGTCGCCGGCGAGCTTCTCCGCCCGCTTCAGCGTGTCCGCGGAGGCCTTCGCCGCCGCGGCGTACGCGCCGGTCTCCGTCAGGATCATGCCGCGCGCGATCGCGACGTCGGCGTAGATCGGCGTCTTCGCGAGATCGGCCACCTTGTCGAGCGCGTCGAGCGAGGCGAGCGCCTGCTTCGTCTTGCCCTCGGCGAACTGGATCCACGCCGTGTCGAGCATCGCCTCGTGCGCGAGGTACAGCGTCGGCGACTTCTTCTCCTCGGCGAACGCCTCGTACGCGCCCTTGAAGTTCCGCTGGTACGCACGCGCGAGCGCCGCGCCGCCCCACGCGACGAAGAACGTCGGGTCGAGCTTCGTCGCCGCGACGAACGAGGCCTCGGCCTCCGCGAACATGCCGGCCTGCAGCTGGATCTCGCCGAGCGAGTCGAGGGGGTTCGGCTCGGCCGGCATCAGCTCGACCTGCTTCTTCGCCGCGGCGATCGCCGGCTCCCACTGCTTCTTCGCGGCGTACGCGTACGCGATCAGGTTGTAGGCGATCGCCGCGTCGGGCCGCAGCTCGAGGACCTTCCGCGCCCGCTCGATCGCCGCGTCGTACTCGCCGCGGCCGCGGTCGATCTCGACGAGCTGCAGCTGCGCCTCCCACTCGCCGGGCGCGAGCTCGACCATCTTCCTCAGCGCCGCGATCGCCTTCGCGTCGTCGCCGGCACGCGTCGCCTGGGCGACCTCGACGTAGAGCCGCTCGGCTTCCGGCAGCTTCGCGGCGAGCGGCCCCGCCTTCGCGAGCAGCTCGGTGCCCTCGGGGCCCGTCAGGATCGTCCCGAGGTCCGCGTACGCGCGGGCGAACGTGGGATCGAGCTCGATCGCCTTCTTGTAATGATCGATCGCCTCGAACCCGCGAGAGCGCTGGGTGAGCTCGTGCGCCTTGTCGTACTCCGCGATCGCCTCGGGCGACTTCGACGTGAGCGGCACGCGCATCAGCGCCGGCTTCCTCGGCGGCTCGACGGCCTTCGGCGCCTGCTCCGGTTGCGCCTTCGTCTCCTCGGCCTTCTTGCCGCACGCGGCCGCAGCCAGGAGCACACACACCAGCGCTCGAGTCCTCATACGACGACTCTACATCGTGGTGTAGCGCGTGAGCAGCGCCTGGAGGTGCTGCTCGAGGTTCTGCTCGGCCTTGTTGGTCACGATCGCGAATGCGAAGTGAGTCTTCGGTGTGACCACCGCGGTCGCGTACCACATCGTGTTGCTGCCGCTGTGGAGCAGCGCCGTGCCGGTCTTGCCGGGGACGACCATCCAGCCGCCGGCATAGCCCATCGAGCCACCCGGCGCCGACGTCAGGTCCTGCATCGTCGCACTCGACACGAGACCTGCTGGTTCGCCGGTCGCGAACACGTTCAAGAACGCGCCGTAGTCGCGCAGCGAGCAGTGCACCGTGCCCGCGGGTCCGAGTCCCGCCGGGTTGTCCGCGGCCGGCCCCGGCTCGATCGGCGTCCCGCCGGCATCATGACCGCGCGGCTGATCGACGACGGCCTTGTTCCCCGGTGCGCCAAAGCCGCACGACTTCATCCCGAGCTTCGCGAACAGCTCGGTCTTCATGAGGTCCTGCCAGCGCTGCTTCGTCGCGCGCTCGAGGGCGGCCCCCAGGATCATGTAGCCCGTGTTCGAGTAGACGAACTCGCCCGCCTTCTGCGCCGGCGCCATCGCGAGCGTCGCCTTGACGAACTTCGCGCGCGCGACCGTGTCGTCGAGCTTCTCGTTGTCGTCCCACAGCTGCTTCCACAGCGCCTCCGGCGGCTC
The DNA here is from genome assembly GCA_023386455.1 of Pseudomonadota bacterium. Lineage (GTDB taxonomy): Bacteria > Myxococcota_A > Polyangia > Haliangiales > Haliangiaceae > JABFXX01. Next base: position 8,537 of record JAEWJO010000163.1, on the reverse strand, counting down.
CGCGGGCGCACCGCCCTCGTGACGGAGCAGCTGATCGAGCGTGACGTTCGCGTAGCCCGGATCGATCTTGCCGCCCGCGAACAGCGTGCCGAGCGTGTCGTCCCAGTGCAGCACACCGCGATCGACATAGATCCCGACGAGCAGCGCCGTCATCGCCTTCGTGTTCGAGCCGAGGTGCCACTCGTCGTCGACGGTCACCGTGCTCGCCGGATCGTCGGCCTTGCGCACGCCGACCGCAGCGATCTCGAGCAGCTTGCCGTCGCGCCACGCCGCGGCTGCGAGCGCGGGAACGCCGAGCTGCTTGCGGATCTCCTCGAGCTGCACCGCGAGCGCCGGCTTGTCGGCCGCGTCTCGGGGTGCGGCCTTCGCCGGCGCCTCGGAGAGCTTCGACGGGTTCTCCTTGCACGCGGCAAGGAGGACGATCCACACGCACAGCACTCGCGCCATGGCGCGAGTATGCCTGCGCGTCGATCAGTGCGCGACGGCGTCGAGGCGGGCCTTGGCCCAGCCGACGCGCTGCACGAGGCTCGTGTACTCGCCGTCCTGGCCCTTGTCGCCCCACTTCGCGAGCTCGGCCTCGGCGGCCTTGAGATCCGTGCGCGCGGCCTCGGCGTCGATGTCCTTCGAGGAGACCGCCTGCTCGACGAGGATCTCGACCGCACCGGCCGGATCGACGCGCAGGTAGCCCGACGACACCGCGTAGCGCGAGCGCTGCTTGGTGCCGATCGTCAGGACGCCTGGACGGAGCGCGGTCAGCATCGGGACGTGTCCCGGGAGGAGCTCGAACTCGCCGAGCTCGCCCGGAGCCTGCACGCTGTCCGTGTCGGTGTGAGCGACGACGCCCTTGGGCGTCACCAGGTTCACTCCGAGGAACGTGGACAGTCCGCCGGCCATTACGCCCTCTTCGCGAGGTCCGCCGCCTTGGCGCGGACGTCGTCGATCGTGCCGGTCATCTCGAACGCCTGCTCCGGCAGGTCATCGCACTTGCCGGCGAGGACTTCCTCGAAGCTGCGGACGGTGTCCTCGCGCGAGCAGAAGATGCCCTTCAGGCCGGTGAACGTCTCGGCGACGTGGAACGGCTGACCGAAGAACTTCTCGATCTTGCGCGCGCGCGCGACCGTCACCTTGTCATCCTCGCTGAGCTCGTCCATGCCGAGAATCGCGATGATGTCCTGGAGATCCTTGTAGCGCAGAAGGATACGCTGGACCTCGCGGGCGACCTTGTAGTCGCGCTCGCCGACGCCGGCGGCCGACAGAATCGTCGACGTCGACTCGAGCGGATCGACGGCCGGGTAGATGCCCTTCTCCGTGATCGCGCGGTTTAGCACCGTCGTCGCGTCGAGGTGGGCGAACGCCGTCGCCGGCGCCGGGTCGGTCAAGTCGTCGGCGGGGACGTAGATCGCCTGCACCGAGGTGATCGAGCCGTCCTTCGTCGAGGTGATGCGCTCCTGGAGCTGGCCCATCTCCGTCGACAGCGTCGGCTGATAACCGACGGCCGAGGGGATACGACCGAGGAGTGCCGACACTTCCGAGCCGGCCTGCGTGAAGCGGAAGATGTTGTCGATGAAGAGGAGGAGGTCCTGCTTCATGACGTCGCGGAAGTACTCCGCGACCGTCAGCGCCGAGATGGCGACGCGAGCGCGAGCGCCCGGCGGCTCGTTCATCTGGCCGTAGACGAGCGCCGTCTTCGAGAGCACGGAGCTGCCGTCGAACAGCGTCGCTTCCTTGAGCTCGTGGAAGAGGTCGTTGCCCTCGCGGGTGCGCTCGCCGACGCCGGCGAACACCGAGTACGAACCCGACTTCTTCGCGACGTTGTTGATGAGCTCCTGGATGAGCACGGTCTTGCCGACGCCGGCACCGCCGAACAGGCCGATCTTGCCGCCGCGGCGATACGGAGCGAGGAGGTCGATGACCTTGATGCCGGTCTCGAACATCTCGACGTTCACCGACTGGTCGGTGAACTTGGGCGCCGTGCGGTGGATCGGCGAGCGCTGCTTCGCGGTCACCGGGCCGGCCTCGTCGACCGGGTCACCGACGACGTTCATGATGCGGCCGAGCACCTCGGGACCGACCGGGATCGAGATCGGCGCGTTGGTGTTCTTGACCGGCTGCCCGCGGGTGAGGCCGTCGGTCGTGTCCATGGCGACGCAGCGGACCATCTTCTCACCGAGGTGCTGAGCGACCTCGACGGTGAGGTTGTCTTCGCGCGAGTCGATCGACTTGTTGGTGAGGAGCAGCGCCGTGTTGATCTCGGGCAGCTCCGCCGAATCGAACGCCACGTCGACGACGGGGCCGATGACCTGGACCACGCGGCCCATCGAATTAGGAGAGAAATCGGTAGCCATGGTTCGTTACCCCTTGAGAGCCTCGGCGCCGCCGACGATCTCGGCGAGCTCCTTGGTGATCGCCGCCTGACGAGCGCGGTTGTACTGAAGCGTGTAGCGCTGGATCATGTCGCCGGCGTTCTTCGTCGCGTTCTCCATCGCCATCATCTGGGCGCCGAAGAACGCGGCGATCGACTCGAGCGCCGCGCGATAGATCTGGATCTGGACGTAGAGCGGAACGAGCCGCGTGAGCAGCGCTTCCTTCGACGGCTCGTAGATGTAGTCAGCCTGCTGGGGCTGATCCTTCGCCTTGTCGTCGCCGGGGTGGACCGGGAGGATCTGGATGACCCTCACGACCTGGCTGCCCGCGTTCTTGAACTCGTTGTAGGCGAGGTAGACCTTGTCGACCCGGCCCGCGACGAAGTCGTCGATCACGCGGTTGGCGGTCTCGCGCGCGACGGCGAGCGCGTTCGCGCTGGTCGGCGCGAGGTCGTAGCTCGCGATGTTCGCGTTGCGGCGCGAGAAGTGCTGGTTCGCCTTCTTGCCGATCAGGCGGAGCGAGAGCTCCGACGCGCCCGACAGCTCGTTCGCCGCGTAGCGCTCGACCGCCTTGATGACGTTCGTGTTGAACGCGCCGGCGAGACCGCGATCGCTCGTCATGACGACGACCGACGCGCGCCTCAGCTCGCGCTCCTCGAACAGCGGGTGCGCGTCCTTGCCGGCGACACCCGACAGCTCGGAGACGACCGACGTCAGCGCACCCGCGTACGGGCGCGCCGCGATCATCGTGTCCTGCGCACGGCGTAGCTTCGCGGCCGCGACGAGCTTCATCGCACGCGTGATCTTGCGCGTGTTCTTCACGCTCACGATGCGATTGCGGATCGCCTTGAGCGAGGCCACTTACTTCTTCTCCTCCACAGAGAACTGCTTCGCGAACTCGGTGAGCGCGTCGCGGAGCTGCTTCTCGGTGTCGCCCTCGAGCTTGCCGGTCGACTTGACCTCGTTCAGCAGGCTCTCCTTGCGGCTCTTGATGAAGGACAGGAGCTCCTTCTCGTAGCGGCCGAGGACCGATACCGGGTAGTCGTCGACGAAGCCGTTCGTACCGGCGTAGATCACGATGACCTGCTCCTCCATCGGCATCGGCGCGAACTGGCCCTGCTTGAGGAGCTCGACCATGCGCTCGCCGCGGGCGAGCTGCTGCAGCGTCGCCTTGTCGAGGTCGGAGCCGAACTGCGCGAACGCCGCCTTCTCGCGGTAGGACGCGAGCTCGAGGCGGAGGCGACCGGCGATCTTCTTCATCGCCTTGGTCTGGGCGGCGCCACCGACGCGCGACACCGAGATGCCGACGTTCACCGCGGGACGGACGCCCGAGTAGAACAGGTCGGCCTCGAGGAAGATCTGGCCGTCGGTGATCGAGATGACGTTCGTCGGGATGTACGCCGACACGTCACCGGCCTGGGTCTCGATGATCGGCAGCGCCGTCAGCGAGCCAGCGCCTTCCTTGTCCGACATCTTCGCGGCGCGCTCGAGGAGGCGGCTATGGATGTAGAACACGTCGCCCGGGTACGCCTCGCGGCCCGGCGGGCGGCGGAGGAGCAGCGACAGCTGGCGGTACGCGACGGCCTGCTTGCTGAGATCATCGTAAACGATGAGCGCGTGGCGGCCGGAGTCGCGGAAGTACTCGGCCATCGTGACGCCGGTGTACGGCGCGATGAACTGCAGCGGAGCGGGCTCCGACGCGCCGGCGACGATGACCGTCGTGTACTCCATCGCGCCCGCCTTCGTGAGGCGGTCGACGACCGTGGCGACCGTCGACTGCTTCTGGCCGATCGCGACGTAGAAGCAGAACATGTTCTGCCCCTTCTGATTGATGATCGTGTCGATCGCGATCGCCGTCTTGCCGGTACCGCGGTCGCCGATGATCAGCTCGCGCTGACCGCGGCCGATCGGAATCATCGAGTCGATCGCCTTCATGCCCGTCTGCATCGGCTCGTGGACCGACTTGCGAGCGATGATGCCCGGCGCCTTGATCTCGACCTGGCGCTTGTTCTTGCCGACGAGCGGCTTGCCACCGTCGATCGGGGCGCCCATCGCGTTGACGACGCGGCCGAGGAGCTCCTCGCCGACGGTCACTTCGACGATCTTGCCCGTGCGCTTGACGGTGTCGCCCTCGCGGATCGTCTCGAACTGGCCCAGGAGCGCGACGCCGACGTTGTCCTCTTCGAGGTTCAGCACCATGCCCTGCACGGTCGTGCCACCGGCTCCCTCGAACTCGAGGAGCTCGCCGGCGAGCGCGCCGGAGAGGCCGTAGACGCGAGCGATACCGTCACCGGCGGTGAGCACCGTGCCGGTTTCCGTGACCGAGACCTTCTTGTCGTAGTTCTCGATCTGCTTGCGGATGATGTCGGAGATCTCTGCGGCGCGAATATCCATGATTTGTTTCCCGGGGGATCCCGGGGGCAGGGCCCCCGGGTGTTACTTGCTGAGCTCGTCGCGGAGGGTGCGAAGCTGGGTGCGGAGGGAGCCGTCGTAGACGGTGTCGCCGACCTTGGCGACGACACCACCGAGCAGATCGGGATCCTCGCGCTTCGAGACGCTGACCTTCTTGCCGGACAGCTTCTCGAGCGCGGCGGTGATCTGCGACAGCTGCGCGGGATCGAGCGGCTTGGCCGAGACGACCTCGGCCGCGACGCGGCCGGCCTTCGCCTCGATCATTGCATCGACCTCGCGAGAGATCGCCGGCAGCGAGCCGAGACGCTCGCCGTCGAGCAGGAGGTAGATCGTGTTCTTCGTGACCGGCTGCGCGCCGATCCGCTGGAGGAGCGCGTCGATGACCTTGCGGCGGTCGCTGCGGCGGATCGCCGGGCTCGACAGCGTCGAGGCCAGCTCGACCGAGTCCTTCATCGCGCGCGCAAACGTGCGGAGCTCGCCGCCGACCTTGTCGAGGTTGCCCTGCGACGAGCCGAGGTCGAAGATCGCCTTGGCGTAACGACGGGACAGCATCAGCGAGCTTCCTTTCCGGCGCCGCTCTGAACGTTGCCGATGAACGTCGAGACCAGCTTGTTCTGGTCGTCACCGGTGAGCTTCTCGCGGAGCAGCTTCTCGGTCGCTGCCGCGGACGCCGCGGTCACTTCCTTCGTCAGCTGCGCACGGGCGAGCTCGATCTCGGCGGCGATGCGCTGCTCGGCGTCGCGCTTGAGCGCGACGGCCTGGTTCTGCGCGGCCTCGAGGATGCGCTTCTTGTCGGCCTCGGCGTCGGCGCGGATGCCGTCGACGAGCTTCTTCACCTCGGCGTCGACGTCCTTGATGCGCGACTCGTACTCGGCGAGCTTGTCGGCGGCCTGCTTCTTCAGCTTGGCGGCCTCGTCGAGCGCCGTCTTGATCGCGTCGTGGCGATCGACCGCGATCTTGCGCGCGGCCGGCCCGCCCCACTTGCCGAGGATGATCAGCAGGAGGCCGAAGTTCAGAAGCATCAGCACGAACGGAGGAGACATCGGCTCCTCCTCTTTCGAGACGGCGCCGGTCGCCTTGTCGACCATCTCGCCGTCGCCGTACTTGCCGCCCCACTCGTCCTTGCCGCGGTAGCCGAAGTTCGTGAAGTTGAAGTGCTTCGTCGGATCGCCGTGATCCTCGTGCGCGGCGCCCTCGTGGTGCTCGCTGCCGTGGCCCTCGGCGGTCGCCGAGTCGCCTGCAGCCTCGTGCGTCGCGCGCGCGGCCTCGGGGTTCTCCTCGGTCTGCGCGTACGCGGGCGCGGCGGCGAACAGTGCCGCGACGACGCCGATCTCGAGCAACTTCTTCAGGGTCGACATCACGCGACCTCCCGGCCGAGGAGCTTCGTGGCGATCTGCTTCGCGAGCGTGTTCGCCTGGGGCAGGAGCTGCAGGCGCGCGGCCTCGGTCTCCTGGCGCATCTTCGCGGTCGCCTCGTCGATCGCCTTCTGAGCCTCGGCGCGCGCCTTGTCGGTGACGTCCTTCTCGTGCGTGGACGCCTCGGCGCGGACCTTGCGGCCCTCTTCATTGGCGCGCGTGCGGGCAGCGGCGAGCTGCTTCTCGTAGTTGGCGAGCTCCGCGTCGGCCTGCGCGGTCATGCGGTCGGCCTCGGCGCGGGCGCCTTCGATACCCGCCTTCCGCCGCTCGCGCAGCTGGAGGTAGGGCTGGAACAGCAGCTTGTTGGCTGCCAGGAACAGCAGCAGGAACAGCCCGAACTGAACGAAGACCGTCAGGTCGATATCGATCAGTGGGTGACCTGAAGCGAGCGTCGATACAGTGTCCTGATGCATGGCAACCTATCGAGAATCCTGGCCTTGGGGCGGGGTGCTTATAGTCTCGGCACCCGACGCTGTCAACGCTGTGATGCGCCAGCTTTTCTCGACGGTAGTGCGACAATGCGCCGCGATCGCGGGACCTCCGGATGAGGCGTCCTCGCCCCTCCGAGCCACTCGCAAAACCGCGCGCGAGCCGTCCGCTAACTATTTGACCGGCGTCGGCTTCGGCGGCTGCGGCTGCTGCGCACCCGGCTGGGTCGCCGGCCGCGGCGGCTGGGTCGCCGCCTCCATGAACGACCGACCTTCGAAGATCACGCCCTTGTCGATCTGCAGCGACGGCGTGTGGAGATCTCCCTTCACGCGGCCGGGCGCATGAATCTCGATCGAGCGCTTCGCGACGATGTTGCCGATGACCGTCCCCTGGACGATCACCTCGCCGACCTCGAGCTGCGCCTCGACGACGGCGCCCTCGCCGATCACGAGCGTGTCCTCGGTGAAGACCTCACCCTTGAACCGGCCATCGATCCGGACCGTGCCGTCGAACGTGAGCTTGCCCTCGAACGTCGCACCACGCCCGAGCAGGGTCGTGATCTCGCCGGCCGGCGTCTGTCTCGCAGCTGCTTGCACCATGGGATCGTCAGCCTATCAGCGGGGATTGCGAAGATCGAGAGGGCGAGGGTCGCACGCGTGAGCGTAGGCCGTAGGCGTAGGCGTGAGCGATCCGGCCCGGCGTGATCGAAGTGTTCCGACGGCCGCCAACGCGGCGCTGCGGCAACCGTCCCGTCGTGGATGTCCTCGGCGTACCGTGCGCGCTGATTCGCCGGAGCGACCTGCGAAGCACCTATGATCCGCGAACAAGACGCCGGACCATTCGGCGCGGCAGATCGCTTACGCCTACGCCTACGTTTCGAGGTTTCGGTCGGTCGCTAGCGCACGAGCTTCTGCTGGATGCTGATCTCGCCGTTGTCGGGCCAGACCAGGTCCTGCGTGTACGGCTCGTAGTCCTTGAGCCGGAGCTCGACCGTCTTTGCCGACGACATATCGATCCCCTCGATCGTCTTTGGCGCCACCCCGCGCAGGACGCCGTCGATGTAGATATCCGCGCCGTCGGGGATCGTGTTGACGCGCAGCTTGCCGGTGATGGGCGTCAGCATCGCGCTGACGGTGACCTCGCGACCGGTCTTCGGGATGTCGATCGTCTCGGTGTAGACCTTGTGCTTCGCGAGCCGGACCTCGATCTCGTGGCGCGTCCCGACCGGCACGCTCTCGATCGTGTACGGCGTCGTGCCCGCCATCCGCGTGCCGTCGAACGTGACCTCGGCACTCGCCGGCGTCGACACGATGCGGACGCGGCCGACCGTCGGCGTCGTCTCGCGCGTCGCCTTGATGATGAAGAACGTGACGCCGGCGGCGACCGAGACCGCGACGAGGCCGGCGAGCGCGAGCTTGATCCACTTCGGTCCGCCCGAGACCTTGTACTTGTCGCCGATCTCGTCGGCCTCGAACAGGCGCAGCTGACCGGTGAGCGTCATCTGCTTCGGCGGCGGCGCTCCGTACGGCTGGAACTGGTAGAGCGCGCCGGGCGTCATCGGCGGCGGCGCGTAGCCCGCTTGCTGCGGGTAGCCCTGCGGCGGATAGCCCTGCGGCGGATAGCCCGGCTGCGGGTAGCCCTGTGGTGGATAGCCCTGCGGTGGATAGCCCTGCGCCGGATAGCCCTGCGCCGGATAGCCCTGCGCTCCAGGATCGGGCGCGGCAGGCAGGCCCGGCGGCGTCGGGACACCGAGCGGCAGACCCGACGCATCGGTGCCGTAGCCGTCGTACTGCACGGGCGGCGGCTGCATCGGCTGCGGCGGCTGCATCGGCTGCATCGGCTGCATCGAGGGCGGCGGCTGCGTCTTGGTGCGCGGGCGCGGGTCGGCGGGCGCGGGCGGCATCGCCTGGGTCGGTGC
>JAEWJO010000150.1 GCA_023386455.1 Pseudomonadota bacterium | reverse complement strand
GGGGACGCACCAGCCGCATGCATGGCGTGACCCCCATCGAGACGCGGCTTCAATGATACAAGCCGGCCCTCTATAGATCCCGTATCCGAGCCCACCATAAAAGTGATCTACATACGCGGATTCTAAGATTTTCGCGCAAACTAACCCACCCGTACCCCGCGTAGCGATGCGGAACGTAGGATGCCCAACATGACGACGGGCTTCGCACTCTCGCAGGCGCGCGCGCACTGGTGGTCCCGGCAGCAGCTCGTCCGCACGGCCAAGAAGACGCTCGTCGCTGCGATCGGTTCATCAGGACCGCTTCGCACGCTCGGTGGTGGCGATGTCTATCTCGTCGCGCGTGCGCGCCGGCCGGGCATGAAGCGCGACGATCTCGACGCGCTCGTCCGGTCCGGTGAAGAAGCGCGCCTGACGCTTACGCTTACGATCAGAACAGCCAGAGAGGCTTGCCGCCGGCGAACAGGACGCTGTTGCCTTCCGCGCTTGGCGTCGACAGCTCGATCTCGACCATGATGCCGCGCTGCACGCTCTGATCGTGCGGATGGATATCCTGCACCTCGCCGTCGATGGTCGCCTTGACCTTGCCGACGCGCGAGCACATCACGAGGCCCCACGAGCAGCCGTACAGCTTCGTGCCGACCTTGATGTGCTTGAGGTTCGAGTACGGCACGAACGCGAGCACGACCTTGCCCTGGCGCGCGCGCAGGTACGGCGACTGCTCGAGGCGGTGCACGACCTCCTCCTGCTCCTTGATGCGCATGCCGAGGCTCTGCAGGCGCGACTCGAGCGGCGCGCGGCGACCCTGCTGGTTGTCCTTGTCGAGGTGGGCCTTGTCGACCTCGCGACGGACGAGCCACTGCTCGGGCGTCTTCGGCGCGTCGACGAGCGAGCCGATGCCGGTGAGGAACTCGTCGTCGGCCTTCACGGCGCGATCGATCTCGGCGAGCTGCGCCTGGATCTCGATCTTCTCGGTGTCGAGCTGGCTCGCGCGCAGGCGCGCGTCGTTGAGCTGACCCGAGGCCTCGACGACCTTCTGGTGCGTCGGCGACAGCACGACCGGGCGGACCCAGCTGTTGTCGAAGAAGTAGAAGATGTTGACGACGAGGAAGCCGAGGAGCCCGACCAGGATCGCGGTCAGCGCGATCAGACCGGCGACCTTGTAGAGCCGGATGATCGAGGGCTGGACCGCCACCCAGAACCGCGGGGTCTTCCTTGCTTCCATCGCGGGAGTCCTACTCCAAGATTCGGGCCGCTGTCACGAACTAAGCAGCCGAGGACGGCTACGCCGCGGGGAGCTGAGCCTGCGAACCTGTACGACGATCGACCGTCGACGCGCGAGAACGGATGGGTTCGGCGGCAAGAGCCGGCACGAGGATGTGCTGACCGGTGATGAGCTCGCCGACCGGCTCGGTCGCGACCTCGGGCTCGGCACCGTGACCGCGGGTCTCCCAGCTGCCGGAGTCGAGCGTGAAGAGCGCGAGCGGCGTCATGAGCGCGTAGGTGACCGGCATGCAGAGCGCGATCGGCAGGAACGCGAGCGCGCCGACGCGGTCCTCCGCCGGCAGCTTGCGAACGCGCCAGCGGTAGTAGAGACCGAACACGGCGATCACGTAGAGGTGGATCTGCATCGCCTCGAAGAACCAGCCGCTCGACAGCGCACGGATCACGGTGACCGGATAGGCGACGAGCAGCGCGAACTGCGCGAAGAAGTGGATCGCGATGAACGGGTTCAGGCGCCACACGTGGCTGACCGCACCCGAGTAGTCGACGATGTTCGAGCGGCGCCAGCGGAGCTGCTGCGAGAAGTACGATCCGAGCGTGCTCGGCACGAACGTCCGGCAACGCGCCGTGTGCGTCATCGTCGTCAGGTAGCCGGCCTTGATGATCTGGCGGGTGAGGAAGCGGTCCTCGCCGTACTTGATCGAGACGCCGAGGATCGAGCGCTCCTCGAGGACGGGCTCGAGCTCGACGAGCACCGAGCGGCGGTACGCGGTCAGGCAGCCCGAGAGGCACATGATCCGGCGGAAGCCCCACTCGAGGTTCTTCAGGAAGAAGTACCCGTACCAGTACTTGATCGTCTGCATCCGCGTCAGCCAGTTCTCGTGCTTGTTGCGGACGTCGACCCAGCCACCGACGGCCGCGATGCGCGGGTCGGTGAAGCGGCGGGTCAGCTGGCGGATCGCATCGCGATCGACGACGACATCGGAGTCGACCGAGACGATGAGCTCGCTCTCGGCGGCGCGGACCGCGCGGTTGATCGAGCGGCGCTTGCCGAGATTGACGCGGTTGCGGATGACCTTCAGGCGGCCACCCGAGGTGCGCGCCATGTCGCGCGCCATCTCGTAGGAGTCGTCAGTCGAGCAGTCGTCGACGACGACGATCTGGTACTTGTCGGCCGGGTACTCGGTCTCGAGGAGGCTCTGGAGCGTCTCCTTGATCGCGGCACCCTCGTTGAACATCGGGATGACGACCGTCACGGTCGGCTCGTAATCGTCCCGGGTCTCGTCCCACTTCTTGCCGCGCATGATGCGGATGAGCAGGCCGGCGACGTAGCGGTTGATGAAGACGACCAGCGCCAGCAACTTCACCAGAGTCCAGAGGACGTAGGTCGTCATCTCCGGCCCCCTGATGCGAGGCGCACGCCAATCAACACGTGACAGGTGAAGCGAGGTTTCACGGCAGAAAGCTAGGAAATGAGGCCGCGACGAATAGGAGTCGCGGCCAAGATCAAGGAGATGCGGCCAACCTATTATGGATGGACCGCCAACTCAAGTTGGTTGACGCATGTTGCCACATCCGGCGTGACCGATACACCTGAACATCAGTTTGCTGAGGGTGGGTGGCTTGTTTTTGCGCACCTCCAGTGGGAGCGTTCGCGCGTGCATCGGGCATTGGTCGCCCTGTTGATCATCACGAGCTTGCGTGGTGTCGCACTGGCTGGACCAGTAGCCAGCGAGAGCGACTCCCATGATCGAGATGGCGCGATCGAGTCGCCGTGGATCGACCAGTCGCCTGCGCTCGTGCTCGATCGATCGAACGACGAGGCGAAGCCCACAGACCATCGGCTCGCGACCGGGCTCGCGCTCGCGAGCGTCTACGCGGGATTCTCTGCCTGGGCGTACGTCGCCTGGTATCGCGACCATCCGGAGAAGGACATGCACGACTTCGGTCGTGATGGCTGGTTCGGCGTCAAGACGTACGCGGGAGGCGCCGACAAGCTCGGTCACGCGTGGGCGACGATGGTGCTCGCACGCAGCGGCACTGCGCTGCTACGGCACGGCGGCTGGGACCGTACGAAGTCGGCGCTCGTCTCGGCGCTCCTCAGCGAGGGCCTGTTCTTCGCCGTCGAGGTGAAGGACTACTACTACTACGAGTTCTCGCCGGGCGACTTCGCGTTCAACACGCTCGGCGCGCTGACCGCGATCGCGCTCGATCTGTCGCCGCGGCTCGACGAGCTCGTCGACTTCCGCGTCCAGTACCTGCCGAGCCGGCAGTACCGCACGAACCTGCTCGACTCCGATTCGCCGTGCGTCAAGCGCGAGCCCGGTCAGCCGAGCTGCTCGCGGTGGAACATCGCCGAGGACTACTCGGGCGAGACCTATCTGCTCGCGCTGCACCTGCGCGGGATCCACTCGCTGCGCGACAGCAAGTACGGACTGTGGTCGCAGTTCGTCGACCTCTCGATCGGGTTTCGCAGCCGCAACTACAAGCCGCCGCCGTCGCTCGATCCCGACGTCGAGCGCACGCAGACGTTGTTCCTCGGCGTGTCGTTCAACGCCCAGGGCCTGATCGACCACCTCGGCGCGCCGAAGTCCCGGCTGCGCAAGGTGCTGCACGGCATCACCGAGGTCGTCACGCCCCCGCTGACCGTGCCGATGATCGGCGTCGAGCGCGGGACCGACTCGGTCAGCAGCGGCGGCGCCTAGCAACCCGGGCGGGCGGCGCGTGTCTGCCTCCGCATGGGAGCGATGCGAGCCGCCGTCCTCGCCGCCTGTGCGGTCGGCTGCACCGCGTTCGACCCGATCGCCGAGGTGCCGCACCATCATCGCGAGGCGCCCGACACGAGGACCGCGATCTCGATCATCCTCGCGGAGAACCCGCGGCCGCGGGTCTACGCGATCGGCGAGTACCACCAGACTCGCAATGCGATCGCCGGTGCGTCGCCGCTCGCCCGGTTCTCGCGCGAGATCATCTCGCTGCTCGAGCCGCACGCGCAGCACCTCGTCGTCGAGGCGTGGCTCGATGCGAGCTGCTGGTCGACGACCGAGGCGCAGGTCGCCGCGGCGACGCAGCGCGCCGACTCGGTGAAGATGGAAGTGATGCGGCTCGTGAACGCGTCGCGCCAGCGCGGCCTGCACGCGCACACGCTGCCGATGACGTGCATCGAGTACGACGCGGTCGTCGACGCGAGCGGGCACGTCGACTTCCTGCTGCTGCTCGAGCTCATCACCGACAAGCTCGCCGAGACGACGCGCGGTCTCCTCGCCGCCGACCGCGACACCTCGGTGATCGTCTACGGCGGCGCGCTCCACAACGATCTGTATCCGCGGTGGCCGCTCGACGAGCTGTCGTATGCCAAACCGCTCGCCGAGGAGATGGGCGGCCACGTGCTCGAGATCGACCTCGTCGTGCCCGAGGTCGTCGCGCCGATGCAGATGATTCGCAGCGAGCCGTGGTTCCCGCTGCTCGGGCGGGCGTCGCCCGAGCGGGTGCTGATCTGGGAGCGCGGGCCGGCGAGCTATGTCGTGATCTTGCCGGCCCGGAGTGAAGAGGTCGCAAAGGTAGCGAAGCTGGTCGATCCGATGTAGCGATCAGGTATGCGCGCCTGGAGCATCGCGATCTTCGTCGCGGTGTTCTCGTTGTACTGGCTGTCGTCGAGCCGCGAGCCCGCGTGGGGCGATGCCAGGCCGATGTGGGAGGTCGCCGACCGGCTCGTCCAGGACGGCGCGATCGACATCAAGACGCGGTGGCCCGACGACATGCCGCCGGGGCGCGACGGCAAGATCTACGGCATCACGCCGATCGGGACGGCCCTCGTGCACGTGCCCGGCGCCGCGCTGACCGCGGTGATGCACGCGGCGGCGCCGGAGCAAGGCGTCCTGCTCCGGCCGCTGTTCACGCACCTCGCACCGGCGGCGCTCGGCGCGCTCGCGTGCGTCCTGTTCTTCGGCCTGCTCCGCGACCTCGGACGCAGCGCGCGAACGGCGAGCATCTCGACCGCGATCCTCGCGTGCGCGACGACGCTCTGGGTCTACGCGCGCATGCCGTACTCCGAGATCCTGCAGCTCGTCTGCTTCCTCGGGCTGTTCCGCGACACGCTGCGCACCGCCGCCGATCCATCGCGAAAGAACGCGCTGTGGCTCGGGTTCTGGGCGGGCGCGCTGTTCAACTCGAAGTACGTCTTCGCGCTCGCGATCGCGGGCGCCGCGGTGCTCGTCGCATGGACGCTGCGCAGGCGCCGCGCCGAGCTGCTTCGCGTGCTCGCGTGGAGCGCGGCGACCGCCGGGCCGCTGCTCGTCCTCGCGCTGGTCTACAACTACCTGCGCTGGTCGTCGATCACGAAGACCGGCTACGAGCCGTACCTGTCCTGGTACTTCGGCGGCAGCATCTTCGACGGTGCGTGGGGCACGCTCGCGTCGCCGAACAAGAGCGCGCTCCTCTACTCGCCGCCACTCGTGCTCGCGCTGCTCGGCTGGCCCGCGGCGATCCGCGAGCACCGCCGGCTCGGCCTCGCGCTCCTCGTGCTCGTCGTGCCGACGTTCCTCGTCTACTGCACGTATCGCAGCTGGAGCGGCGACTACGCGTGGGGGCCGCGGTTCTTCGTGTGGGCGCTGCCGGTGCTCCTCGTCGGGCTCGCGTGGTTCATCGATCACACGAACGCCTCGCGCCTTCGCCGCGCTGTGCTCGCGACGATCGTCGCGCTTGGCATCGCGGTCCAGCTCCTCGGCGCGTCGCTCTACTGGGACCACTTCATCCGCATCTCGATCGACGTGAAGAACCAGTGGCTCGGTCGTCCGAACCGGAGCGGTGCGTACATCCCCGAACGCGGGCGCGGTCACTGTGACTCGTGCTTCGAGGACACCTACGAGATCCTGTGGACGCCGGCGTTCCAGCCGATCGCCGGACACTGGTGGCTCGTGAAGTCGCTCGCGCGCGGCGACGATGCAGTCTCCGCCCAGGTCGACGCGCCGTGGCGTCGCTACACGTCGCTGCAGATGAACCTCGCACCGACGTACCCGCGCGCGCGAATCGACTGGTGGGGCCTGCTCTGGATGAAGGACGCAACCCGGACGTGGCCTCTCGGTCTCGGATTTCTCCTGGTGATGACGGCTGGGGTCGCGTTGGGGGTCTGGAGGTGGATTCGCCTCCACAAGTCAGGTATCCCAGGATCAGATGCTGAGAGCCGTGCCGAACCCGCCTGATTCATCGCAGCCCGGCGCCCCGAGCGACGACGAGATCCTGCGCTGGGCGCTCGCCTATCTCCGTCACGCGCCGCTCTCGCTCACGCTCCGCGAGATCAACCGCCTCGTCGCGCTCGAGGAGGTCGGTGGCACCAAGGGGCCGGTCCTCGACGTCGGCTGTGGCGACGGCTTCTGGTGGACGATGCGCAAGGACAACCGCGAGATCTACGGCATCGACATCTCGGCGGGCGAGATCGAGCAGGCGCGCACGCGTATCAACGCCGAGCTCTCCGACGTCTCGCGCGAGACGCCGTTCCCCGGCACCAAGTTCTCCGAGGTGATCGGCAACTGCTCGCTCGAGCACGTCCCCGACATCGACGCGGCGCTCGCGAACCTTCGCACCGCGGCCGCCGACGACGCGCGCCTCCTCATGTTCGTGCCGACGCCGGGCTGGGCCTACCAGGGCCGCATGCAGTCGTTCCTGCTGAAGCACGCACCGCGCGTCGCGATGACCGTGTCCGGCGCGCTCAACGGCTTCTTCCAGCACTGGCACCTCTACGACTACAAGGTGTGGACGCGACTGCTCGAGACGCACGGCTGGCGCGTCCGCGAGATCAAGGGCCTCGGCTCGGCGCGCAGCGAGTTCCTGTTTCGCCTCGCGATGCCGCCCGCGTTCGTCGAGTTCATCGCGAAGAAGGTCACCGGCTTCTATCCGTCGAAGCTCGCTCGCTACCTCCCCGACGCCGCGCTCGCGCCGCTCGCGAAGCTCGTGCGCTGGGCCGTCGAGAGCCCGGTCGTCGAGGCCGACTCGCCGCACGCCTACGAGTACCTGATCATCGCCGAGGCCGCGCCGCGATGAACGCGCAGCCGGACTACTTCGCGAACCACGAGAAGGCGCGCAAGTTTCCCTGGACGCTCTACCACGCGCCGCTCGAGCGCGACCTCGCCCAGTTCCTCGACCGCGTCGCCGAGGAGCATCCCGAAGGTGACGTCCTCGTCGTCGGCTGCGGCCTGCTCCACGAGATCGACGCGGCACCTCCCGGCCTCCGCTACACCGTCGTCGACATCGATCCGCGCGCCGTCGAGGCGGTGCTCGCGCGCGAGGATCCGCGCATCGTCGCCGGCCACGTCGTCGCGCCCGAGCAGCCGATCGAGGTCGGCACGTTCGACGCGATCTACGCGAAGGAGGTCGTCGAGCACGTCCACGCGTGGCCGACCTGGCTCGCGAGCCTGCGCCGCGCGCTCGTCCCCGGCGGCCGCCTGTGGCTCTCGACGCCGAACTACGGCGAGCCGTGGCTGCCGACGCTCGAGTCGACCGTACTCGAGCTCGTCGCCCGGCGCTCGGGCTTCTCGCGCCGCCACATCCACCCGACGCGGTTCTCGAAGCGCGCGCTCGAGCGCGGGCTGCGCGCCGTCGGGTTCCACGACGTTCACGCGCGCGTGACGCCGACGCGTCTCGCGATCACCGCGTGGGCGCAAGCGCCGTTCGGCTGATCTACTATCAGGTCGTTGAATCTCGTCGCCGAGCTCGAGACCCTGATCGACGCGTTCGAACGCGAAGGCGTCGAATACGCGTTGTGCGGTGGTCTTGCGCTGGCCCTGTATGGACACCCTCGGGCGACGATGGACATCGACGTCCTGGTGCCAGCCGAGGGCCTTGCACGGGCGGTGGCGGTCGCTGCATCCGTCGGATTCGATGTGCCCGCGAAGCGGACGACGTTCGGTCTGAGGACCGGGGCTCCTCGAGAAGTGCAACGAGTCTCGAAGCTCGATCCCGGAACGAACGACATGGTCTCGCTGGATTTCCTGATCGTCGGCCCCGTGCTCGAACCGGTCTGGACGACGCGCACGGCGCTCGTGGTCGGATCTCGTCGAATTCGAGTCGTGTCGCGAGAAGGGCTTGCTACGATGAAGAGGCTGGCAGGGCGCAAGCAAGACCTCGCGGATCTCGCAGCCCTCGAAGGCTCTTGTGACGACGAAACGTGAACCGGTCGACATGTCTCCCGCCGCTTTGCAGAAGCGGCTCGACCAAGTTCGCGCGCTGTACGATCTGATGCGCTATCTCGGCAAGGCCGAGGTCGCTCGACAGCGGTAGTCCGCGGGCGCAAGCACCGCTCGGCTCAGCGGATTGCGGACCACCTGGTCGGTGCAACGATTTACTGCGGCGTCGCGTTGCGCTCGGTGTAGATGCGCAGGATGTCCGCGGCGGTCTCCTCGATCGCGCGGTTCGTGACGTCGATGACCGGCCAGTTCGCGTGCTTGCGGAAGATCTCGCGCGCGTACGCGATCTCGTTGTCGATGTGCGCGCGCTGGCCGTAGCTCGAGTCCTGCGGCATGCCGAGGTGCGAGAGGCGCGCCTGGCGGATTCGCATCAGCATGTCGGGCTGGACGATCAGGCCGAACACCTTGCGGTCGTCGACCTGCGAGAGCTCCTCCGGCGGATCGACGCCGAGCACGAGCGGCACGTTCGCGACCTTGAGCCCGCGCTGCGCGAGGTAGGTCGAGAGCGGCGTCTTCGACGTACGCGAGATGCCGACGAGGACGAGGTCGGCCTTCGGCAGGTTGCGAGGCTCGGCACCGTCGTCGTTCTTCACCGCGAACTCGACGGCCTCGATGCGGCGGAAGTAGTCGTCGGTGATCATGTGGAGCAGGCCCGGAACGCCGGCGGGAGGTGCGCCGAGGTAGAGCGCGAGCTTGGAGATGAGCGCGCCCATGAGATCGACGATCTCGATGTTGAACTTCTCGACGAGCTTCGAGATGAGCTCGCGCTCTTCCGGGTTGACGACGGTGAACACGACGAGCGCCTTGAGCTCGGATGCCTTCTCGAGGATCTGCTCGAGCTCGCTCTCGAGGCGCACGCGCGAGAACAGGCGGATCTGGACCGCCTCGCTGAACTGGAGCGTCGCCGCGCGCACCATGCGCTCGGCGGTCTCGCCGGTGGCGTCGCTGATGATCATCACCGTCTTCATCTCTTGGCCTCTATATCACGACAGCTCGAAAACCTGGGCGAACCGGGAAATCTCTCCCGCGTCCAGCCACACGCCGTGCGAACGGCAGATGTCGAAGCGCACGTCGCCGCGATACCCGGTCGACATCGGCGCGTGACACACGGGACACGTGGCGGCACCCCACGGCCACGCGGATGGCTGTGGATGGGTGCCATCCGGCGCGAGTGAATTCGGCTTCTCCGCGATCTGCGACCACGCGCGCTCGAACGCGGCGCGCGGATACCATTCACCGCAGCCGGAGCGGCAGACGAGACGACCGAGCTCGCCGTCGGACTCGGTCGCGGTCCCGCATCGCGGGCACGTTCCGCTCTGCTGGCCGGACCGGTACGGATCGTCCATTTGCCGGCGCTATACCACGGGCAGTCGGACGCGCGACTGGCCTCGATCGATCACGCGCGGGCATTCCGGATCGGGAGCGGCGAGGTCTCCCGTGACATGGGCGCTCACCACCTTGCAGCCGCCGCGGCAGAGATCGTGATAGGTGCAGCTCGCGCACGGTTCGCGCGCAGCGCGCCAGGTGCGGAACGCGCCGAACGCGTCGGGCTGGGCCCAGTACGCCGCGAGCTCGTCGACGCGCGGGCGGTGATCACCGTGCGGCGGTGGCGGCGACGCGAAGCTGCACGCGGTGATCCGGCCGTCGGGCTTCGCACCGACGAGGAAGTCGCCACCGGTGCAGCCGTAGACGGCCAGCTCGGCGAGGAGCCCGCGATCGGGAGCGTGATGGGCGAGCATCGGCGTGTACGAGCAGTCGACCTTGACGCGGACCTTGTGGCGCTTCGCGCTCGCGAGGATCGCCGGCAGGAACGCGCGGTGCTGCGCGTCGGTGCAGCGGAGGTCGGCATAGGCGCGCGCGCCGCGGCCCGACGGCTTGAAGCGGAGCAGCTCGATCTCGGAGAGGCGGCGCTCGGCGGCGTACGCGAACAGCGCGTCGAGCTCGGCGAAGTTGTGGCGCGTGACGACGACGTTGATGCCGACCTCGCGCTTGACGGCGCGGAGGCGGCGGATCGCCGCATCGGCGCGGGCGAAGCCATCGAAGCCGCGAACCGCGGCGTAGGTCGCGTGCAGGCCGTCGAGCGAGACGTTGATCTGGCCGAAGCGATCGGCGATCGCGACGAGCGCGTCGAGCCCCTCGAGGCCCGACGTCGTGAGGTTCGGGATGATGCCGCGCGCGCGCGCGTGCTCGGCGAGGTCGCCGAGCCAGGGGAGGACGGCGGACTCGCCACCGCCGAGCGCGACGTGGAAGACGCCGGCGTCGGCGAGCGCGTCGAGCGCGTGCTTCCACTCGACGAGGCCCCACTCGCGCGGCGCGCCCTCGGGAGAGGCGCCGGTGTAGCAGCCGGTGCAGCCGGCACCGCAGCGGTTCGTGATCTGGAGGTGCGCCTCGAGCGGAGCCGACAGGACGTGATCGCCGAGCGTCGACTCGGGTGCGCGCCACGCGGCGGGCTCGCCGTCGAGCTTGACGATCCGGCGCGCCATCACGCGATCGACGAACACGAGCGCGCGTGGCACGGTCAGCTGGACGATCGCGCCGAAGCGCTCGAACCGAGCGCGCCGGGGTGGATGCTCGCGCGCCATGCGCAGGCGATCGCGGATCGTCAGCGCGGCGTCCTTCGCGCGAGCGAGGAGGTTCACCACGCGCCGACTGTAGCAGACGCGATTCAGGCGACTGCGATGTTCCGGTAGCGCGCCTCGATCAGCTGGTAGACGCCGTAGGCGACGAGGCCGACGGAGATGATCGCGAACGGGATGCGGCCGAGCTCGAATAGCTCGAGCATCGATGCCTTGAGACCGCGCGCCTTCTGCGGATCGTGCTGCTGGACGGCGCGCCACACCAGGATGCCGGTCGTGCCGAACACGACGCCGCGCGCGGCGATGCCGAACCGGCTCGCGCCGATCAGCCAGCGGCGGGCGGCCGATGACATGCGCCCGAGCTGCAGCCGGCGATCGAGCTTCGCCGTCCACGCGCAGTAGAGCTGGTGGATGCCGTACGCGACGAACGCGCCGGCGATTCCGATCAGCGCGACCTTGCCGCCCGTCGTCGCGAGCGCGCGCCCGGTCCAGTGCGCGGACTGCGTCCCGTCCCTGGCCGCCTCGTGGTGGCCGAGCGCGATCTTGACGGCCGAGGCGCCGAGCGCCGCGTACAGGACTCCGACGGCCGCCGAGCGGATGCGCTTGGCGATGCCCTTCGCCTCGCGGCCGTTGCCCTCGGGATCCATGATCGCGTCGATGAAGCGCCACGCCGCGTAGCCGAACAGGCCGGCCGCGATCACCGCGAGCAGGACACGACCGAGCGGCGCGTCGACGAGCGTTCCCATCGCGCCGCGCTGACCGCTCGCCGGTGTGCCGCCGAGACGCAGTGCAGCTGCGCTCGCGAGCACACCGATCGTCATGTACAGCACGGCCTTCGCGACGAAGCCGAGTCGCGCGAGCTTCTCGACCCATGGCGCGACCTGCCGGATCGCGTGATCCGCCTGTCCGGAGATGGCTGAAGCGCTCATGTCGTACGCTATTGCAAGGATCAGGACAGCGACCGTCCGCCGCTCCCGACATCGCGCATCGCGTGGCGACCGAGCCCTCGCGCCACACGTTAGGCGCAAGATAGTTCCCGCTGCATTGCGCTGGAACTGCAAGCGAAGGCGCTACCTTGTGACTGCGCCATGCAGTCCGCGGAGGTAGAGGGTCAGGCGCGGATCGAGGCGCCGGCCCGCGTCGTCGTGCTCGCCGTCCGGCCCGAGGTCGACGGCGGGCGCTATCCGTCGAAGCGCGTGCTCGGCGAGACCGTCGAGGTCGAGACGGATCTCGCATCCGACGGTCACGACATCGTCCGCGCGACGCTGCTCCATCAGCCGCCGGGCGTGACGTCGTGGAGCGAGGTGCCGATGCTCGGCGTCGGCAACGATACGTGGCGCGGCGCGTTCCAGGCGACCGCGCTCGGCCGTCATCGCTACACGGTGATCGCGTGGGTCGATGCGTTCGCGTCGTGGCGCCACGGCCTCGAGCGCAAGGTCGCCGCCGGTGCGGACGTCCACGTCGAGCTGCTCGAGGGCGCGGTGCTCGTCGATGCAGGTGCCGCGCGGTCGGGTGACGAGACGCTCGCGAATGCGGCGCGGATGCTGAGCGGCAACGCGGTGATCTCCGAGCGGATCGCGGCCGCGCTCGATCCGGGGCTCGCAGCGGCGATGGCGCGCACGCCCGATCTGACGCAGGCCGCGCGGTACCGGCACGAGCTCGAGCTCGTGATCGAGCGGCCACTCGCCGGCTGCTCGGCCTGGTACGAGCTGTTTCCGCGGGCGACCGGCGCGCCGGGCACCCACGGCAGCCTGCGCACTGCCGAGAGCTGGCTCCCGTACATCGCGGAGCTCGGCTTCGACATCGTCTACCTGCCGCCGATCCATCCGATCGGCCTCGCGTACCGCAAGGGACCCGATAACTCGCCGGTCGCGCGCGAGGGCGATCCGGGCAGCCCGTGGGCGATCGGCGGACCGGCCGGCGGTCACACGAGCGTGCATCCCGAGCTCGGCACGCTCGCCGACTTCGATCACTTCGTCGAGGCCGCGCGCGCGCACGAGCTCGAGGTCGCGCTCGATATCGCGTTCCAGTGCTCGCCGGATCATCCGTGGGTGACCGAGCACCCGAGCTGGTTCAAGGCGCGGCCCGACGGCACGATCCAGTACGCGGAGAATCCGCCGAAGAAGTACCAGGACGTCTATCCGTTCGACTTCGACAGCAAGGACTGGCGCGCGCTGTGGGCCGCGCTGCGCGACGTGTTCGTGTTCTGGTGCGAGCGCGGCGTCCGCGTGTTCCGCGTCGACAACCCTCACACCAAGCCGATCCCGTTCTGGGAGTGGTGCATCCGCGAGGTCCAGGCGCGGTTCCCCGACGCGCTCTTCCTCGCCGAGGCGTTCACGCGGCCCAAGCTGATGTACGCGCTCGCCAAGAGCGGGTTCTCGCAGGGCTACACGTACTTCACGTGGCGGACGACGAAGTGGGAGCTCGAGACGTACCTGACCGAGCTGTCGCATCCACCGGTCACGGACTTCTTCCGGCCGAACTTCTGGCCGACGACGCCCGACATCTTCCCCGAGCACCTCGTCCACGGCGGGCGCGCGGCGTTCACGCAGCGCTTGATCCTCGCCGCAACGCTCGTGCCGAACTACGGCGTCTACGGTCCGTCTTACGAGCTGATGGAGTCGATACCGCGCCCCGGCGTCGAGGAGCTCGCGCAGAACGAGAAGTACCAGCTGCGCGTCTGGGACCGCGACCGCCCGGACTCGTTGCGCCCCGTGATGGCGCTCGTCAACCAGATCCGCCGCGCCCACCCCGCGTTCTGCGACCTGCGCTCGCTGCACTTCCACAGGACCGACAACGACCGGCTGATGTGCTTCTCGAAGCGCCGCGGCGACGACGTCGTGCTCGTCGTCGTCAACCTCGACCCGTACCACGTGCACCGCGGGTGGATCGAGCTCGACCTCGACGTGCTCGACCTGTCGCACGACCGGTCGTTTCAGGTGCACGATCTGCTGTCACAAGCGCACTTCACCTGGCAAGGCGCGCGAAACTACGTCGAGCTAGACCCTCACCAGATACCTGCGCACATTTTTGAGGTCCGGCGCTTCGCGCGCAGCGAGAATCAATTCGAGTACTACTTATGAGCGACGATCTGCTGCCCGACGACCCGCTCTGGTTCAAGGACGCGGTCATCTACGAGATCCACATCCGCGCGTTCCAGGACTCGACGAACGACGGCATCGGAGACATCGTCGGTCTCATCTCGCGGCTCGACTACCTCGCGGACCTCGGCGTCACGGCGATCTGGCTCTTGCCGTTCTATCCGTCGCCGCTGAAGGATGGCGGCTACGACATCGCCGACTACACGAACGTCCACCAGAGCTACGGGACGCGCGAGGACGTCCAGCGCCTGCTCGACGAGGCGCACCGCCGCGGCATCCGCGTCATCACCGAGCTCGTCCTCAACCACACGTCGTCGGAGCATCCGTGGTTCCAGCGCGCGCGCCGCGCTCCGCCGGGAAGCCCCGAGCGCGACTTCTACGTGTGGAGTGACACGCCGGCGAAGTACCAGGACACGCGCATCATCTTCCAGGACTACGAGACGTCGAACTGGGCGTGGGATCCGGTCGCGAAGGCGTACTACTGGCACCGCTTCTACTCGCACCAGCCGGATCTCAACTTCGACAACCCGGCGGTCCACGAGGCGCTGTTCAACGTCATCGACTTCTGGTTCGGGATGGGCGTCGACGGGGTTCGTCTCGATGCGGTGCCCTACCTGTTCGAGCGCGAAGGGACGAGCTGCGAGAACCTGCCCGAGACGCACGACTTCCTGAAGCGACTGCGCGCGCACATCGACAGCAAGTTCAAGAACCGCATGATGCTCGCCGAGGCGAACCAGTGGCCGGCGGACGCGGCGGCGTACTTCGGCGACGGCGACGAATGCCAGATGAACTTCCACTTCCCGCTCATGCCGCGCATGTTCATGGCGATCGAGCTGGAGGACAGCTTCCCGATCATCAACATCCTCAATCGCACGCCGAAGATTCCCGAGACCTGCCAGTGGGCGACGTTCCTGCGCAACCACGACGAGCTCACGCTCGAGATGGTCACCGACGAGGATCGCGACACGATGTACCGCGCGTACGCCGCCGAGCGAGCGGCACGCGTCAACCTCGGCATCCGTCGCCGGCTCGGCCCGCTGCTCGGCGTGCGCCGCAAGATCGAGCTGATGAACGCGCTGCTCCTGTCGCTGCCGGGGACGCCCGTCCTCTACTACGGCGACGAGATCGGCATGGGCGACAACATCTACCTCGGCGATCGCGACGGCGTTCGCACGCCGATGCAGTGGAGCTCCGATCGCAACGCGGGCTTCTCGCGGGCGAACCCGCAGAAGCTCTACCTGCCGCCGATCATCGACCCCGAGTACCACTACGAGGCGATCAACGTCGAGGCGCAGCAGGCGAACCCGTCGTCGCTCCTGTGGTGGATGAAGCGTCTGATCGCGAAGCGCAAGGAGCACAAGCTGTTCGGGCGCGGCACGATCGAGTTCGTCAACGGCGACAACCCGCGCGTGCTCGCGTTCGTCCGCGAGCACGAGGGCGACACGGTGCTCGTCGTCGCGAACCTGTCCCGGTTCGTCCAGGCGACGCGCCTGAACCTCGAGAAGTTCAGGACGGCGGTTCCGGTCGAGCTGTTCGGCCGCATGCGATTCCCGGAGGTCACCGAGGCGCCGTACTTCATGTCACTCGGGCCGTATGACTTCTACTGGCTCGCGTTCGAGAAGCCGCAGGCGGCAGACCTCGCCGGCGAGTGGCCGACGCTCGCGGTGCGCGGCACGTGGGCCGGGATCTTCGAGCCGGCGCGCCGGCGTGGGCTCGCGGACGTCCTCGTTCGCTACGCGGCGCAGCGGCGCTGGTACCGCGGCAAGGCGCGGCAGCGCAAGGAAGCCGCGATCACCGACGTGATCTGGCTCGACAAGGAGACGCGGTTCGCGATCGTCCTGCTCTACGTCGAGTACGCGCACGGCCGGCCCGAGACCTACGTCATCCCGATCGCGTTCGCCGAGGACGCCGAGCCGCACGAGTCGATGCGCGTGCCGGCGCAGGTGATCGCGCACGTCGAGATCCACGACGTGCCGGGCCGCGGCACGGTCACCGGCGTGATCTACGACGGTCTGTCGTCGGAGATCTTCGACGCGACGCTCCTCCGCGTGATGCAGATGGGCGGCGGCGGCGCCGGCCAGCACGGCGCGCTGACGGGAACCGCCCTGCCGGCGCTCAAGGAGGTCGCGGCGGAGACCGCGCTCGCGCCGCGTCTCACCGGGGCGGAGCAGACCAACAGCAGCATCGTCTACGGCGATCGGTTCGTGCTGAAGATCTTCCGCGTGATCGAGGAGGGACCGAGCCTCGAGTACGAGGTCGGCAAGTTCCTCGCTGCACATCCGAGCTACCGTGGCGTGCCAAAGCTCGCCGGTGCGCTCGAGTACAGCGTCCCGGCGGGCGAGCCGAGCACGATCGGCACGCTGTCGGAGTTCGTGCCGAACCAGGGCGATGCGTGGCAGTTCACGCTCGACGCCCTCGATCGGTACTTCGATCGCGTGCTGTCGTCGCCCAACCGGCCGGTGACGCCGCCGTTCGAGCAAGGCACGCTCGTCCAGCGCGCCCGGATCGCGCCGTCGGACAAGGTGATCGACTGGGTCGGCGCGTACATCGACCGGATCCGCCTGCTCGGCATGCGCACCGCCGAGCTGCATCTCGTGCTCGCGAGCGATCCCGCGGATCCGCTGTTCGCGCCGCAGCAGTACGACATCATGCACCAGCAGTCGATCTACGGCTCGGTCAGCGCGCACATGGCTCGCACGTTCGAGCTGCTGCGCCGGCACGTGCCGTCGCTCTCGCCGCCGGTGCGCGCGCAGGCCGATCAGATCCTCGCCCGCGAGGCCGAGATCGATCGCCTGCTCGAGAAGGTCACGCGGCGCCGCATCGACGTCATCCGCATGCGCATCCACGGCGACTATCACCTCGGCCAGGTGCTGTGGACCGGCGAGGACTTCCTGATCATCGACTTCGAGGGTGAGCCGGGCAGGCCGCTCTCGCAGCGTCGGTTCCGGCGCAATCCGTTGCGCGACGTCGCCGGCATGCTGCGCTCGCTCGACTATGCGGGCGAGGCCGCGATGCGCGACGGTCGCCATCGTCCCGAGGACCGCGAGGTGCTCGAGGTCTGGGCACGCGCGTGGACCGAGTGGGTGTCCGCATCGTTCCTCGGCGGCTACCTCGACCGCGTCGCCGGCGTGCGCATCGTCCCGCCGAACGACGGCGACCTCGAGCTGCTGCTGCGCTTCATGATGCTCGAGAAGGTGATCTACGAGATCGGCTACGAGCTCAACAACCGGCCGGAGTGGGTCGAGATCCCGTTGCGCGGCCTGCTCGCGCTGCTCAGGAGCCCATGACGCTCGCGCGCCAGCCGCCGGCGGACGCAGCCGAGTTCGGCGACCTCGACGCGCACCTGTTCCGCGAGGGCAAGCATCCTCGGCTCCACGACAAGCTCGGCTCGCATCCGGTCGCGGGCGGCACGAAGTTCGCGACCTGGGCGCCGCATGCCGCCGCCGTCAGCGTGATCGGCGACTTCAACAACTGGGTGCCGGGCGTGACCCCGCTCGAGCCGATCGGTGACACCGGCGTGTGGCACGGCTTCGTTGCCGGCGTCGGCGTCGGCGCGCTCTACAAGCTGCACATCAGGTCGCACGTCAACAACTACGAGGTCGCGAAGGCCGATCCGTTCGCGCTGCGCCACGAGAAGGCGCCCGGCACCGCGTCGATCGTGTGGGCGACCGAGCACGCGTGGGGCGACGCCGACTGGATGAAGTCGCGTGCGCCGCGCTCGGCGTGCTCGGCACCGGTCTCGATCTACGAGGTCCACCTCGGCTCGTGGATGCGCGTCCCAGAGGATGGCAATCGGTCGCTGACGTACACCGAGATCACGCCGAAGCTCGTCGAGTACGTCACGAAGCTCGGCTTCACGCACGTCGAGCTGATGCCGCTGACCGAGCACCCGTTCTACGGCTCGTGGGGCTACGAGACCACCGGATACTTCGCGGCGACCTCGCGCTACGGCACGCCCGACGAGCTGATGGCGATGATCGACGCGCTCCACCAGGCCGGCGTCGCGGTGATCCTCGACTGGGTGCCGGCGCACTTCCCGACCGACGAGCACGGCCTCGTCTACTTCGACGGCACCCCGCTGTTCGAGCATCCCGATCGCCGGCTCGGGTTCCACCCCGAGTGGAACACGTCGATCTTCGACTTCGGCCGCCAGGAGGTGCGCAGCTTCCTGCTGTCGAGTGCGCTGTTCTGGCTCGAGCGCTTTCACGTCGACGGGCTGCGCGTCGACGGCGTCGCGTCGATGCTGTATCGCGACTACGGCCGCAAGGACGGCGAGTGGATCGCGAACGCGCAGGGCGGGAACGAGTACTGGGAGGCGGTCGAGCTGCTCCAGCGCCTCAACGAGGCGATCGCGCGCGAGCAGCCGGGCACGATCACCGTCGCGGAGGAGTCGACCGCGTGGCCGAACGTCACCGGCGACGACAGGGGTGTAGCGCGTTCTGAGTACGGCCTCGGCTTCTCGTACAAGTGGGACATGGGGTGGATGCACGACACGCTGCGCTACTTCGCGCAGGATCCGGTGAACCGCAAGTACCACCACGGCACGCTCACGTTCCGCGGCATGTACGCGTTCAGCGAGCGCTTCGTCTTGCCGCTCTCCCACGACGAGGTCGTTCACGGCAAGGGCTCGCTGATCGGCAAGATGCCAGGCGACCGCTGGCAGAAGCTCGCGAACCTGCGCCTGCTCTACGCGTACCAGTGGTCGCAGCCCGGCAAGAAGCTGCTGTTCATGGGCAGCGAGTTCGCGCAGTGGGCCGAGTGGAACCACGACGCGAGCCTCGACTGGCACCTGCTCGACGATGCATCCCATCGCCAGATCCAGCTGCTCGTCGGCGAGCTCAATCGCCTGTATCGCACCGAGCCCGCGCTGCACGAGCTCGACTGCGAGCGCGCGGGGTTCAACTGGCTCGCCGTCGACGACGCCGATCACAGCGTGCTCGTGTACGAGCGGATCTCGCGCGACAACCAGCGCGTGATCTGTGCGCTCAACTTCACGCCGGTGCCGCGCTTCAACTATCGCGTCGGTGTGCCGCAGGCGGGTCTCTACAGCGAGATCCTCAACACCGACTCGACCGACCTCGGCGGCAGTGGCCACGGCAATCTCGGCGGGCTCGAGGCCTCGCCGGTGCGCGCGCACGACCGACCCTACTCGCTGAACCTGACGCTACCGCCGCTCGGTGCCGTGTTCCTTCGCCGCTAGGGCGAGCTCGGCGGCGAGCGGCAGATCGAGCGCGTGCTCGCGAGCGAGCCGGTCGCGATGCATGGCCTCGAAGTCGGGCGGCAGGCGCAGCGTCCAGTTGTCCTCGCTGATGACGCCCGGCATGTTGAAGCGCTCCTCGCAGCCGAACAGGTCGGCAAAGAAGATCGACACGTTCTCGGCCCTGGACGCGAACAGCTCGGCGAGCATCGCGGTCGCGAGAAAGCCATCGCTCGCGAGCCGTGCGGGCTCGGGCAGGTGCAGCTTCTCGACGAGGTGGTTCGCCCATGCCTCGCGCTGTACCGCCGACCAGCCGCGGATCACCGCGAAGATCGGCGCGGTGTCGTGGTTGCCGAGCATCACCCAGTCCTCGCGCGTGGCGTTCTCGGTGCGGTAGACGTCGCGCGTGTCGCCGAGGTTCGCCTTCTGGGTGATGCGCCAGCGGCCGAGTCCGTGCCGCGCGAGCACGCGGCCGAGTGGATACGGCATCGTGCTCAGCACCTCGAAGCTGAGGTCGGCTTTCGATCGGCCGTGGTGCTCCGCCGCGGCGACGAGCGTGTCGACGAGGATCGCGTACCGCGCGACCTGCGCGTCGTCGAGCTCCTTCAGCCAGCCGTCGGCGTAGCGAGGCACGCCGCGCTCGATCTGATCGGGCCGCGCGATCGCGAACCGCGCGAGCGCCGGGTGATCGGGCAGGTCGGGCGACTCGAACAGCCGCGCACCCTCGCGCACGGCGACCGCGTGATCGGGTGCATCGCTGCGATACACCCACGGACACACGAGCCCGTGCGGATGATCGATCCGCAGGCTGTCGTACTCGCGGAACGCCTTGTCGGCGCGCGCGACGACGAGCGCCTTCGCGGCGCCGCCGTACTGATCCGGATCGAGCACCGGATAGCCCCACGGCTGGCCTTCGGGATTCGTGCGGCTCGGCGGCGCGCCCATCAGGTAGTCGCGCAGGAACACGCCCGCATAGGTCCACGCGTCGGCGTCGGAGTAACCGACCTGGAGGTCGCCGAACAGCAAGATGCCGCAGCGCTCGCGCAGCCGGCCGTGCTCGTCGGCGACGAGCAGCTGGCCGAACGCGTAGCGATCGATCGCGCGCGCGTGCTCGCGCTCGAGCTCGGCGATCCGTGCGGTGTCGCCGGCGAGCCAGACGTCGCGGTCGGGCGCGTCCCAGCCGCGGAAGCCGCTGCCGCGCGCGTGGCACAGCACCTGGTGCAATGCGTCGGGGACGAGCCAGCTCGCGTTCGCGGAGCGAAACGCGGCGAGCCGCTCGCGCAGGTCCGGCCGCGCGCCGCGCTCGAGTGCGGCGTAGGCCTCGTCGACGATCGCGTGCCACGCATCGTAGGCGTGCGCGTGGCGCGCGGGTCCATCGCCGGTGACGAGCCAGCGATCGAGCGCCGCATCGCCGACGAGCTCCTCGAACACGCCACCGGCGCGCAGCGAGCGCACCGCGATGTTGCCGAGGTTGCGCGAGAAGATCGTGCCGTCGTACGGCGACGGGTTCGTCCGCGACGTCTGACCCTGCGGCCCGAGCTGGATCCCGGTGAACCCGAGCGACCTCGCGTACGCGAGCAGCCGGTCGGACGCGCGCGTTGCCGGCGAGCCGCGGCCGACGTCCTCGTCGGGATCCGACGGGAAGCTCGTGTCGTGGATCGCGAGCAGCAGCCGGCGAACGCCGAGGCGTGCGAGGTTCTGTCGCAGTCTCTCGGTATCCATGCGCGATCAGGTTGTCGGTTCGATCGTCGTCGCTGTCTCCGCGACGGTCACATCGGCGCGCACCCGCTTGCCCCAGCGCAGCAACGCCCCGATCACCGGTGTCACCATCGCGAGCGCGGTCGCGCCGACGAGCAGGAACGTCACGTCGACACCGAGGCTCGACGAGTTGGGGTTCATGCCCCACTTGATCGCGAGAATGCGACCGCGGCGCTTCATTCTTCGTCCTCTCCATCGAACGGCACGGACATGCGAAGCTCGATTGCATCGAACGGTTCCGCGCGGACGGTCTCGTCGGCCGTCGCCGTCAGGACGATGCGATAGCTCTCGCCGTCGAGCCTGTGCACGATCAACGTTCGCTCCTCGGGATCGACGAGCCAGTAGTACGGCACGCCCGCACGTTGCATCACGCGCAGCTTCTCGAGCTGATCGCGGCGTCGTGTCGATGGAGACAGGATCTCGCACGCCCGGTCGGGACGGACCCGCTGAGGCCGCCCCTTGATCCCATCGGGGAGGTGTTCCCTCCGCAAAACCGCCACGTCGTGGCTGAACACCTGATGCAGCTCGTACTCGACATCGAGCTCTGATCCGAGCCACCAGCCACCGGGCCATCGACCACCCGAAGCACGTGCGAATCGACGTCGCAGCGCGGCACCGATTCCGAGCTGCGCCATGCTGTGCTCGCCACTGGGCCCTGCGCGTTCGCCGACCACACCGTCGACGATCTCGGCGCGCACATCTTCCCCGAGCTTCAGGAGGTCGGGATAGGTGGCGTTGGGGCCAGCGGACACGATGACAAGGCTACCACGCGATATTCGCGCTGCTCGATGCAGGCGTCGGGCTTCCTGGAACGATCAGAGATCAGTGGCCCCCGCCCTTGATCGTCTCGGCGAGAAGATCGACGAGGCCGTCTCGCGTGATCGAGATGTAGCCGATCGCGAGCACGCCGAGCGCGCACAGGACCACGTGGACGACCGCGCGCATCCGGACGGCGCGATCGCGCTCGCGCAGGAGGTCGAGCGCGGTGCCGGAGAGCCACGCGAGCGCGAGACCGCCGAGCGAGATGCGAAAGACCGCGGGCGCGATCGTCGAGTCGCTCAGCCACGTGCCGATGCCGACGACGAGCGCGATCGGCGCGAGAAAGATCGCCTCGACCGGTGGGCGCAGGGCAGGGCGGCGCAGCCCGCCGCGCAGCATCGCCTCGACGAGCGACGCGAGCAGCGCGGCGACCGCGAGCGCGAGCGCGAACCCCGACGCGGTGTAGAGCTGCGCTCGCGTCTCGCCACGCGCGGCGCTCGCGAGCAGATCATCGCGCACCGCGGCGTCAGCGGGATCGTCGGCCGGCAACGTCCGTGCGAGCTCGCGCGCGAGGCCCCATTCGTGCGCGTCGAGCGCGCAGCCGGCGGCATTGCGCAGCGCGAGCACCGCCTGCTCGGTGCCCGGCCAGCGCGTGGCGACGCCGCGATAGCTCCTCTGTGCCTCGACGAACTGATGCGTCCGGCACTGCCAGTCGGCGAGCCACACGGCGGCGTCGACGGCGCCCGGCCAGTCGGCCGCGATCAGTACCTCGGTGCGGCGCACGAGCTCGGCGCGGGGCAGGTGATCTGCGTCGGCGATCAGCGTCGCGAGCTCGGCGGCCTCGCGCGCGTGACCGCGGACGTCCTCCAGGAGCTCGATGCGGCGGCCCGCGGCGATCGCGACGCCGGCATCCGGCATCTCGCGGACGATGCGCTCGTAGATCGCGAGCGCGCGCGCGGGATCGTGCAGTCGGTCCTCGCACGCGCGTCCTGCCGCGAACAGCGTGTCGGCGAGGCCGGGCTCGGCCGGCGCGTGCTCGATCGCGGAGACCGCCGCGGCGAGTGCCGTCGGATCGTCGGTGTCGAGGCCGCCGAGCAGGCTCGCGGTGTCGGCGTGCGCGGTGGCAAGCCACAGGGCGCACGCGACGACAGCGAGCGCGCGCCTCATTCGCTCAGTCGCCGGAGACGGCGACCTTCGCGCACGCCTGCTCGAACGCGGGCGCGAGCTTGGCGTCGTCCTTGTTGAGCGAGACCTGGCAGCTGTAGTGCTTGCTCGCGCCGTCGGCCCACCACGTGCGGATGATCGTGACGCCCTCGGTGCCGGTGGTCACCTCGGTGTTGCCCTGCTGCTCGACGGTCGGCTGGTTCTCGAACACGAGCACGCGGCTCGTCTTCTGCTTGTCGTCCTTGACGACCT
Organism: Pseudomonadota bacterium; assembly: GCA_023386455.1. Taxonomy (GTDB): domain Bacteria; phylum Myxococcota_A; class Polyangia; order Haliangiales; family Haliangiaceae; genus JABFXX01. Next base: position 8,116 of record JAEWJO010000150.1, on the reverse strand, counting down.
TGCCCTTGACCTGGCCGCCCGTGAACTGCGCGTAGTAAACCTTGTCGACGACGGCTGCCCAGTCCTTGGACTTGCACTCGCCGTCGCAGTTGCTGCCGACCTTCATGTCGGTCTTGCCGAGGCCGAAGCCCTTCGCTTCCTCGGCGGGCTCGAGCGAGCCGGGCATGAAGCCGTTCTTCCAGCCCTTCGGCGCGACGACCGTGTACGTCGTCGTGCGGCGGCCCATCTTGTCCTCGATCTTGCGAACCTCGAACTCGACCTTGCTCTTGAGCTCGGCCGGGACGAGCGCGTTGACCGCGTCGGCGTCCGCCTGCGTGACCGAGACCGACGGGGTGCTGCCGCCGCCCTTGCCGCAGGCGACGAGCAACGAACCGATCAGGAGCGTCTTCTTCATCATCGAGTCAATCCTCCGTGGAGCCACCGCCGGTGCCCTCACCGCGGTGAATGCCGAGAGCGCGCAGCTTCTTGTGCAGGTTGGTTCGCTCGATGCCGAGCGCCTGTGCGGTGCGCGAGATATTCCAGTCGAACTCGGCCAGCCGGATACGAATAAATTCCGACTCGACCTCCTCGCGGAACTCGCGAAGGCTCTTCCCCGCGTAGCGACCGAGGTCGATCGCGGTGACCGGACCGGTGTTGCCGGTACGGTTGCCCTGGCCCGGCGGGCGAGGGCCTCCGAGGTACGGCGGCAGGTCCTTCTCGCGGATCACCTCGTCGCTCATGATGACGAGGCGCTCGACGACGTTGCGCAGCTCGCGCACGTTGCCGGGCCAGTCGTACTGCTTGAGTCGATCGAGCACGGGCTCGTCGACCGGCTTGTAGCCGAGGCCGTTCTCGTCGCAGCACTCGCGGACGAACGACTCGACGAGCAGCGGGATGTCGTCGGCGCGCTCCGCGAGATCGGGCGAGCGGATCGGCACGACGTTGAGGCGGAAGTAGAGGTCCTCGCGGAACGTGCCCTGCTTGACCATCTCCTCGAGGTCGCGGTTCGTCGCGGCAACGACGCGGCAGTCGGTGCGCATGCTCTTCTCGCCGCCGACGCGCGTGAACTCGCCGGTCTGCAGCACGCGGAGCACCTTGGCCTGCGCCGGCAGCGCCATGTCGCCGATCTCGTCGAGGAAGATCGTGCCGCCGTCGGCGACCTCGAACAGCCCGCGCTTCTTCGCGACCGCGCCGGTGAACGCGCCGCGCTCGTGCCCGAACAGCTCGCTCTCGATCAGCTCCGGCGGGATCGCCGCGCAGTTGACCTTGACGAACGTCCCGGCCGACACCGACGAGTTGCGGTGGATCGCGCGGGCGATCAGCTCCTTGCCGGTACCGCTGTCGCCGGTGATCAGGACGCGGCTACGCGTCGGCGCGACCTTCGCGATCTGGCGCCGCAGGTCGTGCATCACCGGCGTGCTGCCGAGCAGCTCCCAGCGCGCGTCGACGGCGCGGCGCAGGTCGTGGACCTCGCGCCACATCTTGCGGCGCTCGAGCGCGTTGCGCACCGTCACCATCACGCGGTTGCGATCGAGCGGCTTCTCCATGAAGTCGAACGCGCCGAGGCGGGTCGCGCTCACCGCGTCCTCGATCGTCGCGTGACCCGAGATCATGACCACCGGGATCTCCGACGTCCGGCTCGACATGCCGTCCTCGCCGCGCGACTTCAGCGCGCGCAGGAGGTCGAGGCCGTTGTCCTCGCCGAGCTTCACGTCGAGCAGGATCACGTCGACCGCGTGGTTCTCGCGCGCGAGCACGGTATCTGCCTCGGCGATCGACCCGGCCTCGTGCACGGCGTGACCCTCGGCCTCGAGCACCATGCGCAGCGTGCGCCGGATGTTCTTCTCGTCGTCGACGATCAGGATCGGCTCGCCGCTGCCGGCCGTGGACTCATCACTCATCGGCTTCCTCGTCCTTCTCGAAGCGCGCGCGGCGATTGTGGTTCCACCAGAAGACCGCCGCGAGGATCACGATCCCGAGTCCAACGTACACCGGACGGCGGTCGGTGGGCGGTTTCTCCGGCGCCGACACCTGGATCGGCGGTAGCGGCGTGTGCGTCGCGTCGGTCATCGTCGACGGTCCCCGCACCGTGGCGGCCGGCGGCACGACCGGCTCCGGCGGCGCGGTCCCCGGCGCGGCAAGCGCGATCTCGACCCTGCGCCCCTGCTCGACGCCCGGATCGAGCGTCGCGAGCGCGGCGGTGCACGCGTCGACGAGCGTCTTCGGGCCTCCGGCCGCGGTGACGCACTCGCCGGTGACCGCGACCATGTTCTCGGCGTCGCCGACGATCACGATCCGCGCATTCGTCTGCGTGCCCGCCTTCGTGTCGCGCCACTGCAGCGTGCCGCGGACTTCCTTCGCCGCCGGGTCGACCTTCGTCTCCCAGCTATCGACGACGATGCCGCTGCCCGCGAGCGACGCTCGCTTCGTCGCGTCGCCGAGCTCGTCGATCGCGACCCGCGCCGACGCATCGCGTGCATCGGCCGCCACCTTCGCGGCGATCGCGGTCACGAACAGCGCACCGCCCGGCTCCGGCGACACGAACACGTCGGCCGTCGCGACGGAGCGCGCGCCGCCGAAGTGCGTCAGCCCGTTCGCCTTCGCCGCGAGCGCGTTCGCCTGCTCGGCGTCCGCCTTCCAGCCATCGGGCGCCTTGACGAGCGGCTTCGTGCCATCGGCATGGGCCACTGCTCCGAGCAACATCACGATCGCGATCGCGCGCTTCATCTCATGCTCCCGACGAGCTTGCTGCAGGCAGCTTCGCACGCAGCCGGCTCGCGTTGGTTCCAGTAGCAGGCGAGCGCGGCGACGTGACCGTCTCGCGTCAGCTGCGCTCGCACCGTCCCGCGATAGGGAGCGCGCTCGAACGCGAGCGACACGACGCCCGCATTCGCGCCGGGCGTCGGCTTCGCGACGTCTCGCACGGCGATCCCCTCGAGCGACTTCTCCGACGACACCGCGAGCACGAGCGCGTCGGCGAGCTTCTCGGGTGCGCCGGCCGCGCCCGTCCACGCGATCCACGCCGCGTAGCACCCACGCGCCGGATCCGCCCACGCCTCGCTCGCCTCGACGGTGACGCCGTCGCTCTTTGCCGCCTCGGTCGCCGCCGCCGCGAGCGCCGGCTGTGCCTGCCAGCCCGCAGGTGGCGTCAAGCCCGATCCCGGATTCGCCTCCGACGCACGACAGCCGATCGCCGCGACCGATCCGATCGCGAGGAGCCCGATCGCGCGCAGCACACCACCGGCGCGCATCAGCCGTAGCTCAGCCAGACCTTCTGGCCGACCTCGACACCGAGGCGCTGGCGCGCGTCGTCGGAGAGGCCGACGGCTCCGTCACCGATCGGTGCCACCTTCTCGCCGATCGCGCGGAACTGCGGCCGCACGCCGGCCGCGCTCTCGTGCCCGATGATCGCCCACTTCCGCTCGCCGCTGCCCTCGGCCGCGCGAACCTCGATCTCGCGTGCTTCCTTCACGACCTGGATGTCGTCGGTCGTCGCCAAGAAGTGCGGCCCACCGTCGAACGGATCGATCTGCTCGGCGTACTCGAACCCGATCCGCCGCAGCATCTTCTCGACGGCGCGCGTCTCCTCGCCGACCTGGCCGATGATCGCCTGCACGTCGTCGGGGAGCAGCTCGAGATGGATCGGATCGTCCGGGAACAACGCGTGGATGAACTCCTTGTTGTCCTTGCTGAGCCGATCGGCCTCTTGATACGTGAGCCCGGTGAACCGGCGCCCGAGCGCCTCCCACAGCTTCGACGTGCCATCCGGCTCGAGCGGCGGCAGCAGCTCCGACAGCACCTGGTTGCGGAACAGCGGCCGGTGCATGCGCATGAACAGAAACCGCACGTAGCTGAGCGTCTTGCCGAGCGCGTACGGATTGCGGCGGTACTCCGGCAGCAGGATGAGGCCGCCGATCTCCGTCGGGCCGTTGTAGTTGTAGCCAATGCGCAGCGTGCGGTGGACGAAGTACCGGTCGAGCGTCACCGAGTAGCGCTCGTCGTTCTCGACGCGGAAGAAGATGTGCGGTGCGCGCTTGGTGCCGTGCTGCGCGTAGATCATCGACGTGCCGATGATCCGCTTCTGCGCGAGGTCCTCGAGCACGAACACGAACTCGAGGTCGGAGCCCGACAGCTCTCCGGAGAACGAGCGCTCGGAGCGATCGAGGATGCCCTCGATCACCTTGCGATCGTGCGGCAGGTTGACCGTGTCGAGGTGCTCCGCCACGGCGAGCACTTGCTCGACATCCTCTCGATACGATTGACGAATCCGAAACGAGGCCGGCACGGGAGGGCACCCTACCACCGGGGCCACCAAACCACCAACTGCACCTGCACGCGGCCAGGTGTTCAGGGCAGAACGCTGCCGATCGCCTTCGCGAGGCCGTCCCGGCTCGGCGCGACGCTCCGCATCCAGTCGAGCATCCCCGGCGGCAGCTGGTCGGCAGCGAGCTCGTAGGACTGGATGATCCGGATCCGCCGCAGCCGGAGCTCCTTGCGTCGCGCGTTCTCCGCCTCGAGCCAGTCGAGCAGGATCGGCAGCGTATCGACGGTCACCTTCTTGATGTCGTGCAGGAGCAGCACGTTGCGGCCGGTCATCTTGCCGAGCTGCTTCTCGAGATACTCGAGCGTCTTCTTCGACGCGCCGCGCTTCCACTCGCGCGGATCGATGTCCCAGTGAAAGTGATTGATCCCGCGCTCGAGGAGCATGAGATCGACGCGGTCGCAGCGGACACCGTACGGCGCGCGGAACCACACCATCGTCATGCCGGCTCGCGCCTCGATCGCCTTCTTGCCGTCGTCGATCTCGGCGGCGGCCGCGGCGTCCTCCTTGATGCGGCACAGATCGCCGTGCTTCATCGTGTGGTTCGCGATGATGTGACCCTCGCGCAGGATGCGATCGATGATCGGCTGCGACTTCGGGTGCACGACCATGTTGCCGACCATGAAGAAGACGGCGTGGATGTGGTGCTTCGCGAGCGCGTCGAGGACCAGCGGCGTCCGGATCGGATCGGGACCGTCGTCGAACGTGAAGATGATCTCGGGGTCGCCGGTCATCGTCGGGCCAGCAGCCGGCTGCGGCCAGGCCTTCGCGTCGGCCTGCGCCGAGAACGCGCAAAGCGCGCCGGCGAGCGCAACGATCGATGGCCTCACGATACCGATCTAACACGCGCGGCGGCCGGAGCATTCTTTTGGGCTGAAGGGGACTAGACTCCTCGCATGTTCGAGCGCCTGGAGAACAAGGAACCGCCGCGTGTCAGGCTCGCCAACACGCCGACGCGAGGGCACTGGCTCAGGTACGGCGAGCAGCTCGGTACGAAGATCTGGGTCAAGCGCGACGACCACACCGGCAGCGAGCTGTCGGGCAACAAGGTCCGCAAGCTCGAGTACCTGATGGCGGAGGCGCTGCAGCAGCAGGCGACCCACGTGATCACGTGCGGCGGCGAGCAGAGCAACCACGCGCGGGCGACGGCGATGGCGGCGACGCAGCTCGGGCTGAAGAGCGTGCTCGTCCTGCGCACGGAAAATCCCGAGCAGCCGCCGCAACCGACGGGGAACATCCTGCTCGATCGTCTCGTCGGCGCGGAGATCCGATGGATCTCGCGGCCGGCGTGGCGCGACCGCAATCGCCTGATGGCGGAGGAGGCCGAGCGCATCAGGAGCGCCGGAGGCCGGCCGTACGTGATCCCGGAGGGCGGCTCGAACGCGCTCGGCTCGTGGGGCTATCTGCGCGCGGCGCGCGAGCTCGTCGAGGATCTGGCGGGCATCGCCGCTCCCGAGAACCCGGTGACGATCGTCTACGCGTGCGGGTCTGGAGGGACGGGAGCGGGCCTCGTGCTCGGCTGGAAGCTGCTCGGCCTGTCGGCGCTCGGCATCCGGGTCGCGGGCATCAACGTCTGCGACGACAAGCCGTACTTCGTCGACGCGATCGGCAAGATCTGCGGCGACTTCGAGGAGCGCTGGCAGCTCGACGCGCGCGTCACGCCCGACGACATCGACATCGTCGACGGTCACGTCGGGCTCGGCTACGCGAAGAGCCGGCCCGAGGAGCTGGCGACGATCCGCGACGTCTGTCGCAGCGACGGTATCGTGCTCGACCCCGTCTACACGGGGAAGGCGTTTCACGGCGTCGTGACCGAGCTACGGAAGGACCCAAAGCGGTTCGGCGCCGCGGTCGCGTTCCTTCACACGGGCGGCATGTACGGGCTGTTCGCGAACCCGGACCTGATCGCCAGCGTGCTCTAGCTCGCCGGGCCGCAACGGGGCCTCCTCGGCGACGGCGCGGAAGAAGCTCCAGACCAGGCAGCCGTCGATGAGCGCGGTGACGACGAGCGTCTCGGTGCCGAGCGCCGGGACGACGCCCGCGGCGACGAGGACGCGCGCGAGGACGGACGCGACGAGGTACGGGCCGAGGGCACCGAACGAGGTCGACGCGCCGAGGCAGACGACCGCCAGGACGAGCAGGATCTGCGTCGTCATCGCTCCCTCCTCCTCGGACCGTCCGTCATAGCAGACATATGTCTAGCTCCGGAGCGGACGAGGTGTCAACGATAACGGACGGCCCGGTGTCCGAAATAACGGCGGCACATCCGTATTGACAGACTATCCGTCATAACGGATGGTCGTCCGCATGCGCCGCACCGTGCTGCTTGCCCTCGTCCTTGCCGCTTGCTCGACCGAGACGAGGACCTCGTCGACGTCGAAGGAGGTCAAGCTCCTGAACGTCAGCTACGACCCGACGCGCGAGCTCTACGTCGACGTCAACGCGGCGTTCGCGAAGGTGTGGGAGGCGAAGACCGGCCAGAAGGTGACGATCGAGCAGTCGCACGCCGGATCGGGCAAGCAGGCCCGCGCGGTGATCGACGGGCTCGAGGCCGACGTCGTCACGCTCGCGCTCGCCTACGACATCGATGCCGTCGCGAAGGCCGGGCTCATCAAGAGCGACTGGGCGAAGCGACTGCCGAGCAACTCGGCGCCGTACACGTCGACGATCGTGTTCCTCGTCCGCAAGGGCAACCCGAAGAACATCAAGGACTGGTCGGATCTGGTGCGCCCCGGCGTCGAGGTGATCACGCCGAACCCCAAGACGTCGGGCGGCGCGCGCTGGAACTACCTCGCCGCGTGGGGCTACGTGCAGCAGAACGGCGGCGACGAGGCCGCGGCGAAGCAGTTCGTGTCCGACCTGTTCAAGCACGTGCCGGTTCTCGACACCGGCGCACGCGGTGCGACGACCACGTTCGCCGAGCGCGGCATCGGCGACGTGCTGCTCGCCTGGGAGAACGAGGCGTACCTCGCGATCGAGAAGCTCGGCGCCGACAAGGTGGAGATCGTCGTGCCGAGCGTGTCGATCCTCGCCGAGCCGCCGGTCGCGGTCGTCGACAAGGTTGCCGACAAAAAAGGCACCCGCGCCGTGGCCGAGGGCTACCTGAAGTATTGGTATACCAGGGAAGGTCAGGAAATCGCCGCACGCAACTCGTACCGTCCGCGTGATTCGGAAATCGCGAAGGAGTATGAAAAATCCTTCGCCAAGGTCGAACTTTTCACCATCGACGACGTTTTTGGTGGTTGGACCAAGGCACAGAAAGACCACTTCGCTGAAGGCGGCATTTTCGACCAGATTTACAAGAATTGATCTGGCGAACGGACGTCGGTAGCGGAAGCAGGGGGATTTGTGAGCACAGCGGTCGTACGGCGAAGCAGCCTGCCGGGGTTCGGTCTTACCATGGGACTGACCCTGACATGGCTTTCCGTCATCATCCTGATTCCGCTCGCCGGCCTGCTCCTCAAGACACTCGACCTTTCGCTGGTCCAGTTCTGGGAAATTCTCACCAGCCGCCGCACCCTGAAAGCGCTGAAGATTTCGTTCGGCCTTTCCTTTGCGGCGGCCTGCGTCAATCTGGTGATGGGCACGATCATCGTCTGGGCGCTGGTGCGCTACCGTTTTCCGGGCCGGCGGCTGTTCGACGCCATCGTCGACATTCCCTTCGCGCTGCCGACCGCGGTGGCCGGCGTGGCGCTGACTCAGTTGTTCGCGCAGAAGGGCTGGCTCGGCGCGCCGCTGGCCGAACTCGGCATCAAGGTGGCGTTCACGCCGATCGGCATCTTCATCGCCATGATCTTCATCGGCATTCCCTTCGTG
>JAEWJO010000139.1 GCA_023386455.1 Pseudomonadota bacterium | reverse complement strand
CTCGGCGCGAAGCAGACGCCGCCGCGCCGCATGCGCCTGTCGCCGGAGGCGCAACATCTGCTGCTCGCCTACCACTGGCCCGGCAACGTGCGCGAGCTGATGAACGTGCTCGAGCGCGGCATCGCGCTGTGCCAGGGCGAGCTGATCGCCGACGACGACCTCCCGTCGCACGTCCGCGAGCGGCGGCCCGCCGACTTCCTCGGTGCCGCGGTCGCCCGCCGCATGACGCTGTCCGAGCTGGAGCGCGAGTTCATCGAGCGCGTGCTCGAGGACGAGGCCGGCAACAAGACCCGGGCCGCGCAGCGACTCGGGCTCGATCGAAAAACGCTCTATCGCAAGCTCGACGAGTATGCGAAGCAAGATGGGAAGGACTCGCCCGCTCGTCCGTCCCAGCCTGAAGAGTGACTGTAACGGCCGCGCGGCGATCGCTCTCTAACGAGAGACAGCTCGCTCGCTTCCACACCTCGCCCTCGCCTCACGTCCGAGGCTCACCGATTGCACCGCGACGGGGAGGAGGACCAACCATGCGGAACTACCTCGTCATCGCCGCCACGCTGAGCGTCTTCGTCGCGTGCGCGACGGAGGGAGACGATGCGGCGGACCGGAGGAAGCCGAGGCCGCGGGATGCGAGCGTCAGCGTTGTCGACGCGTCCGGATCTGGAACGGATTCGGGCTCGGGCTCGGGCTCGGGCTCGATTCGCGGCACGGTCAGCTGTTATCGCGAGTCCGCGCCGGCGGCGTTCTGTACCCTGCCGACCCACTGCTGCTTCACGAACTACAGCGCACAACACAACGGCGCGTGCGACACCGGTCCATGCGCGTGGGGAACGATCGACTGCGACGGCCCCGAGGACTGCGGGGCCGGCCAGCACTGTTGCTCTACCTCGATCCTCGACGGCGACGGCTCGACGGTCGGCTACCGCATGGCCTGCACGGCGAATGCGTGTGGCGCCCCGCCCCTCGGCGACGAGCTGTGCCATCCGGACGGTCCGGCGTGCGCCAATGGCGGCACGTGTGTGTCGGCCTACGGCAACCAGACGGACTTGCCGCGGTCGCTCCACATCTGCCGCTGATCGCTAGCCAGCGCGCAGATGCTCGCGCAGCCGGCGCAGGCCGAGCTCGGTCTTCAGATCGGCCAGCTCGCCGCGCACGCAGGCCGCGATCGCGTCGTCGAGGTGGAGCCACGTCGTGCGGGCGCCCTCCTCCATCGGTGAGCCGTCGCCGACGAGCTCCGCCTGGGTTGCCGGATCGACCTCGACCGCGGTGAAGTAGAACTTCTCGATCATCGAGCCGGGCGACGGAAACATGCCGGCGCCGAGCAGCACGACGGAGTCCTGATCGACGAGGAAGCCGGCCTCCTCGTGAACCTCGTGCGCGGCGCGTGCGCGAAGTCCGGCCTCGCCCTGATCGGCTTCCTCGACGATGCCCGCGACGAGCTCGGTCAAGAACAGCCCGGGCTGTTGCTCGGGCAACGGTGCGCGCGTCGAATCACGGCCGAGCGCGAGCGACGGGCGCAGGCAGTGGCGGACGAGCACCTCGACGCCGCGCTGCGTGCGCGCGAACACCGCGACGACGACCGCGTCCTGGCCGTACGGCCGCACGACGAAGTCACACACGTACTGCGGGGATGCGCTGCCGTCGCCGCGCTGGTTGCGCAGGCGGAGCCGGCGGATCGCGAGGAACCCGCCGTCACCGACGCGGTCGTCGCTGTCGACGATCAGGTCGCGGACCTCGCTCGCCATCAGTTCGTCGCGGAGCCGGCCGCGGGGGCGGGCTCCGTGGCAGGCGCCTCCGGCGTGGGCGTCGGCTCGTCGGGCGCGGGCGCCGGCGACGTCGGCGGGGGCGCCGCCTGCGGCACCGTCTTCACCTCGTACTTGGCGAGCGCCCTGTGGATCTCGAGCGCGAGCTCGTCGATCTTGCCCTCGACCCAGCCGGGGAGGCTCGCGTCGCCTTCCTTGATCGGCTCCGGCTTCGGGATGCCCTGGTTGTAGCGCTCGAGGATCGGCGAGACCTTGACGACCCACGCGTCGCCGTCGGGCAGCATCGTCACGACGAGCGCGATGTGGACGCTCTTGTCAGCAACGTCGCGCATGTCGTTGTCGCCGCGCGGCGTCTGCGACAGGCCCTCGGGCGAGAACCAGCGAGCCTCGGTCTGCATGCCGAGCGACGTCTCGTCGGACTTCGTCAGCTTGTACTTGGCCTCGGTCGCCGCCTTGACGTCGGCGAAGATCGCCAGCTTGTCACCCTTGTAGCGGGCGGTCTTGGCGGAGGCGACTTCCTTGGACGACGGGCCGCAGCCCACGAGCGCGATCGCGACGAGCGTCGCGATGGAACACACGAGATTCCGCATGCGCGAGTCGTAGCACTACTTCGCGGCGAATTGCTGGGCGCTCTTGTAGATCGCCATCTGCACCGATTCGACGCGCCCCGTGACCCACGGTGGCAGGTTCGGATCGTCGGGCTTCAGCTCGCGCGGCTGCGGGCTCCCGGACAGGTGCTCGAACGTATGCGGTGTGACTTTCACCGCGTACTTGCCATCGTCGATCTCGACGATCTCGACGAGGATCGACAGGCGCACGCTGCCGCCGTCGATCTGCACGTAGTCGCCTGCGCCCGCCGACTGCCGGCCACCCTCGCGGCTGTACCACTGAGGGACGGTCGCGAAACCGACCGGCGGCTGGTTGTCGCCGATCTTGTAGTCGACGGACACGACGTCGAGCGCGACCTTGTAGAGGTCCGCCGCCTGCGTGTTGTAGGTCGCCGTCTGCGCGGTCTTGAGCTCCGCCGCAGAGGGCCCGCAGGCCGCCGAGAACGCCACCGCCGCAAACATCACCAGTACTGCCATGCAACGCATGTGTCTCTGATAGCGTTTCGCCATGTCCGATCTCAAGGGCAAGCGCGCACTCGTCACCGGCGCGTCTTCGGGAATCGGCGCGTCGATCGCCGAGGAGCTCGCCCGACGCGGCGCGACATTGGTGCTGAGCGCGCGGCGACGTCCCGCGCTCGACGTAACCGCAACAAATTGTGGCGGTGCCGAGGTCATCACCGCCGACCTCGGCGCCCCCGGCGCCGCGCACGCACTGTGGTCCGCGGCCACCGCGAGCGGACCGATCGACATCCTGATCAACAACGCCGGCTTTGGCTACTTCCGGCCGTTCGGCATCATCGAGGCCGCGCGCGAGGCCGAGCTCGTCCAGCTCAACATGACGTCGCTCGTCGAGCTGTCGCGGCAGTTCGTCGAGCATCGCCGCGGCCGCACCGAGCGCGGCTACCTCGTCAACATCGCGTCGATCGGCGCGTACCAGAGCGTGCCGAACATGGCGCTCTACGCGGCGAGCAAGACGTTCGTCCGCAACTTCACCGAGGCGCTGCACGACGAGTGGCGCGGCACGCCGCTGTCGGCGACGTGCATCTGCCCCGGCGGCACGAAGACCGCGTTCCACGAGATGGCCGGCGCCGGCGACTACAGCTGGATCGCGAACAGGTCGATGATGACCGCCGGCGAGGTCGCCGCGATCAGCGTACGCGCGATGCTCGCGGGCAAGCGCAACGTGATTCCGGGCTTCATGAACAAGCTATCGTGCTGGGGCGTGCGGCTCGTGCCGCGCTGGCTCGCGTCGTGGATGAGCCGGCGCGTGCTCGGCACGCCGCGACCCGGCGAGCTGCCATCGAGGACGACCACGGGGAGAGCGGCATGAACGGGACGGAAGGCCATAACCATCGTCACTGGACCGACGACGCGCGAGGCGTCTACGAGGTCTGGTACCTGACCTGGAACCATCCAAGCACCGACCAGGGCTTCTGGCTGCGCTACATCACCGAGACGCCGGTGACCGGCGAGCCGCGTGCCGAGCTGTGGTTCGCGCGGTTCGATCCGCGCCGTCCCGACAGGACGTTTGCGATTCACAAGCACATCCCGGCGAGCGAGCTCGCGAGCGGCACGCAGCCGTTCACGCTGTCGATCGCGGGCAGCGTGCTCGGCCACGACCACGCGCACGGCACGCTCGCCGGCGGTGGCCACGACGTCGCGTGGGACCTGCGCTGGGATCCATCGGCGCGGCTGCTCCGCCAGCTGCCGTCGGTGATGTACGCGCGCGGCGGGCTCGGCGAGACGACGGTGCAGACGCCGAACCCGCGCGTCGCGATGTCCGGCTCGCTCGTCGTCGACGGCGAGACGCTGACGTTCGAGCGTGCGACGCTCGGCCAGACGCACCTCTGGGGCAAGAAGCACGCGTACTCGTGGACCTGGGGACGGTGCGCTGAATTTGCGGGCGCGCCCGACGGCCTGCTCGAGATCCTCGGCGTGCGGCTGCAGCGCCGCGGCCTGATGCTGCCGCCGATGTTCCTGCTCTCGCTCGACCTCGACGGCGAGCAGCACCGCATGAACCAGTACCGCCACGTGCTCCGCAACCGGGCGACGTGGACCGGCCAGCAGGTGACGTTCCAGGCGCAGTCGGCGTTCGTCAAGATCGAGGGCGAGCTCGTGTGCGCGCCCGGCGACATGGTGGCGGCACCGTATGTCGATCCCGACGGTCAGGACCTGTGGTGCATGAACACGATGATCGGCGACGCACGCCTCACCGTGTTCCGGCGGTCCGGCCTGCGCTGGCGGGAGCACCGCCAGCTCGAAGGCAAGCGGCGAGCGCACTTCGAGCTCGGCGGGCGCGTGCGCGATCCTGCGGTCACGCGCGAGCACATCCTCGTGCGCTGAGGTAGTGTTCGCCGCGATGGACCCCAAGAAGACGCCGCTCTGGGACGTGCATCGTCAGCTCGGCGCGAAACTGATCGACTTCGGCGGCTGGAGCATGCCGGTCTCGTACCCGGCCGGCACGGTCAAGGAGCACAAGGCCGTACGCACCGCGCTCGGCCTGTTCGACGTCTCGCACATGGGCGAGGCCTACCTCCGCGGCCCGCGCGCGAAGGAAGTCGTCGCGCGCCTGACCAGCAACGCCGTCGAGTCGGCTCCGGTCGGCAAGGCCGTCTACACGCTGCTCTGTCGCCCCAACGGGGGCGTCGTCGACGACTGCATCTTCTACAAGCGCGCCGACGACGAGTTCATGGTCATCTTCAACGCGTCGAACATCGCGAAGGACCTCGAGTGGTTCCGCGAGCACGCGTCGACGATGTGCAACGTCGACGACGTGTCGGATCAGACGGCGCTGATCGCGGTGCAGGGCCCGAAGGCCGCCTCGGTCGTCGACAACCTCGCGAACGGCGCGGTCGCCGACATGCCTTCGTTCACGTTCCGGGACACGACGGTCGCCGGCGTGTCGTGCATCGCGGCGCGGACCGGCTACACCGGCGAGGATGGCTTCGAGCTCGCCTGCGCGAATGCCGACGCCGTGACGCTGTGGAACGCGCTGCTCGAGGCGGCGACGCCCCTCGGCGGGCTGCCGATCGGCCTCGGTGCGCGCGACTCCCTCCGCCTCGAGTCCAAGCTCCCGCTCTACGGCAACGATCTCGACGACGATCACACGCCGCTCGAGGCTGGCCTCGGCTGGGCGGTCAAGCTCGACCGCGCCTTCATCGGCCGCGACGCACTCGTCGCGCAGCGCGCCGAGGGGCTCGAGCGCCAGCTCGTCGGCTTCAAGATCGACGAGTCCGCGCGCGCGATCGCCCGCCATGGCTATCCGGTCGTCGACCGCACGCGCCCCGCGGGCGAGCAGACGATCGGCACCGTCACGAGCGGTGGCCCCGGCATCATGGTCGGTGGCGCGATCGGCCTCGCCTACGTCCCCGCGTCCCACGCGGCCGCGGGCACCCAGCTGACGATCGATTGCCGCGGCAAGGATGCGGCGGCAACGGTGGTTTCCGGCAAGTTCTACAAGCGAGCCAAGTGAGTATTCGATGAGCACCTTCCCGACCGATCTCCGTTACACGACCGATCACGAGTGGCTGAAGTCGCAAGGCTCGTCCTTTCGCGTCGGCATCACGCAGTTCGCCGTCGACCAGCTCGGCGACATCACGCTCGTCGACCTCCCCAAGGAGGGCGACCAGGTGACGAAGGGCCAGCGCTTCGGCACGATCGAGAGCGTCAAGAGCGTCAGCGACCTCTACGCGCCCGCCTCCGGCAAGGTCACCGCGGTCAACGCCGCGCTCAAGGACGCCCCCGAGGACGTCAACGCCGACCCGTACGGCAAGGGCTGGATGATCGAGATCGAGGCCAACGACAAGGCCGAGGTCGACGAGCTGATGGACGTCGACGCCTACACCAAGCACGTCGCCGCGCAGTGATGCGTCAGCGGGTCTCGGTCGGGTGGCCGGCCTCGACCCAGTCCTCGTAGCCACCGTCGAGCGCGACCGCGCGCGTGTAGCCCATCGCTCGCAGCGTCGCCGCCGCGAGCGTCGAGATCCGCCCGAGCTGGCAGTACGCGAGGATCCGCGCGCCGGGATCCGGCAGCTCCTTGTCGACGCGCAGCTCGAGCTGGCCGCGCGGCAGGTGCTTGGCGCCGGGGAGATGGCCCCTGTCGAACGCCTCCTTCTCGCGGACGTCGAGCAGCACGATCTCGCCGTCGCCGCGGTCGAGCCGGTGGCGCACCTCGTTCATGCTCATGAACGCGATCGATCGCGACGCCTCGGCGAGCAGCTGCGCGACCGTCTTGCCGCCGGAGCGGTTCGTGCGCAGCGCCTCGGTCAGGTGATCCGGCATCTTGATGTCGAGGCCGCGCATCAGCGCGACGAAGTCCGCGCGCTCCTTCTTCTGCAGGCGCGGGTTCGACTGCTTCTCGGCGCCGATCGTCGACGAGCTGCGATCCTTGTAGTCGTGGGCCGGGTAGACCTTCAGGGTGTCCGGCAGCTGGAGCACCTTGCCGAACAGCGAGTCGTAGAGCGCGTCGGGATCGCCGGTCGGCAGATCGGTGCGACTGGTGCCGCCGATCAGCAGCGTGTCGCCGGTGAGGACGCGGTCGTCGAACACGAGGCACGTCGAGTCATTCGTGTGGCCGGGCGTGTGGATGATGTTGACGCGCAGCTTGCCGACGACCAGCGACTCGCCGTCGTCGACGCGGACGTCCGCAAACGGTGCGGCCGACAGCCGGTGCATGACGACGCGCGCACCGAGCTGACGCCCGAGCTCGCGCGCGGCGGAGAAGTGGTCGGCGTGCGTGTGCGTCTCGGCGACGTAGTGAATGCGCATGCCCCGCTCGGCGGCGAGCGCGAGATAGCGATCGAGCTGATCGAGATGCGGATCGACGATCATCGCGGCGCACGAGTCGTCGCAACCGATCAGGTAAGACAGGCATCCGCCAGAACGGATCTGCTCGAAGAGCATTGGTAGATCTACTTTCCCTCTTTTGGAGTTTCCGTACGACCCCCGTAGAAACCGTGCGTGCGGTTTTCCCGCACACGGCTTGCGGGAGGGCTCTCGTGCCAGCAGTACTGGGTAGCCTCCGGATAGTGGACGGTGCCTCTGAGGCGATGCAGTCCGAGGTTCCAGAAGTAGGCCCGCGTCCAGGTCCTCGTCTTGCGTGCGTCGACGTTGCGTCCTGCGCGTTTGACGTGCAGGCCGCGAAGTCGTTCGTACACGTACGAGTCGATCTGGTTGAAGCTGCGTGCTGCGTTGCCTGTGCAGAAGTACTGTCCCCAGCCTCGAAGGGTGGGATTCAGATCTTCGATCACCTGCTTGATGTCCCCGTGGCATCGGCCACGAGACGTCTTGTCGCGCACCTTCTGCCGGATCCGTTTCATTGCTCGACGGGAGGGCTGGCGCTGCAGGAAGTAGACTCGCTTCCCATCGCGTTCCAGGATCGCGCCGCTCAATCGCTTACGGAAATGACAGCCGAGAAAGTCGAAGCCTTGTTCGCCGTCGTACAGCACGACGCGCGTCGTCTTCTCGGGATGTAGCTCGAGACCGAGCCGCGCGAGGTATTTCCTCACGTCTCGCTCGGCATCCTCGCACTGCCGTTTTGTCTTGCACACCACGACGAGGTCATCGGCGTAGCGCACCAGCGTTCCCACATGGGAGCTGTGGCGACTCCACAGCAGGTCGAGCACGTGCAGGTAAATGTTCGACAGGAGCGGCGAGATCACCCCTCCCTGCGGGACTCCGGTCGTCGTCGACCGCAGCTCGCCGTCTTCCATCACACCTGCTTCGAGCCACTGTCTGATCAGCTTCAGCACCCGTCGATCCGAGACACGCATCGCGACGAGCTTCATCAGCTTGCCGTGATCGATGCTGCCGAAGTAGTCGCGGATGTCCGCATCGAGCACGTGATGGTGCTGGTAGCCGAGCTTGCGCACGGTTTCCATCGCCATCAGCTGACTCCGCTTGGGGCGGTAACCAAACGACGACGGCAGAAAATCTGCCTCGAAGATCGGTTCCAGCACCAGCTTCGCCGCCATCTGCACTACTCGATCTCGGACCGTCGGAATGCCCAGCGGTCTCTGCTTGCCATCTGCCTTCGGAATGTACCGACGCAAGATCGCGCTCGGTCGGTATTCACCTCTGCGCAGCACGTCGCGTAGCTCTTCCAGGAAGCGCTGCGCGCCGTACTGCTCCACCTCCGCGATCGTCTGGCTATCGAGCCCAGCCGATCCACGGTTCCGCTTCACGCGTTTCCATGCTTCGTCGAGGACGTCACTCCTCCACATGCGATCGTACAGCGCATGGAATCGTCGCTCCGGTGACTGCTTGGCCGCTGCACACAGCCGTCGTTGAAGTTGTCGCACTTTGTCGACCCCCAAACGGAGGTCGGGCTGATTGGGCCTTGCGGCCATGTCCTCGCGCTTACCTTCGTCGACGACATACCCTCTCTCGTGGCCCTTCCCTCCGACGGCGTTATGCGGCGCCGTCCTCGTCGGTACTATGACCCCGTCGGACTTCCGCTCCGCGATGGCGCCCTTGGCTCTCGGCCTATTGGCGTCACCCTGCCACGACGATGGCTGCGAAGACGGATCTCTCGTGTTCCGTAGTGATCCTTGTACGCGCGCTGCTCCCCCTACCCCGCGGAGGTCGACGACGAGCTCCAGTGCTCCCGGCGTCGATGTTGCCTTGTCCGTGTCATGAGCGGATCGGCCCTCCGATTGTTCGTCTGTCGAGGCTGCAGGCTTCACTTGATGTTGCGGCTCGCGTACTCGCTCCTCGCTAATCAGCTCACGCTGACTCGCTCGCTTTCGACACCCGGCTTCAGCCGTCGGAATCTCTTCCTCTGCTGCGGGTCTGCTACTCGGCGCTCTGGCGCTTACCGAGGCGGGACTTGCACCCGCTGGATCATCACAGCGTGACGACGGATTGCCAGCCGGTTGCCCGGTGGGACTTCCGTCGTCGTCACGACGCACCATG
>JAEWJO010000134.1 GCA_023386455.1 Pseudomonadota bacterium | reverse complement strand
GGGCAGGTCGGCCTGACGATCACCGGCCGCACGGCGAGCCTGTCCGTCGGCCCCGCCGAGGCCGCGACCACGAAGGTCACGTGCGAGGTCGGGGCGGGCGAGCGCGGCGCGTGGGGCATCGCGGCCGCCGGCGCCGGCGCACAGATCGATGTCGGCCCGATCACGGTCGCGCGCGTGCGGTGAATTGCACGCACGGGCGGTGGTGTCGATGTCGTCGGCCCGGGTCGCGCGCGTCCGACGACCGCGTGTTACGTTCGCCTCGATGCTGCGGCTGGCATGTGTCGTGGCCGCGCTCCTCGCGGTCCTCGCCACAGACGCGCACGCCTACGAGTTCTGGCTGCGCGCGAGGACGATCGGGCAGGCGTACCAGCTGCGCGAGTATCGCCTCGTCGGTCCCGACTTGTTCCTCGGCCGGCGTCGCGTCACGCAGTGGCTCGCGCTGCGCATCTACGACATCGGCGACCTCGCGGCGCAGCGACGCATCGCGCACCTGCCGGAGCGCGGGCCTCGCATCACGTGGCAGAGCTACCTGCGCATCGATCACGACTTCGGCGACTACACGAGCGGCCGGGTCACGCTCCAGGGGCCGCTCCGGCGCGACGCGATCGACGTCTACCCCGAGCTCGCCGAGTCGGTCGCCGGGCTCGACCTGATGTACGGCTTCCTCCAGATCGACGGCATCGCCGACGACAGGGTCGGCCTGACGATCGGCCGCATCCTCATCGACGACGGCTGGAGCACCAGTGCGTTCGATGGCGGCGCGGCACGGATCACGCTGCCGCTGCCGGTCGAGGTCTCGGCCTCCGCCGGCCTGCGCGTGCGCCAGAGCTCGTGGCTCGGTGTCTCGCAGTACGAGCTCGACGGAACGTCGGGCGCGAATTGCCAGGAGTACGTCGAGGGACCGACGCCGGGCACCGGATCG
Organism: Pseudomonadota bacterium; assembly: GCA_023386455.1. Taxonomy (GTDB): domain Bacteria; phylum Myxococcota_A; class Polyangia; order Haliangiales; family Haliangiaceae; genus JABFXX01. Next base: position 3,139 of record JAEWJO010000134.1, on the reverse strand, counting down.
TGGCAGCTCGTCGACCGCAATCGCGCGATCAAGAACAGCAAGCTGTCGAGCGACTACGAGCTCTGTCCGCAGCGCGAGGTTCGCCAGCCGACGATCGGTGCCTCGATCAAGACGACGCGCACGCGCGGTGTCGCCGCCGAGCTCGGCTATCGGCGGACGTGGTCGCGGACGTTCGGCCTCATCGGCGGGGTCGACCGGCTCGACCATCCCGACCTCGGCCTCTACCCGAACGAGGTCGGTCAGGCGCCGGAGACCGGCGTCAACGAGGAGCGGCTCCACGCCCGCGTCGCCGCCGACATCCGGCGCGGCGCGATGCTGCACCAGCCGTACGTCGCGGCGCGGTTCTCGCTGCTCCACGGCCTGTTCGATCGTGCGGACGCCGGTCTCCGCATCAAGAAGGGCGACCACGTCATCGAGCCGAGTGTCGAGTACTACTACCCGACGTTCGACGGCGACTCGATCTTCTACGGGGTCTCCAGCGCGCCGACCGTCGACGCCCGGCTCGAGTATCAGTCCGCGCCGGCGGGGCCGTGGCGTGGACGCGCGAGCGGCTGGTTGCGTCGCTATTCGTCGGACCCGGACCTGTCGCCGGTCGCCGGCGGCGCCGACGCGAGCATCGAGCACGCGTTCGGCGGCGGCTGGCGCGGTCGCGCCGACGTGCTGTGGGACGACGGCTGGGGCGGGCGCCGCATCGGCGGTGCGGCCGACGGCGCGTATCGCGGCACCGAACGCGTATGGTGGCGTGGCCGCGTGATCGTGCTCGGCGTCGACGAGGACTCGACCGCTGCGACCACGCGCAAGTTCGTCACGACCTCGGGCGTCGCGAGCGCGTCGATCCGGATCGGCGACTTCGCCGCGTTGCACGTGATCGGCGAGGTCGACTACGACAGGATCCAGAACCTCCAGTCCCGCGTGATCGCCGTGCTCGATCTCGCGTTCAACCCCGAGCCGTGACCGTGAAGCGCATCGTCATCACCCTGATCGTCATCTGCATCGGCGCCGTCGTCGCGGCCGAACAGCGTCGCGATCCGGTGTCCGATGCGGTCTATCCGCCGCAGCGCCTGCCGCTCGTGTTCTCGCACGGCAAGCACCTCGCGCGCGGCACGACGTGTGACGCGTGCCATCCGGCCGCGAAGACGTCGCGGTCGGCGGTCGACAACCTGATCCCGACGGAGGCGGCGTGCCGCGCGTGCCACGCGATCGATCGCACCCAGCCGGACAAGGCCGCGACGCCGGTCGCCGCGTGCATCGGCTGCCATCCCGGCTACACGCGCGACAAGCCGGTCGAGCGCGTCTTCGTGATGCCGGCGACGATCAAGTTCGATCACGCCGCGCACGCGAAGTCGTCGTGCGAGTCGTGCCATCGCGACATGCGCGCGGTCGATCTCGCGACGACCCGCCAGCTGCCGACGATGGCCTCGTGCTTCAGCTGCCACACCGACGGCAGCGACGCGCGCAACTGCACGAGCTGCCACCTCGCGAAGATCGGCGGGCTCGTGGAGACGAAGTTCCCGCACGGCGACCTCGTGCCGACGCGCTCGAACCTCGGCGACGAGCATGGTCCCGGCTTTGTCACCGACCACAAGCAGCAGGCCCGTCGCGTCGATGCGACGTGCAACGCCTGTCACGACCGCTCGGAGTGCGTCGAGTGTCACCAGGGCGTCGTCAAGCCCGCTGACTTCCACGAGGCGAACTACCTGCTCGTCCACGCCGTCGAGGCGAAGCGAGGCAAGCCGGACTGCTCGGCCTGCCACCGCGCGCAGACGTTCTGCATCGGCTGCCACGAGCGCTCGGGCATCGGGACGCGCGGCGACTCCCAGTTCAATAGCCGCGATCCGCAGCAGCAGTTCCACCCACCGGGTTGGGCCTCGCAGGGCATGGGGCCGAACCTGCACGCGAGCGTCGCGCGGCGCAGCATCACCTCGTGCGCGTCGTGTCACCGCGAGGACGACTGCCTCGCGTGTCACAGCGCCCAGCCGGGCACGTTGAACGTGTCACCGCACCCGAAGAACTGGCGCGGCAGTGCCCGCTGCGAGGCCCTCGATCGCAACAACCGGCGCATGTGCCTGCGCTGTCACATCACGCAGGACGAGCTCGGCTGCAACTGGTCCAAGTAGCCCCCAAATACGGGGACGGTCTTAACTTGGTTAACTTGTGATCTGTAACCAGTGAAAATTCCTCGATCGTGTACCGGTGAAATTAAGTTGTGCCTGCAGCGGGTCGAGCAGGCATCGCACGCGGGGCGCTTCGATCCCTCGGCTGCTGTGGAGAGCGAGCTGTGCCCCTCAACTTAATTTCACCGGTACCGCCTCGTGTCGTGTCGAGCACTTACGAGGCACAACTTAACCAACTTAAGACCGTCCCCATTAGAGGGCCGTCTTCACGTCGCCCATGCGCGTCGGCACGCTGAGCCTGCAGTTGCGCGTGCACAGGTCGATGGCCTCGGTGTCACCGACGGCCAGCGCCTCGTCGAGCAGCCACTTCGAGATCGCGTGCGAGAGGGCGTACTCGTTGCGCGAGTTCCACAGCCACACGGCCATGCTCGTGCCCTTGGCGTACGCGTGGGGGAACGCGAGTCGGCGCAGCTCGAGGCCACCGGCGGCGACCGCGGAGTCGTAGGCGGCGCGCAGCGCGACCCACTCGCGCCACTCGTCGATCGGCGCGCGAACGGAGCCGGTGTGGCGGCGACTCTCCCAGCGGTTGAACCCGCTCTCGAGCGCGTCGAGCCGGCCGTGACGCAGGCGGCGCGCGAGCGAGGCGCCGACGGGACCATGGGACTGAGGGGCGGCGAGCGACGACGCGTCGGCGAGCTTCGCGAGCTCGTCTGTGACGGCCTGCGCGACGTCGCGGATCGCGCGATCGACGGAGCCCTGCGGCGCGTCGAGCTCGAGCGCGCGGTGGGCGAGCCAGGTCTGGGTCGCGCCATCGAGGAGCGCGGCATCCCACGCGGCGACCGCGTCGGCGAAGCTCGCGATCGTCGGCGTGCGCGCGGTCGACACGTCGAGGTGCGCGGCGACCGCACGGGGCAGCGACGGCGTCGCGTCGCTGTCGGCTTCCTCGGCGGCGCTCGTCACGGTGCCGGTGCCACGCGGCGGCGCGGCATCGGCGAGCAGGCGCGCGGTCGCGCGCCGATGCGGGG
>JAEWJO010000114.1 GCA_023386455.1 Pseudomonadota bacterium | reverse complement strand
CGAAGACCCTCGGACCTTCTGCTGGACGAAGTCTGCCGATGAAATCTTGGCGAACCTCAAGCGCTTCTGCGAGCGCACCCTCGGAAGTCAGGCGCTGCTTCCGAACTTCTGATCCAGGGCACTAGCGACGACGGGCCGGCGGCGGCGTGGCAGTCGCGATGACCGATGCGTCCGTCCGTCACCACGGCACTGGACCGTTGTCGTCGAAGAACTCGCCTGTCGGCCCGTTCGAGGGGAGAGTGGCCAGGCGCACCGCGACCGCTGCTGCTTGGGCCGCGGAGCGGCTCATCTGGTAGCCGAGCGACCTCGTCATGTCCGTGGCCGCCCCTCCAGGATCGGCGGCATTGACGAGAATGCCGGAGCCCCGCAACTCCTTTGCATACTGAACCGTCAGCGCATTGAGCGCGGTCTTCGAGGGTCCGTAGGCCGACGGCGGAACTGCTGCGAACGGGCTATTCAGATCGCTGGTTCGAGAGAGCGACGCGACGCTGCTCGACATGTTGACGATGCGCCCTGCGGAGGAGCGCCGTAACAACGGCAGCATCGCGTTGGTGACTGCAAGCGCGCCGAAGACGTTGGTCTCGAAGACAGCGCGGACCGCGTCCAGGTCAGCCGTGGCGAGCGCGCGAGGCCCGGTGACACCGGCGTTATTGACCAGCACATCGAGTCGATGGCACCGCTCGGCGATGTTCTCGGCCGCTGTCCGAATGGACGTCGCGTCGGTGACATCGAGCACGATGCAGTGGACGTTGCCTCCGGCAGCGCGCAAGGCGGCCGCGGCCTCCTCGCCACGATTCCGATCTCGGGAACCGAGCAGCACCATCGTGCCGAGTCGCGCGAGTTGCGCGGCGATCTCGTAGCCGATTCCCTTGTTCGCTCCTGTGACCAGGGCGATCGATGCCGCTCCCATCGCGCTAGCCCGGCAGGCGGATGAGGGTGGGGCCGTTTCCAGCGCGAAGGAAAAACAGGTCAGGCTTTCGTCTCGTCGTGGTCATGCGGGGCAGGTTGTGGCTGATGCGCGAGTAAGGCAAATTGATACTCGTGAGCATGGACATCAACGACGTTGATCTCCGGCGCATCGACCTGAATCTGCTGGTCATCTTCGCGACGGTGATGCGAACGCGCCACGTGAGGCATGCCGCGCGCAGGCTCTCCCTGACGCCATCGGCCGTCAGCATGGCGCTCGCTCGGCTTCGCGACATGCTGAGCGATCCGCTGTTCGTGCGCGGCAACGGCTCCATGGAGCCGACGGCGCGGGCAATGGTGCTCGCGCAGCGGCTCGGTCCGGCGCTGCAGGCGCTGCACGGCGCCGTGTTCGATGCTCCGTCCTTCGACCCGGCGCGCGCGAACCTGACGATCCGCTTCGCCTCGCCGGAGGAGCTCGACACCGCGGTGGTGCCACGCCTGATGGCGCTGCTGAGGGAGCGCGCGCCGCGCGTCACGCTCATCGTACGCCCGAGCAACTTCCGGATCGTGCCCGGCATGCTCGACACGGGCGACGCTGCGGTGGCGTTGACGGCGACGCCGTCGCGAGTCGACCGGCGACATCGACGCGACGTGCTCTATCGCGAGAGCTTCCTGGCGCTCTACGATTCGCAGCAACTCGGGTCTGGTCGGCTGACGCTGACTCGCTACCTCGCCGTACCGCACCTCATCGCCTCGGCATCCGGCAAGCTTCGCGGTCCCATCGACGATCGCCTCTCGGAGCTGGGGCGGTCCCGTCGACTCGCGGCGGCGGTCGCACAGTTCTCGACGTTGCCGTTCGTTCTGCGTTCCGCACCGGTCCTGGCCAACGTTCCTGCCGTCGCCGCTCGTCAGTACGCGAAGGAGTTCGGGCTCACGGCGCATCCCCTGCCCTTCAAGTCGCCCCGGTTCGATGTTTCATTGCTCTGGCACGCGCGCGACGACGCAGATCCGGCAATGCGCTGGTTCCGGGACTGCGTTCGGGACGTTGTTGCCGAGGTCCATGCCTCGACCGGCGATTCCTGAAGCCGGGCGGTGGTCCAGCTTCTACGCCAGGTAGCCGAGCAGCTGGCCGGCGACGCCGCCGGGGTTGCTCAGCGCGATGAGGTGACCGCCCGGCAGCTCGTCGACGGCGATGCCGAGCCGGTCGCGCGCGACGCGCCGCTGGAGGTCGATCGGGAACAGCCGGTCGTCGGTGCCCGCGATCGCGTGGATCCGGACCTTCGGCCAGGCCGCGAACTCGCAGTGCTCGCCGAACACGGCCTCGGTCTGCGCGCGCTCGTACTGCGCGCCCTCGTCGACGAGCTGCTTCGGCACGTCATGATAGAAGTACGTGTCGAGATCGAAATCGGTCGAATAGCCGGCGCGCTCGGCAGCCACGCGGCGCGCCTCCGCCGAACCGGTCGCGTCGCCCCATGCGCCGACCCGCTCACCGGGCACCGGGATCATGGCGTTGACGAACACGAGCTGCTGGACCGGGACGCGCGCACAGGCGAGCGGCGCCGTGAAGCCACCGAGCGACATCGCGACGAGGACGATGTCGCGATGCGACCCGATCGCATCGACGACGCGGTCGGCGTAGGTGGCGAGGCCCGCCTTCGGATCGTCGGCCGGCAGCTCGACGGAGATCGCGGTGTGGCCGGCATCCTCGACGAGCCGTGCGACGAGGTGCCAGTACCAGGCGCTACCGCCGGCACCGGGGACGAAGACGAACGTTGCCATGGCCGACTATGTCCATCCGCGAGCGCGTTGGCCAGCGATCGTGCAGGGGGTCCGCGGTCGGGCACGAGAGATCGGGCTCGGCGCAGGTCGCGGCGAACGTTCGTCGTCCGGACCGACGTCGACGTTCACGGCGGTCGGCGAATGACGGCGAACAGATTGTCTCGTCGCCGCGAACGATCGGGCCGGTAGCCGAGTCGTGCACAGCGAGCTGTCCGCTCTTGTAGCAATGCACTCGCGACTCGCGCACGCGATCACGTCGCAGGGCGCGTTTACGCGGATCTGCTGGCGCGCGGGCGTTGGTTCGACGCGTGCAATGCCCGGCATCGAACATGATCAAGCACGCAGTACTCACTGTTCTATTCGCCTCGACTCTCTTCGCCTGTACCGACGACTCCACGAGCACGGCGCGCCGCGCGATCCTCGAGCAGGACTGCGCCGCTGATACGGACTGTCCCACCGGCTTCGAGTGCGAGATCGAGGTCGAGCACGGCGTCACGACCAGCTTCTGCCAGGCCGACGACGAGTCGGGCACCTGCCCCGCCGGCTACGAGCTCGAGGTCGAGCACGGCCAGAGCTTCTGCAAGCCGCACGGTGGCGTCTAGGCTCACCATGACCTCCCGATCGACCACGCTGCAGGTGATCGAGTCGCTCGGCCGCGCACTGGCCGAGCGATCGCTCGATCGGCTCACCGGGTTGCGCGACCGCGCACCTCGCGCGATGGTCGCTGCGCCATGCTCGTCGAGCGAATCGTCGACTCCGGTCTCGTCCCCGAGGCGGTCCTCCGGGCGGGTATCCGTGCGGTCTGCGCGCTGAGGCTCCGCGAGCAGCGCGCCGCGAGCCCCGACTCGCTCGATGCGCTCGTCGACCAGCTGCGCGCGAGCGACGTCGCGATCGAGACCGCGGCGGCGAACGCGCAGCACTACGAGGTGCCGCCGGCGTTCTTCCAGCGCGTGCTCGGGCCGCACCTCAAGTACTCGGCGTGCTTCTGGCCGCCCGGTGTGACGACGCTCGGCGAGGCGGAGGCGGCGATGCTGCGGCTGTACGTCGAGCGCGCGCAGATCGCCGACGGCCAGGACATCCTCGACCTCGGCTGCGGCTGGGGGGCGCTGTCGCTGTGGCTCGCGGCCCGGTTTCCCAGGGCGCGGATCACCGCCGTGTCGAGCTCGCGGCAGCAGCGCGCGTTCATCGAGCAGCAGGCGTCACTGCGGCGGCTCTCGAACCTGACGGTCGTCACCGCCGACGTGCGGCGCCTCGAGCTTCCCGCGGCGAGCTTCGACCGGGTGGTGTCGATCGAGATGTTCGAGCACATGCGCAACTACGCGGTGCTGCTACGGCGGATCGCGGGCTGGTTGCGCGCCTCCGGGGCGCTGTTCGTCCACGTGTTCGCGCACCGCCGGTTCGCGTATCCGTTCGACGACAACGGCGCGAGCGACTGGATGGCGCGCGAGTTCTTCACCGGTGGTCTCATGCCGAGCGTCCAGCTGTTTCGCAGCTTCCAGGACGACCTCGCGATCGCGGACGAGTGGCACGTCTCGGGCACGCACTACGCGCGGACCGCCGAGGCCTGGTATGCGAACCTCCTCGCCCACCGCGCCGAGATCGAGCACCTGCTCGGGCGCCGCGCGTTCCAGCGCTGGCGGGTGTTCTTCCTCGCGTGCGCCGAGCTGTTCGGGTACGCCGGCGGCCGCGAGTGGCTCGTCGCGCACTACCGGTTCGCGCCCGCCTAGTGCCCTGGACCAGAAGTAATGATCCAGCGGGATCGACATGGTCAGACCGCTGTGATCCCCTTCGTTGATGGGTAACCAGCACACCGCACCGACGATTGAGCTGACAGCCGAGGAGCGGGAGGT
>JAEWJO010000082.1 GCA_023386455.1 Pseudomonadota bacterium | reverse complement strand
GGCGTCTTCTTCGCGGCGACGGCGCGCGCGAGCTCCTCGGTCGCGCCGAGCTCGGCGAGCGCGCTGACGGCGTCCCACGACCGGTCGACATCGCCGGCCGCCTTCGCGAGGACGGCACGGCCGGACTCGTCGCCGAGCTCGGCGAGCGCGTACGCGACGTCGAAGCGCGCGCTCGCTTCACCGTGATCGATCTTCGCGCGCAGCGCTGACAGCGCGCGCGGCTTCAGCGCCTCGTCGAGCTTGGCGATCGCGCCGACCGACAGCGCAGCGGCGCCGACGACCTGGCCGTCACGATCGTCGAGCGCGGCGAGGACGGGATCGAACGCGCGCACCGGTTCGATCTCGGCGAGCGATGTCGCCGCCTGAAAGCGCAGGTCGGGTGGGCCGTCCTTCAGCGCGGCCGCGAGCGGCTCGAACGCGTCCGGGTGGCCGATCGTGCCGAGCGCGATCGCCGCGTTCTGGCGGACCGGCGCGACGCCGTCATCGAGCCGCTTGATGAGGTGCGGGAGCGATCCGGGCTCGCCGAGGTCGCCGAGCGCGGCGCAGGCCTCCATGCGGACCTCCGGATGATCATCGTCGAGCGCGGCGATCAGGGCATCGACGGCGCGGCGCTTCTCGGTCGGATCGGTCACGTCGCCGAGCGCGTGCGCGGCCATCGCCCGCGACTTGGGCTTGCCGCTGACGAGATCGCGGAGCGCGGCCTCGAACGTGATCGTCGGACTCGGGAACAGGAAGGACACGCGGGAGGACCCTACCAGGTCGCGTCCCGCGCGCACATTCGCTCGCACGTTTTGCCGGCACGGACGCCGGTCAGCCCCGAGCGCGCGCCGCTTCGAGCGTCTCGACCGTCGTCACCTTGTCGGCGGGGACGTGGGCGAGGATCGCCGCGACGAGGGCAGGGCGGTCCTCGAGATCGTACGGCGCCGGTGCGCCATCGCCGGGGACGAGCAGGCTCTTCTCCGGTGCACCGCCGTCGACGAAGCACGTGTTCGTCGTCGGCGAAGCGACGACGCGCACGACGTCGCTCCACGGCAGACGGAACTTCGTGCCCTTCGGCGAGCGAACCTCGAGCGCGTCGTCGTCGATCACGACCTCGAGCTTCCACGACGGCGACATGAGGTACGCCGCCCCGAGCACGACGCCGGCGGCGCCGGTCGCGAGCGGCAGGACCGCGGCGCCGAGCACCGCGAGCGAGGCCGCACCGAGCGCACCGCCGATACCGAGTGCCGAGATCGCGATGCCGCGATACCGCGCCTTGAACCGGAAGACAGAGCGCTCAGCCACGGGACGAGAACGAGCTGACGAGCGCAGCGATCGCCGAACGCGTCTCCATCGGGATCGCCTCGAACAGCACGCCGAAACCCTTCGGCAGCGAGGCAGCCGCGCTCGGGCCAGGCACTTCGCAGTCGTCCATGCGCTGCCACAGGACCCAGCCGATCGCGTCGACGGTGCCGACGCCCTTCAGGTCGAACTTCAGCGCGACGCGCGACAGCAGCGGCAGCGGCGCGCCCGAGATGAACGCGCCATTGGTGGACAGGTCGCGGACGACGGCGGGGAACTTCGTGCCGATCGTCGTACGGTCGGCCTCGACGCGGCGGAATACCTTGCCGAGGTTCGGGTGCAGCTGCATCGCAGCTTGGCCGATCGACTCGACGATCGCAGGTGCATTGACCACGAGGCGGGGCGCGCGACGTACGTCCGACATGCTTGCAGTCATCGTACTCGCGTTCCCGGCGGGGCGTCGCGGTCGAGCGCGGAAAGTCCGAGGATCTCCTCGTCGCCGGCGGCCAGGATCATGCCCTCGGACACGAGGCCGGCGAGCTTTCGCGGCGCGAGGTTCGCGACGACGATCACCTGCTTGCCCACGAGCTGCTCCGGCTTGTACGCGGTCGCGATGCCCGCGACGATCGAGCGCGGCTTGCCCTCACCGAGGTCCACCTGTAGGTGCAGCAGCTTGTCCTTCTTCGGCACGGCGACCGCCTCGATCACCTTGCCGACGCGCAGCTCGAGCTTGGCGAAGTCGTCGTACGTGACCGTCGATGGCGCGCCGGCCGGTGCGGGCGCAGCCGCGGCCTTCTTCTCGGCGGGGGGCGCTGCCGGCGCGGCGCCGGCGACATCGCCGGGCACGATCTGCTGGAGGATCTTGTTCTGCGCCGCGTCGTCGAGACGCGGGTACAGCGGCCTGGGATCCTTCGACACGGCGCCGACGATCCGCAGCATGTCGCTCGCCTTCGGCCACGCGTCGAGATCCGCGCCGGTCAGGCCGACCCACTCGCGGAGCAGACGACCCGTCGTCGGCAGGATCGGCGCCACGAGACCACCGATCACGCCGATCGCGTTCGCGAGGTTGTGGAACACGTGCGCGAGCTCGTACGCCTTCGACGGATCCTTCGCGAGCGCCCACGGCTGGTTGAGATCGACGTAGCGGTTCGCCTCGCGGACGAGCTTCCAGATCGCCTCGAGCGCGCGGCTCGGCGCCATCGCGGTGTACTCGGCCGTCGCGCTGTCGATCGCGCCTTCGGCGACCTTCACGAACGACGCGTGCTTGTCGAGCTCGGCGAGCGACATCTCGTGCGCCGGATGCAGCGAGCTCTTCGCCATCAGCGTCAGGCTGCGGTTGACGAGGTTGCCGAGGTCGTTCGCGAGCTCGGCGTTGAACCGGCCGAACAGCGACTCGAACGTGAAGTCGCCGTCGAGGCCGAGCGGCACCTCGCGCAGCAGGTAGTAGCGCATCGCATCGATGCCGATCGGCCGGCCGAGCGGGCCGACCGCGAGCGCGTCGGCGAGCTTCACCGGATCGATGCGCGTCGCCGGCATCGACTTGCTGATCTTCTCGCCGCGCACCGTCCACCAGCCATGCGCGAAGATGCCCTTCGGCAGCGGCAGGTTCGCGGCCATGAGGAACGCCGGCCAGTAGACCGTGTGAAAGCGCAGGATGTCCTTGCCGATCACGTGCACCGCGCTCGGCCAGTACTTGTCGACGTCGGGACCACCGATCGTGCCGTCGGCCGGGCAGAGGTCGCTGAGATAGTTCGTCAGCGCGTCCATCCACACGTAGATCACGTGCGACAGACCCTCCTTGTCGTCCTCGGGAACCGGGATGCCCCACGCAAAGCTCGTGCGCGACACCGACAGGTCCTTGAGGCCGCCCTTCAGGAACGACACGATCTCGTTGCGGTACGCCTCGGGACGGATGAAGTCCGGGTTCTTCTCGATGTGGCGGAGCAGCGGCTCGGCGTACTTCGACAGCCGGAAGAACCAGCTGCGCTCCTTGTCGATCCACTCGACCGGCTTCTTGTGCACGGCGCACAGCCAGTCGCTGCCGTCCTTCACGAGCTGGCTCTCGGTGTAGAACGCCTCGCATCCGACGCAGTACCAGCCCTGGTACGACGCGAGGTACAGATCATCGGGGTTCGCGGCGCGGATGCGGCGCCACAGCTCGGCGACGACCTTCTTGTGCTTCGGATCGGTCGTGCGGATGAAGTGGTAGCCGGTGATGCCGAGCGTCTTCCACGTCTCGTCGAACCGCGGCGCGACCTGATCGACGAGCTGCTGCGGCGTCAGGCCCTTCTTCTTCGCGGTCTCCTCGACCTTCTGGCCGTGCTCGTCTGTGCCGGTGAGAAAGCGGGTGTCCTCGCCGCGCATCCGGTGAAACCGCGCGAGCGCGTCGGCGACGATCGTCGTGTATGCGTGGCCGAGGTGAGGAACGTCGTTGACGTAGTAGATCGGCGTCGTGATGTAGAAGGTCATGAC
>JAEWJO010000079.1 GCA_023386455.1 Pseudomonadota bacterium | reverse complement strand
AGTCATGTCTGACCCCGTCCGCTGAGCGGACAACCACGCGCGCTCACGCGCACATGATCAAGACGCCATGCGTGTGCGCGCCACCGGACGTGGACGTGAGCGACACACTCATGTTCTGGGCGAGCTTCGCGAAGTCGGCCGCGGTCACGGTCACCGAGTGGGTGTGCGCCGACGTGCCCATGATGTCGTAGGTCTTGTCGACGGCGGCGGTGACATCGGCCTTCGACACGGTGAGCACGTGGCCGTGGTTGGTCTCGATGTTGACGGTCGTGCCGTTCATCGTGCAGCTCTTGCTCGCAGCTGCATCTGCTTGTGCGCCGCCGCCATCGTCGCCGCCACACGCCGCGAGCACGAGGCCGCCCGCCGCTGCACCGAACAGGCTGCCGAGGAATTCTTTGCGCGTCATTGTCATGGCTACTCTCCTTTGACTTGCGTTGGCCGCGTGACCGGCCCGTCGGACTCCGACGTGCGCGGCGGCCGCTGGGTCGCGGTCTTCGTGCGCCGCGCCTTCGGCGTCTTCTTCCACTGCTCCTCCGCGCGCTCCGAGCGCGACGGATCGGCGACCTGATAGACGATGATCTTCTGACCCTTCGCGAGCACCGTGTTGTAGGAGATGCGGTTGATGCGCGCGAGGTCGTGCGAGCCCATGCCGAAGCGCTTGGCGACGGACTCGAGCTTCTCGTCGCCCTTCGAGATGTACTCGGTGCGGACGCGCCCGGTGCGCTCCTCGGCGAGATCGAGGTGCTCGTCCGAGCCGCGGGTCACGACGACGAGCTGTGTCTCGTCGAGCAGCGCGATCTCCCGCTTCTCCGCATCGAAGTCGGAGGCGACGTACGCGACGAGCACCATGCGAGGATGAATTCTCGCATCGTCGTCGAGCCCGTTCCACGCGATCAGGTCGCGCGTCTTGACGTCGAACGCGCGTGCGACACTCGTCACGGAATCGCCGCTGACGACCCGGTAGAACACGCGCCGCCTGCCCGCGATGGCGAAGTCCTTGTCGGGCACCGGGACGAGCAGCGTGTCGCCTTCCTTGTGATCGACACCGGAGGCCATGAGCTTGGCCTTCGCCTTTGCCTTGTTCTTCTCGCGCGCCTCGGCGGTGATCCGCGGCACGACGAGCACGCAGCCGCCCTCGAGCTCGCTCTCCTTCGAGATGCCGTTGAGCTTGCGCAGCGCATTCGTCGACATGCCGTACGTCGTCGCCACGTCCTCGAGCCTCTCGCCGTGCGCCATGACGTAGGCGTCGAACCCGTCCCAGTCGGTCTGGAGCTCGACGAGCCGGCGCTGGAACTCGGACTTCGCGCCACGCGGCACGCGGACGAGATAGCCGGCCTCGCCGGGCGGCGTGCGATCGCGGCGCAGCTGCGGGTTCATTCGCTTGATGTCCGCCTCGGTCGAGCCCGATGCGCGCGCGAGCACCGACACCGAGATCGACGTCGGCACCGCGACCTCGTCCCACGCCTCGGCCGGATCGTCCTTCAGCTTGTCGAAGCCGAACACGGCCCGGTTGTGACCGACGATCGCGGTCGCGAGCACCTTGGGCGTGTACAGGCACGTCTCCCACGGCAGCCCGTTCTCGTACTCGCACAGCTGGTAGTAGTCGTTCGTGTTGTAGCGAGCGATCGAGCGCAGCAGCGCGCCGTAGCCCGCATTGAATGCCGCCATCGCGGTCGCCCAGTCGCCGAAGCGCTGGTAGAGGTCCGCCCAGTAGTCGACGACCGCGAGCGTCGCGCGCAGCGGATCCTTGCGCTCGTCGACCCAGCGGTCCTGGCGCAGTCCGTAGATCCGTCCACCGTCGCGCATGAACTGCCACAGGCCGAGCGCTCCAGCCGACGACTCCGTGTCGTTGCTGTAGCTCGACTCGATCATCGACACGTACATCAGATCGGTCGGCAGCTTCGCCTTGCGGAGCGTCGCGACGATCATGTCGCGATAGCGACCTTGCGCCTCGAGCCACGCCGCCATGATCGAGCGGCCACGCGGATCGTTCTTATAGAAGAGGAGGTACTCGACGAGCCGCGGCGTCCACGTGACCGGCAGGTCGGGCATCTCGAGCTTGTCGAGCCACGGCTGATCGGGCCGAAGCTCGCTCGGTCTTGTTACCTTCCTGACACGCGGCGCCTCGAGCTTGCTCGTCGCGACGCGCTCGTCGATCCACGGACTCCCGCCAGGTGGTGGGAATGCCTCGATCTCGAACTCGTGTAGTAGATCCGGTGGGCGACCGCAGACTTCTCCGACCGCGCAGCCGCGAATGATGCGGCGAGCATCGGAGTCCTGCGCGAGCGTGGGACCATTTGTCGCAGCGGTCGGCGGAGTGTTCTGCGGACCTGCATTCACCGACGGTTGCGCGTGTGCCGCCGCCGCTGACAGGGCCACGATGGCCAGTGCGCGCATGAAGCCGAACATAGGTGTAAAGGCGCGCGCCCTCCAAGTTTTCAGTGCTACATTGAGCCCAGCCAAAGGAGCCCGTTTATGCCCGGTATGGGCGAACTAGTCGTGATTCTCCTCATCGTCCTCGTCGTGTTCGGCGCCAACAAGCTGCCGGGCATCGGCGATGCGCTCGGGCGGAGCATCAAGATTTTCAAGAAGGGGAGCAACGTCGACGAGAAGGAGGTCGAGACGACCTCCGCGGCGAAGGAGCTCGAGGCTGGTAGCAAGGCCAAGGAACTGAAGGCCGGCAGCAAGGACGACGAGGAGTGGGAAGAGGTCGTCGTTCGCCGCAAGAAGAATAAGGCCGAGGGCTAAGCCCGCGGTCTCGACTGGAGATCCGCGAGCACGTCGTGCGCGTGCTTGCGTAAGAGCTCCGGCAGCGACGCATCGTTCACCATCTCGGTGAGGTCCTGCGCGCGCAAGGTCGTCGCGATCCGGATCGCGTCGGCGAGCGGCGTCGATGGATTGAGAACGAGCGCGCGCTTCACCGGATGCCGCACGCTCCACCGAGGGTGCGCGACGATCTTCGCGAGCGACTCGGGCACCGCCGGACGCGTCGCCGCCATCTTCACGACGTCGCTCTCGATCACGTGCGGGTTGTCGAGCAGGATCGCGACCACCATCGGGTGGGGGTCGCGGATCATGAGCAGCAGCTCGTCGCGCCGGTGGGTCCGCGCCAGCGCCTTGCGCTCGCCGAGCGTGAGCGGCCGGTCGGTCGGTCGCAGCGGACGCTCGGGTCCGAGCTGCTTCTTCAGCTGCTGGGGGATCTCGCCGGGAGGCGACGCGACCAGGAACAGCCGCGCGATCGCGGGCAGGTTCCGGGCGATCGCCGCCTCGTAGAGGCCCTGCCGGGTCGCATAGGACAGCGCCGGATCACGGGCCGCGTGGGTCAGGCACTCGAGCGCCTCGAGGGCGTCGGCGTCGTCGAGGAGCTTGGCCCGGGCGATGTTCGCGGCGAGCGCCTCGACCCAGGCGGCGGGCTCGCCCTCGCCCATCGCCGTGACGAGCGTGAGGACCCTCATCCGCGCATCGCGCAGGGCCTTCAAACGAGCAATGATGAGGTCAGGCCCCACGCTTTCATTGTGACACGTTGACCCCTCATGGCGCGGTGCGTGATAACTTTGGAATCATTGAGGAGCGCCCAATGCCCGAAACACGGATCATCAAGCGCTACGCCAACCGGAAGCTCTACGACACGGAGCACAGCCGGTACGTAACGCTCGATCAGATCAGCGAGATGATCCGCAATGGCGACGATGTGAAGATCGTCGACAACAAGACCAAAGAGGATCTGACCACGGTCACCCTCGCGCAGATCATCTTCGAAGAAGAGAAGAAACAACGCTCGTTCCTGCCGCTCGGCGCGATGCGAAACATCATCCAGAGCGGTGGCGAGTGGTTCGCCGAGGCGCAGCGTCGCGTGCAGAGCATCCTGCCCGGCAAGCGCAAGGACGACGAGACCGAGGGCAACGGTGATCCCGATGCCACGCCGGTACCGGTCGAGCCGGAGACGCTCGAGCAAGGCGAGGCTGCCGAGAAGAAGCGAAGCCTCGACGCGCTACGCGAGTGGGTCGAGCACTCCAAGCACCGGCTCGAGGACTGGCAGAAGCAAGTCGACAGCCGGGTCCGCGGAGTCGTCGAGGGGATCCAGCAGTCGATCAATCCGTGGTCCGCGGTGAACAAGGATGTGAAGGCCCTCGCCGATCGCATCGCCGAGCTCGAGTCCAAGCTGCACGAGCTCGAGGATCACGAACAGAAGCAGAAGCAGTAGTCGCCGCTGGCGACTGCTCGTGCGAACGCTCGACCGCGTCCGCTACTGCAGGTCTTTGCTCATCGCCTCGGTCGCGCCCGCCTTGATCACCACGGGATAGGTGAAGCGGTCGTCGCCGATGACGAACGTGATCTTGTGCTTGCCCGGCGTGAGCGCCAGCGAGTGCCCCGAGATCGGGGTCTTCATGTTCGTGTCGGCGCCGTCGACGAGGATCTTCGCGGTCGGCTTGCTGAACACCTGCAGGTAGCCCTTCGCCGGGTCCGCGTCGTCGGTGCCAGTCTTCGCCGAGGCGGCCTTCGCCTCGGTCGATCTGGAATCCGCCGTCTTCGTGTCGGTCGAGGCCTTCGACTTCGAGTCCGAGCTCTTCGTCGACGATCTGGACTCGGTGACCTTCGCGTCGGTCGTCTTCGTCGTCGCCTTCGTGTCGCTCGACTTCGTGTCGGTCGACTTCGTCTCGCTCGACTTGGTGTCGGTCGACTTCGTCTCGCTCGACTTCGCGTCGGTCGACTTCGCGGCGGCCTTGGTGTCCGTCGCCTTGGTGTCGACGGCCTTCACCTGCGCGGAGCCGGAGCCCGTTCCTGCGGCCGTCGTCGTCGCAGGCGTCGTCGTCGCGGGCGCCGTCGCGGCCGAGCCCGTCGCGGGCGTCGTCGTCGCCGGCTGCGCCGCGC
>JAEWJO010000016.1 GCA_023386455.1 Pseudomonadota bacterium | reverse complement strand
GGGCTCGCGGCGCTGCTGCTCTCCCGGTTCGAGCTCTACCTCCTCGACGAGCCGACCAACGACCTCGACGCCGACGGTCTCGACCGGCTCGAGGAGTTCGTGCAGCGCGCCCAGGCGCCCGTCGTCGTCGTCAGCCACGACCGCGAGTTCCTCGCCCGGACCGTGACGACCGTCGTCGAGATCGACCGCAGCCTGCAGCGCGTCGCCGTGTACGGCGGCTCGTACGACGCGTACCTCGAGGAGCGCTCGACCGCCCGCCGCCAGGCGCGCGAGGCGTACGAGGAGTACGCGGGCCGCCGCGACGCGCTCGCCGCCCGGGCGCGCATGCAGCGCGCGTGGATGGAGAAGGGCGTGCGCAACGCCCGCCGCAAGGCCTCCGACGGCGACAAGTTCGTCAAGCACCACCGCGGGGAGACCTCCGAGAAGCAGGCATCGAAGGCCCGGCAGACCGACCGGATGATCCAGCGGCTCGAGGTCGTCGAGGAGCCGCGCAAGGAGTGGCGGCTGCAGATGACGATCGCGTCGGCGCCGCGCTCGGGGGAGGTCGTCGCGACCGCCCGCGGTGCGGTCGTGCGACGCGGGGACTTCGTGCTCGGGCCCGTCGACCTGCAGCTCGACCGGCAGGACCGGGTCGCGGTCACCGGGCCGAACGGGTCGGGCAAGTCGACGCTGCTCGGCCTGCTGCTCGGGCGGCTCGTCCCCGACGAGGGTGCGGCGTCCCTGGGCTCCGGGGTGCAGGTCGGGGAGGTCGACCAGGCCCGCGCGGCCTTCGAGGGCGACGAACCGCTCGGCGACACGTTCGCCCGTGAGGTGCCGGACTGGCCGACGGCCGACGTGCGGACGCTGCTGGCGAAGTTCGGGCTCGCCGGGCACCAGGTGGGGCGACCTGCGGCGTCGTTGTCCCCGGGGGAGCGGACGCGGGCCGCGCTCGCGCTGCTGCAGGCCCGGGGGGTCAACCTCCTCGTCCTCGACGAGCCGACGAACCACCTCGACCTGCCGTCGATCGAGCGACTCGAGGCCGCGCTCGTCACCTACCCCGGGGCGCTCGTGCTCGTCAGCCACGACGACGTGTTCGCCGCGCGCTGTACGACGACGACGTGGCAGCTCTAACCTTAGTCGGGCTCGACGACGAGCAGGAACTCGCCCTCGGTCGCCGCGCCGTGGCCCTCGACGAGGATGTCGACGTCACCCGCGGCGACTCCGACCGTCGTGGTCTGGTTCCCGGTCGCGAGGCAGGTGCCGTTCTGCACGACGTGCACGTCGACGTCGGTGGTACCGCGATCGATGACGTAGGCCGCGATCGTCGTCGCCGCCGGCACCGCTAGCCGGTAGCTGACCGTGTTGCCGGTCGTCGCCCCACAGCTCTGCGCGATCGGCTCGCAGCTCGTCGTATCGCCGAGGTCGACGAGCGGGAGCGTCGCCTGGA
The DNA here is from genome assembly GCA_023386455.1 of Pseudomonadota bacterium. Lineage (GTDB taxonomy): Bacteria > Myxococcota_A > Polyangia > Haliangiales > Haliangiaceae > JABFXX01. The sequence goes on along the minus strand of JAEWJO010000016.1, from coordinate 10,969 downwards.
ACGGATCGGCGACCGTGCCCTCGCCTGCCCGCACCGCCGCGGTCGCATTCGCGGCGACGCCGGCGAGCGCGTCGCGGGTCCGCGCCAGCGCCTCGAGGGTCACGAGGTTCCGCACGTTGTAGCCGTACTGCAGGGCGCTCGCGCCGAGCAGGCAGCCACCACCGGGCGCCAGCGTCGGGTGGATACCGTCGCTCGAGATGCCGCGGTTCGGCAGTGGCTCGAGCTCGCGATGCAGATCGACGAGCGGCAGCCCCCTTCCCTGTGCGATCGCGCGGACGACGCGATTGAACGTCGGGACCCTCGCGTCGGCCTCGGGGTAGCCGGTGTTCGCGGGGATCGTCGACATCACCGGCACGACACCGCGCGCGATACTGGCGTCGACGACCGTCCACAGCTGGGAGCCGAACGCGTCGAGCGTGTAACCGTAGCGATCCTCGTTCGTCCCGAACATCAAGATCTCGATGCGAGGTGTGATCGCCGTCAGCTCCTTGACGAGCGGCGACGGCGACCCGGACATCACGTCGCTCGCGGTCGTGCCGCCCTTCGCGGCGAAGCTCGTACGTGCGAACGGCGACGTGCCCGCGGCGTTCCCTGCCATGAAGTAGGCGACGGTCATCGCGAGGTCGGCGCGCCCCGCGAAGTCGACAGCGCCGCCGTCGAAGCACCGGAGGAAGCTTGGATCGACGGTGATCGAGTCGCCGACCTTCGCGAACACGCGATCGCTCTGGTTGCCGAGCGCCGCGATCGCCTGGAGCCTCGTGACGAGGTTCGGCGTGAGCGGCGAGTGCCGCGTGCCCTCCTGATAGACCACGCGCCCCGTGAACGGCTCGACCACCGGCGCGGTATCGATCCCGCTCGCGTCGTGGAGGAACGCACCATCCGAGCCCGAGCCGCTCGATGCCGGCGCATCCTCGCGAACCGGGTCGGGGTCGCAGCCGATCACGGCGAGCACGATCAGGATGCCGATCATCCGCAGCGCGCGCGCGAGGAACCCGGACGGCGCCGTCGCGGCGGTCCCGACGGCGGCATGCGGGTGCGCGTCCGACGCGAACCGATCCTTCAGCCGCAGGAACCGCTTCTCGAACAGGTTCCACGAGACCGTCGCGAGCACGACCGCGACGCAGATCTTCGGTACGAGCAACCAGAGGTCGTGGTCGATCCCGAACCGATCCGACACCGCCGTGACGAGCGTATCGGCCGGGCGGTGGAGCAGGTACAGGCCGAAGCACAGCTTGCCGAGGTACCGCAGCGGCGCGAAGCGCAGCAGCGCGGTCGACTTGCTGTCACGCGACAGCACGACGATCGCGACGACACACGCACAACCGGCCGCGACGAGGCTGTAGCCGAACACGCGGTCGAACGGGCTCGTTCGCTCGAGGCCGCTCGCGACGGCGAGGATCACGACGCTCGGCAGCATCATCGCCGCCCCGAACTGGAGCGGGACGCGCCAGCGTGCGATGTCGATCGATCGGACGAGGATCGCGAGCAGGCAGCCGATCGCGAGCGTGTCGATCCGGCACAGCGTGAACAGATACTGGACGCGCTCGTGGTCCGGGAACTCGAAGGTCGTGATCATCCGGATGACCGGCGCGAGCGCGATCATCGCGACGAGCGTCAGCGTCAGACGCTGGCGATCGAGGAACCAGACCAGCAGCGGGAACGTCAGGTAGAACTGCTCCTCGATCGCGAGCGACCACACCGGCGCGAGGAAGTACGGCGTGTCGTGGCCCAGGACGCCCTCCGGGACGTTGCCGAGGTGGAACAGGTACCAGAGCGGCGAGCCCGCCTTGTCGCGGAACTCCGCGTTGCCCGAGAACGCGACGAGCACGCCGACCACGAACAGGTAGTAGAGCGGAAAGATCCGCAGCATCCGCCGCGCGCAGAAGTTGCGGAAGTAGCCCGGCTCGCTCTTGGTGTCGAGGAGGATGCCGGCGATCAAGAATCCGCTGATCACGAAGAACAGATCGACGCCGATCCAGCCCGCACCGGCGACATCCGCGCCGACGCCGACGCCATCGCGCGGCCAGAACCGGTGCGTCATCACCATCAAGATCGCGATGCCGCGGAGGCCATCCAGCTCGGAGATGAAGCCAGACGTGAGCGCGGGAGCCCGCTGTGACATGGGCGTTGACTCATGCAGCTCACATGCCGCGATCAGATGATGTCGGATCGACGAGGATTTGCGAACGTGAGGCCACCTATCGGTCGGAACACGCGATGCACGAGCCGAAGATCATGGAGCGAAGAAGCTCGTTTCCGTTGCTCGTGTTCATGACGATCTTCCTCGCAGGTCTCGCGATCAGCTACGGGCTGTACCGATCTGCAGGGATGGGCGCAAGCATTGCGGGATTTGTGGTGTCGTTTGTCGTCGCATCTGCTGCCTCCAGCGCCGTGCGCATCGCACCGGCGTGGGAGCGCGCCGTCGTGCTCCGGCTCGGCAAGTTCCGAGGTCTTCGCGGGCCGGGCCTGTTCGGGATGGTCCCGGTGCTCGACACGATCCCGTACTGGGTCGACATCCGCGTGATCACCTCGTCGTTCAAGGCCGAGAAGACGCTGACCCGCGACACCGTCCCGGTCGATGTCGATGCCGTGCTGTTCTACAAGGTCGTCGATCCGGAGAAGGCGGCGCTCGCGGTTGCCGACTACCACTCGGCAATCAACTGGGCCGCGCAGACCGCGCTACGCGACGCGATCGGCAAGACGATGCTCGCCGAGATGCTCGAAGGCAGACAGAAGATGTCGCTCGATCTGCGCCAGATCATCGACGCGCAGACCGAGTCGTGGGGCGTCAGCGTGCTGTCGGTCGAGGTCCGCGACATCCTCATCCCGGCGGGCCTGCAGGACGCGATGTCGATGCAGGCCCAGGCCGAGCGCGAGCGGCAGGCGCGCGTCATCCTCGGCGACTCCGAGCGCCAGATCGCCGAGAAGTTCGGCGAGGCCGCGCGCAGCTACGCCAACGATCCGACCGCGCTGCACCTGCGCGCGATGAACATGCTGTACGAGGGCCTCAAGCAGAACGCGACGATCGTGCTCGTGCCGAGCTCCGCGCTCGAGTCGATGCAGCTCGGGAGCGTCACCGGTCTCACGAGCCTCGCCGCGGAGATGAAGCATCCGACCAGCCACTAGACGCGGACGCGCAGGACCTGGAACGCTTCCGCGTACTCGTAGCCGCTGATCCGGCCCATCGCGCGCGCGAGGTCCCGCGACGACTCGATGTCCATCTTCGCGATCTGCGACTGGTGACAGCCGATCGCGTCGATCTTCGTGTCGATCGTCGTCGTGATATCCGCGAAGCACTCGCCGACGCACCGCGCGTGCGCGTTCATCTCCGGGCTCGACAGGAACGCCAGCAGGTCACACGGCGTGCGGCGCAGCGCCGAGACGGTCGCCTTGTGAACGAGGCCGTGGTCCCAGTGGAGGTCGTTCGCCGAGTGCGTGATCACGAGGTCGGGATGGAGATCGCCGACCAGCGTGTCGAACCGCCGCACGAGCTCGTACATCGGCACGTCCTCGACACGGCGCGGCTCGTTCTCGAACAGGATCATGAGCTCCGCGCCGATCTTGTCGGCGCCGGCCATCGCCTCGGCGCGCCGCACGTCGACGTTGTTCGGCACGCTGACGACCACCATGTTGACGTCGGCGCCTTCGGCCGAGAGACGCGCGAGCAGGCCTCCGGCACCGATCTCGAGATCGTCGGGGTGCGCACCGAACGCGAGGACGGTGCCGCCCTTCTCGTTGAGGATGCGGTTCATGCTGCCTCCATCGCGCGTGCGGGTGCCGGCGCGGCGGGCATGACGCGCAGCGGGTGCGAGGCGCCGAACAGGATGTCGCGGCTCGCGGGGCCGCAGTTGAGGAGGAGGTCGAGGAACCCGAGGTGCGACGCGAACCCGCGGCGCTCGTAGCGCTGCGGATACAGCGGGTGGGTGAACTGCTGCCAGATCACGCCGACGCCCGCGCGGCCCATCTTCTCGGAGTCGAGGTACTCGGCCGATCCGCCCTTGCCGGTCAGGTAGCAGCGCGCGCCGAGCTCGAGACACATGTCGATCAGGCGGTCGGTCTTGTAGCCGGTGAACCCGAGCTGCGACGACCGCAGCACCGGCGTCCGGATGTCGAGCCAGTCGAGCGCGAGCCCGAGCATGTGCAGGTCGAGCTCGACGAGGCTCGACCACGGCCGCGTGTACACGTCCTCGAGCTCGTCGGCGTACCTCGCGAAGTACGGCGCCTTGCCGTAGTTGAGCAGCAGCGTGTTCCAGTGGCGGTGCTGCCAGTGCTGCTTCGGGTTCTCCGACGCGGCGATCCGCTTGTCGATCAGCCGCTCCGCCTGGCCGCCGTGGAGCAGCGGCACCGTCAACCACCCCGGACCGTCCGGCAGCTTGAGCCGCTGCCGGTTCTGGAAGTTCTGCGCCTCGAACTGCAGATCATCCATGACGACGAACACGTCTGCCTTGGCGACCTTGTCGAGGTAGCCGAGCCACGGCAGGTAATGCGGTTGGTGAGCGGCGACGATCATCTAGGCTACTCCTTGAGGTGCCGCGCCAGCGACACGTCCATGACCGCGCGTCTCCCAGCTCGACGTGTCGAGCGTCAGGAGGCCGAGCGGCGTCAGGATCAGATAGGCAACGGGCATGAGTACGGTCATCGGTAGGAACGACGCCGGGTGCACGCGCAGCCAGGGCGGTAGCCGCCGCGTGCTCGGCGCGAAGTGATAGATGAGCGCGAACAGCGCGATGATCTGGAGGTGGATCGCCGCCAGCTCGAAGAACTCGTGCTGGACGAGGTGCGTGATGATGACGAACGGATAGACGAAGAGGAGCAGGCACAGCGAGAGGTAGTGGATCGCGATCAGCGGGTGGAGCGCCCACGCGTGGCTGAGACCGAGCACGTAATCGACGATGTTCGAGCGCTTCCAGCGGAGCTGCTGGCTGAAGTAGTCGCGAAGCCGGCGCGGTGCCTTCGTGAAGCACATCGCGTCCATCGTCATGCGCGTCTTGTAGCCGGCCTTGACGATCTGCCGCGTCAGGTAGCGATCCTCGCCGTACTTGATCGGGACGCCGAGGATGTTTCGCTTCTCGAGGATCGGCTCGAGCTCGAGCAGCACCGAGCGCCGGTACGCGGTGAGGCAGCCTGACAAGCACATCACCTGCTCGAGACTGCGCTCGAGGTTCTTCAAGAACTCCTGGCCATAGAAGTACTTGATGGTCTGCATCTTCGTGAGCCAGTTATCATTGGGATTCGAGACATGGATTCGCCCACCGACCGCGGCAATCTCGGGCCTCGTGAACCGGGCGACGAGCTCGCGTAGCGCGGTCGGATAGACAATCACGTCCGAGTCGACCGAGACGATGATCTCGGAGGTCGCCTCGCGGACCGCGCGGTTGATGCCGCGCCGCTTGCCCATGTTGTGGGGATTCCTGATGACCTTGACGTTCGCGAGCTCCTGCGCGCCCTTGCAGGCCCACTCGTAGCTGTCGTCCGTCGAGCAATCGTCGACGATCGTGATCGACAGCTTCTCCTTTGGATAGTCGAGGCGGGAGAAGCTCGCGATCGTCTCGTAGATCGATCGCCCCTCATTGAAGAGCGGGACGACGATCGTGATCGTCGGCTCGTAGCCCTCGAGCTTGTCATCGATCTTCTTGCCCCGCGCGAGCCGGAGATAGAGACCGAAGACATAGCGATTCAAGAAGACGATGAAGATGAATAATGAGACGACGAAGGTCACAGGCACGCACGTCAGCAAGAGCGATGCCGCCCTCAGAAGAGCTCACCAGGAAGATCCGCTCGCTGTGCTGGTCTGCACCGGTGTCTCGATCATTTGAGCACATAGAGAAATGGCGAATACCTTGCAGTGGGTCGCAGCAACATGTCGTCTAAAGTCGACCCCAGCCTTCGCGTCGTGAAGCATTCTGGCGATTCGCACGATGATTCGAAGGACACTTCATCGAACACCGCCAGCGGTGCGCGCGGCGCGTCCATGCAGGGAGAGGCGGCAGCGCTCGCATCCCCTGCCCTCCCGCCGGTCTCCGGCGAGATCCAGGGTGACCGCGCGTCGAGGACGAGCGGCGTCTCCACGAACACCCTGCTCGGTGTGCCCGCGTTTCCCGCAGGGAAGACCGGGCTCGAGGTCGACGGGGCGCAGCTGTTCGTGTCGCCGGCGACCGTGACCGCGATCGCGAAGACCAAGTATCCGACCGACCCGTCGCTGAAGCGGCTGACCGACCCGTCGCTGAAGAAGGTCACCGATCCGGCGCTCAAGGTCGTCGACGGTGCCGACACCGCGATTCCGCTCACCAAGAAGAAGGAATCGCTTCCGAAGCTCGAGATCGCCCGCGATCCGATTCCGCTCGACAAGCTGCCGGCGGCGGACGAGCCCGCGCCCGGTAAGTGGCACAAATTCGAGGATCTCGGGCTCGCGCCGCACCCGACCACGAGGAAGGCGCAGAAGCTCCTCGTCTCGACCTACCGCCTGTTCGGTTTCGGCATCCTCACGCTCATCGTGGTCGTGCTCGTCAGCTACATCGCGACGACCGCGTTCTACTTCCTGAACCACACCTGGGTCGCACCGGTCGCTCTCTCGCCCAATGACGAGAAGGTCGTCGGCCTGCAGGGCGAGCTCGCAGGCCTGCTGAACGAGCGCGCGAAGCTCGTGGGCGACCTCGCCGAGGCGGAGCGCTCGATCCGGGCCGAGCAGGACTTCCAGATCCAGTTCGGCCGCGCGATCAAGAAGGACCTCGAGGGTCGCCGCGTCGCGCTCGATCGCGTCCAGGCGCTCGCCCAGACGGCCGCCACGACGCGCACGAAGATCCGCACGGCGAACGACGACTTCTCGCAGGTCGCAGCCGCGACGGACGATGCCAACTACTCGGGGAACCTGATCGATCGGAACTCGATGCTCGCCGGCAAGTATCAGCTCGCCCAGATCACGAGCGCGAATCTGTCGCTCGCCGAGCGTCAGGCTGAATACGATCAGCGTGCTGCCGAGCTCGCCGTGCAGACCCAGTCGCTCGACGCCATCCTCGCCGACAAGACCGCGACGGCGGCGCTCAGCTACGACGTGCTCAAGATCGCCCGCGACTACGACACGTCGAAGCTCTCGCTCCAGCGCGAGCTCAGCAATCGCGAGCGCCTGAAGGCCTCGCTCGAGCGCCAGGACAAGATCATCCAGGGCGTCACCCAGTCGGCGTACCTCCGTGCGCTGGCAGACAATGCGACCGTGGCGCTCGTGCCCTACGCCAACCTCGGCAACATCGAGAAGGGCACGCCGCTCTACGCCTGCAAGCTCGAGATGGTGTGGTGCCACGAGGTCGGCAAGGTCCTCGAGGTGCTGCCCGGCGAGGTCCAGGTCAAGCATCCGAACCGCGACTCGATGCTGCGCGGCCGGATGATCGAGCTGCAGATGACCGATATCGCCGCCGCGCAGGACGAGGTCCTGTTTGCCGGCAGCAAGCCGTTCGGCTTCTAGTCCGACTCGACGGCCGCGTCGCCGGTGACGCACTTCGCGGTGACGTCGACACGAGACGCGGCGTCGACCGCCAGGCCGCGCAGGTCGAAATCGAGGTTGTCGGAACGCACGCCCGCCGGACCGGCGAGCGTGCGCGCCGTTTCGGGAAGCGCGCCGAGCCACGCGGTGCGGCCATCGATCCACACGACGAGCGAGTCGCCTGCGATCTCGGCGCGGAGCTCGTGCTCGCTGCCGTCGTCGAGCACCGGCATGTCGGCCGCCGAGAGCGCGGATGCCGGCTTCACCTTCGTGTAGCCGCCGGCGCCGCACTCCTTCGCGGTGCGCTGGCCGGCGTTCCGCTTCACGGACACGTCGATCGCCGGCTTCGGATCGAGGCGCCACATGACGTAGACGAGGTTGCAGCCGTTCTCGGCGCGCAGCTTGAGGCCGATCTGCCGGCGCTCCTGGCCCGAGGCGAGCGCTCGCTCGTTCGCGCTGGCGCCATGGACGACGAACTTCGCCGCCGCACCATCGCCGCCGCGATCGAGCGCGACCGCACGGAAGGTCGGTACTTCCACGTGCGCGTCGGCGAGCTTGCCCTTCGTCACGCAGAGCGATCCGGCTCTCACCCATTCGAGGCGTCTCACGGGATCGACGTGCGCGGGTGGGCTCTGGGTCCTGGGCGCTCGTGCGCGAGGGGTGGCGCTGACACTGCTATCGCAGCCAGATCCCGCGATCGCCAACATCAAGGCAGCTCGAATCCATTTCACGCCGAATGAGACGAGCATTCCTGATGCCGCATTCGAGCACGCTCGGCTGACGGCGCGCAGCGGGCGTGAGACGGCGCGCCGTGATCGTGGCGCTCACCGGTGGATCCCCGAGGCGTGGCACGCGTCCTGTAGAACACGCAGCCGTGACCCCTACGAGCCGTTTCGCCACACTTGTCACTGCCCTCGTTCTCGCCCCCGCGACCGCGCTCGCCGAGCCCGCCGATGATGGCTACTGCGACTTCATCGAAGGCTCGGCCGCCGCGACCGCAGCACCGCTGATGGGCCCCGAGGTGTTCGGCCAGTTCGGCTACATCGAGCAGCCGTCGTTCGCGGTGGCGCCGAATGCCGATTCGGACAACCTGCGCGCGATCGCGGGCGTTCGCTACTCGATCACGAACCTCTACGCCGGCATCCAGCACAAGGCGCGCGCCGCGGCCGACTGCAAGCGCCACCGGGCGCTGCTCGGCCTGCGCGGTGCGACGAACGCGCGTGCGCTCGCCGCGCGCCTGAAGGTCTACGACGACGCGCAGCAGGAAGCAGAGAAGCTGCTCGCCGAGGCCAGCGCCGCGGTCGAGCAGCGGCGGATGACCGCACAGGAGGCGACCGCGACCCGGATGCGCGTCGAGGATCTCCGCTCGCTCGCGGCGACCACGCGGCGCGACATCGCGATGCTGCCGGCGCAGGACGATCGCCCGCTCGGCACGAGGCTGACCGCGTTCCGGACTGCGGACGCCGAGGTCGAGCGCCGCGAGGGCAAGCTCCGCAAGGTGAGCGCGTTTGACATCAGCGTGCGGTTCGGCGGCGACAAGTTCGTCGAGGGCCCGAACACGGACCTCCAGTACTTCGCCGTCGCCCAGCTCGGCATCAACATCGGTGCGATCTGGCTCGGCAACGCGAACGATCGCGCGGCCGCCGGTCGCGCGCGGTACGTCCGGTCAGGTCGCGATCCGCTCGGCAGCGATGTCACGACCGAGCAGGTACGAGCGACGATCGACGTCGAGTCCAAGCGCATCGAGCAGGCGACCGCGCTCGTCAGCGATCTCGAGAAGCAGCTCCAGGCGCTCGCCGCCATCGCGAGCGAGGACAGCGTGCGGTTCCGCCAGACCGTCTGGTTCGACTGGGTCAAGGCGAAGGCCGACCTCGCCTACCTGCAGGCTCACGTCGATGCGCTGCGCGAGATCAGCGGCGACGAGAGCCGCTAGGGCGTGTAGACCTTCCAGTCGTCGATCAGCGACGCCTCGGCGGAGTCGATCCGGATCCCGGCGGTGCCGGTCTTGATCGCGTCGTCCGTCGTCGTCATCGCGAGCTGGCCATCGAGGTAGAGCCTCTGCTGGTTGCCCTTCACCTCGAACCGGATCGTGTGCCACATGTTCGGCGCAGGCGGTCCGAAGCTCGAGTTGCGCTGCAGGACCGTGTAGACGCCGCACTGCTTCTTCTGGATCTGCACGACACCGTCTCGCCGCCACGATCCGACATAGAGATCGTACTCCGTCAGATAGCGAGCGAAGATCTTGAATCCAGGACCGCTGACATTGCTGGTCCACTGCGAGTAGAAGAATCGATACTCGACACCGACATCGGTCCACGCTGCCGGGCGCCCGTGCGCGCTGTCGTAGGGAAGCGCGAATGAACGGTAGTAGCCTTCCGACACCGACGTGCCGTGGATCTCGCCGACCGTGTTGCCGTTCGACGACGCGGTCTTCAGGCAGCCCGCGGTGACGTCGAGGTAGTCGCGCGCGCTCTTGTTGCTACCGCATTCGACCTGCGAGCCCGCGCTGTACGCGCGAAAATCCTCGACCGTGTCCGGGTACGTCCCGGCGACACCGCGCCACGGATACGCGGCCGGCGTTCCCGTCGAGATCGGCCCCATGTCGACGTACGGCGAGTAGACGTTGTCGTGATAGGCCGGACACCCGGTCGTCAGCGTCGCGCCGGCATCGCCGGTGCCGCTCGCACCTTCGCTGCCGCCGTTATCGCCGCTGCTCGGGAGGACGAGGCCGTCGGCCGGCGCGTCATCGGAGTTATCATCGCCCGGCGTTGCCGCAGAACCTGCGTAGTCAGCGCCCTCCTGATCGGCGTCAGAAATCGCGCATGAAGGAACCATCATGCTGACCACCCCGGCCAGCAGCCACCCGTTGATTTGCTGCATGTGAGCACGCTGTCTATCACGCGCTCACGAAGCGACTTCGTATTTCTGCGCGTCGGGCGCAATATTCGACTGAGTATTTCACTAATATCGATTCTGGAATCGTGAGTCGAGATACGGACTCAGCCAACGGCGTACGAGCATCTCTGTCAGCTGCGAGTGCGCCGTGGAGACAGCGTGATCGAACGGTCGCATCCTTACTGGTCCGCATCCTGCTGAGAGCAGTGAGCGGAGGACGACGATGCGGAAACTTCTCTTCGCCTTGATTGCACTCGTTGGCTGCACGGACACGACCGACATGCCGCCCGGCGGCGGTGAAGGCAGTGGCAGCGACAGCGGCAGCGGCAGCGGCAGCGGCAGCGGCGGCGGTGGCGGTGGCGGTGTCAGCGACGACGACATCGCTCGCGACTACGACGACGTCGCGACGACGCTCGGCGCGAGCATGGCCGCGGGTGAGCTCGCGACGATGATCGACTCGGTCAACATGTCGTTCGGCCGCATGCCCGACGGCTTCGCGATCTCGCAAGGCCCGGACTACCTGCTGGTCGAGGGCACGCGCGGCGGTCTATCGATCGAGTACAAGGTCTATTGCCGCGACGATCTCGATGCCTACAC
>JAEWJO010000642.1 GCA_023386455.1 Pseudomonadota bacterium | reverse complement strand
GCTGAAAGCTGTACTCGATGCCTGCACCTGACCCGATCACGCTCCTGCTCGCCGGTCGGTACCCCGATCCCGAGACCGGCGCGCTGCTCGCCGCCGAGTCGCGCGCCGTCGTCATCGAGGACACGCTCGACGGCGCGGAGGCCGAGCTCGTCGCCGTGCTCGACGTCGGCCGCCGTGTCGCCGTCGTCTCCGACCGCAACACGCACGAGGTGCTCGGCGCGCGTGTCGAGCGTGCGCTCGCGTCGCGGTTCACCGTGCAGTCGCTCGTGCTCGACGCCGGGCCTCGTCCCGACGCCGCCACCGTCGAGCGCCTGCTCGCCGCGCTCGCCCCCACCACCGAGCTCGTGATCGCGGTCGGCTCCGGCACGCTGAACGATCTGACGAAGCTCGTCGCGTTCCGCCGCGGCGTACCGCAGGCGATCTTCGCGACCGCACCGTCGATGAACGGCTACACGTCGCTCAGCGCCTCGATCACGAGCGACGGCATCAAGCGGTCGTTTCGCACGCGTACGCCGCTCGGCGTGTTCTTCGACCTGAGGGTCCTCGCCGCCGCGCCCGCGCGCCTGATCCGCGCCGGCCTCGGCGATAGCGCATGCCGGCCGACGGCGCAGGCCGACTGGCTCCTCCAGCACATGCTGCTCGATCGCCCCTATCGCGAGGCGCCGTTCGCGCTCCTCGCCGACGACGAGCGCGACGTGCTCGCCGACACGCGCGCGCTGCTCGCGGGCGACCTCACCGTGATGCGCCACCTCGTCCGCACGCTCGTGCTGTCGGGATTCGGCATGACGATCTGCGGCGGCAGCTATCCGGCGAGCCAGGGCGAGCACCTGATCAGCCACTACGTCGACATGATGGCGCCGCCGGGACTGCCCGCCTCGTTGCACGGCGAGCAGATCGCGGTCACCACCGTCGCGATGGCGCGCTTGCAGGAGCAGATGCTCGCGCAGGACACGCCGCCCGCGCTGCGGCCGGGCCGGCTCGATCGCGCCGCGATCATGCAGCACTTCGGCCCGATCGTCGGCGAGGCGTGCTGGGCAGACGTCTCGCACAAGGTGTTCGACGCGCGCGCGACCGAGGCGCTCGCTGCGCGGCTCGCTCGCAGCTGGGACGCGATGCGCGCACGGATCGGCGCGATCAGCGTCGGCGCGAGTGCGCTGCGCAAGCTCCTCGCGGACGCCGGCGCCCCGGTCGAGCCGGGCGATGTCGGCTGGCCGGCGCCGTTCTTCGCGCAGGCGTTCGCGCACGCCCGCGAGATCCGTGATCGATACACGTTCCTCGATCTCGCCGCCGACAGCGCGGCCTGAAGCGCGATCGCGTAGTATCGCGCGCGATGTCGCGCGCTGAGGATGCTCACGATCGACGAGGTCGCCCCGCTGCTCGACGGACTCGACCTGACGCGCGCCGCGATCGTGCTTCGCGGGCCGGAGCGTTCGATCCGCGATGCGTACGCCGCGATCGGTCGCAAGCCGACATTCCTCGAGTGAGCGGCGGCGATTTCAGGGCGTTGCGGCGTTGCGACATCGCCCGGCTGGCCTCCTCTCGTGATCGTGAGCCGAGTCCATCTCCCCGTCGCCGCAGATGACTTCCTCGTCCTGTCGCCGACGTGCACGCATACCGGCTGCACGGTCCGTTACACGCCCGAGCGCGGCGACATCGAGTGTCCGTGCCACGGCTCGACGTTCGCGCTCGACGGCGCGGTGACGCGCGGTCCCGCCGCGGCGCCGCTGCGCCGGTTCGACGCGACGTTCGATGCCGCAACCTCCGTCGTCCGGATCGCGCTGTGAAGCGGCGTGATCGCGGGCACCGCCTGGTAAACCGCGATGGCATCCGGTGGTCGGGCCGGGGTATCGTCGGCCCGATGCGACACAGTGTGTGGGTGCTACGCGGAGTACTGGCGGCGGCGACGACGCTGGCGCTCGCCGGCTGTTACAAGGGCAACTTCGGGAACTGCGCGGTGAGCTGTGCGTCGAGCTCGGATTGCCCGGGCGACCTCGCGTGCAGCGCGCAGGGGCTGTGCTCGGTCGGCGGCGCGTCGTGCGAAGGCATGATCCCGATGCCGGATGCGGACCTGTCGCAGCCACAGCCGCTGACGGTGACGAAGACGGGCATCGGCGCCGTCGCCTCGCTGCCGGCGGGCATCGATTGCGGCGACACGTGCATGACGACGTTCCCGCCGCTGTCGTCGGTCACGCTGACCGCGACGCCCGACACGACATCGGTGTTCGAGGGATGGACCGGCGACTGCGCGAGCTCGCCGAATGCCGATTGCGCGCTGACGATGGACGGACCGAAGTCGGCGGGCGCGAAGTTCGCGGCGCACGGCTCGGTTCGCTGGTTGAAGCAGATCAGCTTCACGGGCCAGGACTACCTCGACAGCAAGATCGACATCGACGGGAACGGCAACGTCGTCGCCGCCGGTCAGATCGACGACAACGGCACGAACGCGATGTACGTGGTCAAGTACAACAAGGTCGACGGACAGATCATGTGGGAGAAGCGGCTGGCCTCGCCAGAGGCGCCGTTCTCGTTCCAGAGTCCCGCGATGGCCGTGGACAGCGCGGGCAATGTCTACATGTGCGCGCGGTTCCAGGGATTCGGCTCGACGACGTTCAACGGCATGACGGTCAGCGCGGATCTCTACGGCAACATCCTCGCGATGCGCCTGGCCGCGGCCGACGGCACGATCGAGTGGCTCAAGCAGTGGGGTGGCGACGGTCAGGACGTGTGCGACGCCGCCGTCGTGTCGGGCACCGACGTGTTCTTCACGGGCAGCACCTCGAGCAGCCCGTCGACGTTCGGCAGCGTCGTGCTCACCGGCGCCGGCGTCGATAGCGGCTTCATCGTCAAGGTGCCGACGGCGACGGGAAATCCGACCGCAGGGCAGGTCCTCGTCGGCACGTTCCAGATCTTCACGATCGCGGAGAACTCCGGGCAGATCGCGATCGGCGGCGGCTTCCGCTCGAACTTCACCGGCATCGCCGGCTGCAACATGAACATCACGGGAACGGGCGAGGACGGGTTCATCATGGCCTTCAACAACAACCTGTCGTGCGCGTTCGCGAAGAGCTACGGCAGCAGCACGGCCAACTTGACGACGACGACCTACGGCGTCGCCGGCGTCCCCGGTGGCGGATGGATCGCGACCGGAGGGTTCCAGGGGGCGGTCCTGTTCGCGTCATCCGGTAGCTCGATTCCGAACATGGGCGGCACCGACGCGTTCATCGCCCGCTATAGCGGCACGGGCACGCACGTGTACTCGTTTGGATATGGCACCGCGGGGCACGAGATCGGTCGCCGCGTCGAGGTCCTGCCGACGGGAGAGGTCGTGATGGCCGGCGAGTTCGGATCGCAGATCACGTTCGGCTCGACGACGCTGACCGGTACGAACGACATCTTCGTGACTCGCCTGTCGTCCGGAAACACGCCGCTCCATCAGTGGCAGGTGAAGCTCGGCGGCCAGGCCACCGAGTTCGTCAACGACATGGTCGTCGACCCGCAGGGCACGGTGAACATCCTCGCCGACTGGACGGGCATGACCGACGTCGGCGGCACGCCGCTGACCGCCCAGGACTACGACGCGTTCGTCGTGTCGCTCGTGCGCTAGAAGCGCCAGCTGTAGCCGGCGGTCGCGCCGCCGCGCCCGAGCTGGAGCGACACCGCGGGCTCCTCGGTCGCGCTGCTGCCGCCGCTGCGCGACAGGATGAACAGCACCACGCCGCCCGCGAGGACGGCACCACCGGCGACACCGAAGATCACGGCGTTGCGGTTCGCGGCCTTGCCGTCGTCCTCGATCGCCTTCGCCTCGGCGCTCGTGCAGTTGAACTTGCACTTCTCCGCGAGGTCGTCGTCGGCGGCCCTGCCGTCGAGCATGAACTTCGCGCCGAGGCCGATGCCGACTGCACCGATCGCGACGCCGGCGATGCCCGACCACTTCATCCAGCCGCGGTCGTTCGCGACCGGCGGCGGCGTCTCGGGCTCCTCCGGCTGCTCGAGCGGCTCGGTCGGCTGCGCGGTCGTGACCGGCGGCGCCGTCGTCGTCGTCGGTGGCGGCGTCGTCACCACCGGCGCGACCGGCTGGGTCTCGGCGCACTTCTCCATCTCGCTGATCCGCTGGCGGACCTTCGCCGCGTTCGGCGCGTTCGGCACGCGGCGGAGATACGTCTTGTAGAACGTCGCGGACTCGCGGCAGTCGTTCTTCAGGCGGTACGCCTGGGCGATGTTGTAGAGGTAGCCGGGCTCGTCGGAGAGCCGGAATGCCTCCTTGAAGTCGGCGATCGCCGCGTCGTACTCGGCGAGCTCGAAGTGCTTGTTGCCGCTCACCTCGAGCGCGGCTGCGTTGGGGACGACATCCGCGGCGGCGGTGGCGGTGGCGAACACGAGGGTGGCGATCGCAAGCAGGCGCGTCATGTCAGTTCTTCCTCGGGGTCACGCGGATCAGGCCATCGTCGTCGTCGGGCGGCGGCGTGGTGCCGGTCGGCGGCGTCTTCTTCGGCGGTGTCTTCTTCTTCGGCGGTGACTTCTTCGGTGGATCGACCGCGACGACCGCCGTACCTGCATCGGGCGTCGCCACGATCTCGACGCCCGCATCGACCGGCGTCGCGACGACGGTGGTCGCGGCATCGGGGGTCGGCGGAGGCGTCGCGGCAGCGTCGGCGGGAGCCGCGCCGCCCGGCGGCGGCTCGGGCTGCGCGGCG
>JAEWJO010000629.1 GCA_023386455.1 Pseudomonadota bacterium | reverse complement strand
GCGCTGGCCAGCTCGCGCCGTACCTCGAGGATCGCTACCTGCGGATCAAGTCGATGATCCCGCTCGCCGCGGAGGTGTTCGCACTTCGCGCACTCGCTCGTGCGATGGCGAACGACGAGCATCGCTTCAAGGTGCGGGACTTCTTCGCCGCGATTCCGGATCTCGTGATGACGACCGACGAGCTCGACGGCGAGCTCTATCGCGCGTTCCGCCGGCCGCGCGCGCCCGATGCGCAGGT
Source organism: Pseudomonadota bacterium (assembly GCA_023386455.1). Lineage (GTDB taxonomy): Bacteria > Myxococcota_A > Polyangia > Haliangiales > Haliangiaceae > JABFXX01. The sequence continues at coordinate 20,063 of JAEWJO010000629.1, read as the reverse complement.
GTTCGGCGAGCTCTCTCGCGTGGCGCAGGCGCTGCCGGATCCTGTCGATCGCTACTGGATCGTCGTATACGCGCTCGTCGCGGAGTCGCCGTCGACGGTGCCGAGCTGGCGCGTGATCCCATTCGTCGGCGTGATCCAGGCGGCGTTTCAGATCGTCGATGCGGACATGGAGCTCGCCGTGATCGATGCCTTGACATTTCCGCCGACGATGCCTCGGCCCGGTTGATCGCGACGAGCAAGAGAGCGCGACGTTGTCAACCGCGAGATGCGACCAAGGAATTCTCGGTCCGGACTTCGCCCATTCACGGATTGTTTTTTCTAGAGCGCGTGCATAATCGGCGACACGCCATGACGTCGGACACCATCGAGCTCGTCGAACGCGTTCGCCAGCGCCTGGATCACCAGGAGAACCCGGTGCGCATCGCGGGCCCCGTTTCAGAGAACGCGATCGCGGCAGCCGAGGAGGCGCTCGGCTGCACGTTTCCACCTTCGTACCGTGCGTTCCTCCGGACGTGGGGCGGCATCGCGCTGCCGACGCATCTCGGGATCGTTCACGACTTCGTCGGCGTCTCGGCGAGTGAGGGCGACGGCGACGTCGTCGCGCGCACGCTGCGCGCTCGCGAGGAGCGCCGGCTTGCCGAGCACCTCGTGGTCGTCGGCATGGGCGCGCAGTCGCAGGAGTGGTTCCTGCTCGACTCGTCCAAGCCGCAGCCGAACGGCGAGTACCCCGTCCTCATGTACGATGCGCGCGACAACGCGGTCGATCAGCAGTTCTACGACGACTTCGGCCAGATGCTGGAAGAAGTGCTCGGCTTCGTCGCCGACAGCCTCGAACAACCGCTGGATTGATCTCGCCGCGCTCGTCGTCGTGATGGCGAGCGCAACAGACCGTCGCGCGCGGCAGCACGTGCCCGCCGATCCCCGCGCCGCTGCAAATCCTGTGGTGTCGCTGCCGGTTACGCCGGCGACTGTGACAAAAGCGGCAGGCTGATCGCCGACCGAATTCACGTCGGTATTCGCTGCCCCCCGTGATAGGTTGCGCGCCCTCATGCGCAGCCTGCTAGTCGCAATACTCCTCGTCGGAAGCGTGGTCCTCGGAGCGTGCGGTGATGACTCCAAACCCAACACGAACACCGATGCCGGCGTAGATACGCCGGATGGTGGCGAACAGAACGAGATGTTCTGCGAGAGCCTGCCGCCGACAACATCGGGCGGCACGTGCGACGTGACCTCGCTCGGCGCGACGAAGCTCATCAAGGGCAACATCCTGACGCCGCAGACCGTCTTCATCGGCGGCCAGGTCGCGGTGAACGCGGAAGGTCAGATCACGTGCGCCGGCTGCAACTGCGCACAGGGCGGCGAGACCGTGATCTCGTGCCCGGGCGCGACGGTGTCGCCCGGCCTCATCAACACGCACGATCACATCACGTACACGCAGAACGCGCCGTACAACGACACGGGGGAGCGCTACGACGACCGCCAGCAGTGGCGCATCGGCGGCTCGAGCTTCGAGGGTCACACGAAGATCCCGGCGCCCGGCGGCGCGAGCTCGGAGAAGGTCAGCTACGGCGAGCTCCGCTTTCTCATGGGCGGCGCGACGTCGATCGTCGGCTCGGGCGGCGCGGCAGGTCTGCTCCGCAACCTCGATCGCGCGAACCAGCAAGAGGGCCTCGGCAAGAAGGCCGTTAACTTCGAGACGTTTCCGCTCGGCGATACATCGGGTGGCCGCCGCGATGGCGACTGCAACTATCCGTCGAACGTGACGCCCGCATCGGTCGCGAACGACGACGCGTACGAGCCGCACACGGCGGAAGGCATCGACAAGTGGGCGCACAACGAGTTCAAGTGCCAGAGCTCGGAGACGTTCGACACGACGGCGCCGGGCCTGTCGCAGAACCTGCTGCTGCCGAAGACGGCGATGATCCACGCGATCGGCCTCACCGCCGGTGACTACGGCGCGATGGCGCAGGCGACGACCGCGCTGATCTGGTCGCCGCGCAGCAACATCACGCTCTACGGCGACACCGCGCGCGTCACGACGGCCGCCCGCCAGGGTGTCGAGATCGCGCTCGGTACCGACTGGACGCCGAGCGGCTCGATCAACCTGCTGCGCGAGCTGCGCTGCGCCGACAGCCTCAACAAGACGTACATGGACAGCTACTTCAGCGACAAGCAGCTGTGGGAGATGGTCACGCTCAACGCGGCCGCGGTCACCGCGACCGACGACGTGATCGGCATGCTCGCGCCGAACCACGTCGCCGACATCTCGATCTTCAAGGCGAACAACCGCACCGCATACCGCGCGATCCTCGAGGCCGATCCGCAGGACGTCGCGCTCGTCATGCGCGCGGGCAAGATCCTCTACGGCGACGACGGCGCGGTGGATAGCCTCGCGAGCGAGTGCGACACGGTCGACGTGTGCGGCACGATGAAGCGCGTCTGCCTGAAGAGCGAGATCGGCAAGACGCTGGCGGAGCTGCAGACGGCGGTCGGCAGCATCTATCCGGCATTCGCGTGCCCGACGCCGACGAACGAGCCGAGCTGCACGCCGAAGCGCCCGACGTCGGTCTCCGGCTCGACGGTCTACACCGGCGAGGTCAGCGCGACCGACAGCGATGGCGATGGCATCGCCGACACCGCGGACAACTGCCCGAAGGTCTTCAACCCGATCCGCCCGATGGACCTCGGCATGCAGGCCGACGCCGATGGCGACGGGCAGGGCGACTCGTGCGACGTCTGCCCGACCGACGCGAACACGACGACCTGCACCGCCGTCGATCCGAACGACAGCGACCATGACGGCGTTACGAACACGAGCGACAACTGCCCGAACGTCGCGAACCCCGGCCAGACCGACGGTGATGGCGACGGCAAGGGGGATGCGTGCGACGCGTGTCCGTCCGACTCGAACCCCGGTACGCAGGGCTGCCCGTCGACGATCTACCTCGTCAAGATGGGCGCGGTCGCCGACGGCACTCCGGTTCGCATCACGAACGCGCTCGTCACGGGCAAGGGCTCGAACGGCTTCTTCGTCCAGACGAAGGTGGGCGACGCGGGCTACATCGACGAGAACTACTCCGGCATGTTCGTGTTCACCGGCGCGAGCACCGCGACGCTCATGAACGCGGTCGTCGGCCAGCGCGTCACCATCGACGGCAACGCTGCGACGTTTCAGGGCCAGAAGGAGCTCGACATCGTCACGACCGTTACCGCGACGACGATGACCACCGAGCCCCTGCCGTCGCCGATCAGCGCGACCTACGCCGAGGTGAAGAGCGGCGGCTCGCGCGCGCCACAGCTCGAGGGCGTGATCGTGCAGGTGGGCGCCGGCTCCGTGACCGCACGAGACACGACGCAGAACGAATTCACGCTGACCGCGGGTGCCGACTCGGTGTCAGTCGATGACTTCCTCGCCCCGTTCAGCGCGCTGCCGACCGTCGGTACGACGTATAGCTCGATGACGGGCGTGCTCGCGCTGCGTGGTAACGCGATGCGACTCCTTCCGCGCGGGGCGAGTGACTTCGGCGCCGGCGCACCTGGCCTCACCGGGTTCGGTCCCGCACTAAGCTTCACGCGCGTCGGCTCGACTGGCACCGCGACGATCCCTGCGACCGGCGCGCTGACCGTCACGCTTGGCGCGGCCGCACAGGGCGATACCGACGTCACGGTCACGAGTGGCGACACGAACGCGCTCACCGTGGTCGGTAGCAAGGTCACCGTGCTCAACGGCTCGACGACCGCGACCGTGCTCGTCAACGGGCTCGCGCAGGCCGCTGATGTCACACTGACCGCGCAGCTCGGCAGCGGCACGCCGCTGACCGCACACGTCCGCGTGCTCGGTGCGGGCGAGGTTCCGGCGACGGTGACGCTCTCGCCGATGACCGCGACGATCTCGCCCGCGGCCATGCAGCAGTTCACGGCGACGCTCGACATCCCGGCGCCGGCCGGCGGTAGCACGATCGCGCTCGACGCCGCCCCGAGCGGTGTCGGCACGCTGAACCCGACGAGCACCCTCACGATCCCAGCTGACACGCTCGCCGGCACGTTCAGCTACACCGACGTGATGGGCATGACGGCGACCGTCAGTGCGGCCCTCGCGGGTGGCAACACGGCGAACGCGACCGTGATGGTCTCGGCCGCCGCTCAGCACCTCGTCATCAACGAGATCGACTACGACATGGTCGGTACGGGCGACAACATGGAGTACGTCGAGATCTACAATCCGAGCACTGCGGCAATTAGCCTCACCAACGTGAGCCTCGTCCTTGTGAACGGGAACAATGCTCCCGCAGGTAGTCCGTACACCACGGTTGCGCTCGGTTCGGCCGGCAGCATCCCTGCGGGCGGCTACCTCGTGGTCGCTGGTGCCAACGTCACGGTGCCGGCATCCGCCCAGAAGCTCATGACGAGCTGGAACGTCGACGCGGTGCAGAATGGAGCGCCCGACGGTGTCGCCCTCATCGACACGGCCGCGCATACCGTGATCGACGCACTGAGTTATGAGGGTTCGATCACCTCTGTGATGTTCTCCGGGTTCCCGGCCATGGTCTCGATCGACGAAGGAACCACGCTCGATGTTTCGGTCGCCGACAGCAATACGGTCCTCGGGTCCCTCTGTCGGAGCCCTAACGGTACCGACACGGATAACGCCAACGCCGACTGGACGTTCTGCACGACGCTGACGCCGGGTACCGCCAACCCGTGATCAAATGCCATGCGCGGTGTATAAACCGCGCATGGCATTCTCCCTCGACAAACAGGGCATCAGCGTTGCGGAGATTCATCGCAACGCGACGCCTGCGTTCCTCTACGAAGCAGCACTCAAGTTCGAAAAGGGCACCGCGATCTCGTCGACAGGCGCGATGGTGGCGTACTCGGGGAAGAAGACTGGCCGTAGCCCGACCGACAAGCGCGTCGTCGACGAGCCCGAGGTTCGCGATGACGTGTGGTGGGGCAACGTCAACATCAAGCTCGAGCCGCACGCGTTCGTGATCAATCGCGAGCGCGCGATCGATTACCTCAACACGCGCGACCGCCTCTACGTGGTCGACGGCTTCGCCGGCTGGGACACCAAGTACCAGCTCAAGATCCGCGTCGTGTGTGCGCGCGCGTATCACGCGCTGTTCATGCACAACATGCTGATCCGACCGACCGATGCCGAGCTCGCGAGCTTCGGCGAGCCCGACTACGTCATCTACAACGCCGGTGGCTTTCCGGCGAACCGCCATACGGCGGGCATGACGTCGTCGACCTCGATCGACCTCTCGTTCGGCCGCCGCGAGTTCGTCATCCTCGGCTCGGAGTACGCCGGCGAGATGAAGAAGGGCGTGTTCACGATCATGAACTACCTGATGCCGAAGCAGGGCGTCCTCTCGATGCACTGCTCCGCGACGCAGGCGCGCGAGGGCCAGGACACGTCGATCCTGTTCGGCCTCTCGGGCACCGGCAAGACGACGCTCTCGGCCGACCCGAAGCGCCTGCTTATCGGCGACGACGAGCACTGCTGGACCGATCAGGGCATCTTCAACATCGAGGGTGGCTGCTACGCGAAGGTCATCAAGCTCTCGAAGGAGCAGGAGCCGGACATCTGGAACTCGCTGCAGTTCGGCGCCGTCCTCGAGAACGTCAAGTTCGACCCGTACACGCGCCTCGTCGACTACGACGACACGTCGATCACGGAGAACACGCGCGGTAGCTACGTGCTCGACACGATCTCGAACGTGAAGCTGCCCGCCGTCGGCGGCCATCCGAAGAACGTCATCTTCCTGACGGCCGACGCGTTCGGCGTCCTGCCGCCGGTCAGCAAGCTCACCCCGGCCCAGGCGATGTACCACTACATCTCGGGCTACACGGCGAAGGTCGCCGGCACCGAGGTCGGCGTGAAGGATCCGGAGCCGACGTTCTCGGCCTGCTTCGGCGGTCCGTTCCTCGTCTGGCACCCGACGAAGTACGCCGAGCTTCTCGCGGAGAAGCTCCGCAAGCACGGCGCGCAGACCTGGCTCGTCAACACCGGCTGGTCGGGCGGTGCCTACGGCGTCGGCTCGCGCATCAAGCTGAAGTACACGCGCGCGATCATCGACGCGATCCACTCGGGCGCGCTGCAGAACGTCCAGACCGTCGAGGATCCGATCTTCGGTCTCGCCGTCCCGACGTCGTGCCCGGAGGTTCCGTCGGAGATCCTGTCCCCGCGCAACACGTGGTCGGACAAGGCGCTCTACGACGAGAAGGCGAAGAAGCTCGCCGGCCTGTTCAAGGAGAACTTCAAGAAGTACGAGGCGCAGGCCTCGGCCGAAGTTCGCGGCGGCGGACCGAAGGTCTGATCTACCCGGCGCATCCACGACCCGGTGCGCGGCAGCGCTCGCTGCCACGCGCCGACCCCCGTGATTTCCGGTAGCGACCGCGGGTACGCGCGTTGCACCCGGTCCGCGCCCATGGCGCGCGACGACGACCCGGTCGAGCTGAAGATCCGCAAAGGCTCGCCGAGCGTGCAGCTCACCCGGGAGGAGTTCCGGGAGCGGTTCCGCGCCCAGTTCCTCGACCCTGCCTTCGAGAAGGTCGCGCGCGAGCTCGATGCGGTCGAGGCCGTCGCGTGGGACGGCTACGACAACCACCGCAAGTCGCCGCGCACGCGCAAGGCAGGCGAGGGCTTCGCCGATCCGAGCTACGCACTCTCGACCGAGTGGCTCGCGACGCGCGACGCGATCCACGCCGCGAAGAAGCTGCACGATTCGCCGGGCCAGCTGCGCGTCCTGCTGATCCAGGCCAGCTCGCGGAGCGAGCACACGTGCCCGTCCGAGCTGTCCAAGTCGTTCCGGCTCGCGGCCGAGGCCGCCGACGAGCTGCGGGCGGCCGGTGCCCACGTCGACCTGCTCGATCTCTCCAACCTCGCAAGCGAGTACGGCCGGCGCATCTATCCGTGCAAGGCGTGCGTATCGACAGCGATGCCGCTCTGCCACTGGCCGTGCTCGTGTTACCCGAACCACTCGCTCGGCCAGACGCTCGACTGGATGAACGAGATCTATCCCCGCTGGGTCGGTGCGCACGCGGTCGCGATCGTGACGCCGACGTACTGGTACCAGGCGACCTCGCCACTCAAGCTCATGCTCGACCGGCTCGTCTGCGCCGACGGCGGCAACCCCGATCCGACGTCGACGCACGGCAAGGACGCCGCGAAGGCAAAGGCGATCGAGCTCGCCGGCTGGAGCTATCCGCGGCACCTCGCGGGCCGCGTGTTCTCGGTGATCGTCCACGGCGATGCCGCCGGCGCCGAGTCGCTGCGCCGAAACCTCTCGGACACGCTCGCCGACATGGGCCTCGAGCCCGCCGGCACGCACGGCGAGGTCGACCGGTACATCGGCTACTACGAGCCGTACGCGACGAGCCACGACGTCCTCGACGAGGACGCCGAGTACCTGTTCCCGGAGATCCGCAACGCGATGCGCACGCTCGTCGAGCGCACGCGCCAGCTGCGGTCGGGCGTCGCGCAGCCGGGCAGCGGCCTCGCGGACCCGCGTCCGAAGTAGGCCGTTGACACCGTCGGGCGGGCGCAGCAAAGTCCGAGGCCATGACCCGCGTAGCCTCGCTCCTGTTCGTCGTCGCGTCCCTCGTTGCATGCGACAAGGGCCCGAAGAAGTCCGAGCCAGCGCCGGCGGCGACGGCGAAGACGGCCGAGGTGAAGGGCCAGTCGTTCGGCGCGGGCGTCAAGCTCGCGGCGGCGACGCCGATCGACGCGATCCTCACCGAGCCGAAGAAGTTCGCGGGCCAGACGGTCCGCGTCGAGGGCATGATCACCGACGTCTGCCCGATGCGCGGCTGCTGGTTCGAGATGGCCGGCGACAAGCCGGGCCAGAAGCTGCGCTTCAAGGTGACCGACGGCGAGATGGTGTTCCCCGTCGAGAGCAAGGGCAAGCGTGCCGTCGCCGAGGGCGTGGTGGCCGTGCACGACCTGTCGCTCGAGGACACGAAGGAGTACGCCGCCGAAGAGGCGCGCGAGAAGAACCAGCCGTTCGACCCGGCGAGCGTCACCACGCCGATGAGCGTCGTCCGCCTCGACGGCACCGGCGCCGTGTTCAACTAGTGACGCGGCACCGCCACTGGCGGCACTGGTTCCGCGTCTTCCATCGCGACATCGGTTACGTCGCGGTCGCGCTGATCCTCGCGTACGGGATCAGCGGGATCGCGGTGAACCACATCGAGGACTGGAACCCGAACTATCGGTTCGAGGAGAAGAGCGTCGACGTCGGGCCGCTGGCGGGCACGCTCGGCGAGATGGAAGGCACGATCGTCGGCACGCTCCGCCTCGACCGGAGCCGCGTGCGCGGCCACTTCCAGGAGACCGAGCACGAGCTGCGCGTGTTTCTCGACGAGGGCCAGGAGGTCCACGTCGACATCAGGACCGGCAAGGGCGTGCAGAAGACGCTCGCGCGCCGCACCGGGCTGTTCGAGGTCAACGCGCTACACCTCAACAACCTGAAGGGCGTGTGGACCTACGTCGCCGACGCGTTCGCGGTCGCGCTGATCGTGCTCGCGATCACCGGCATGACGATGATGAAGGGCGACCGGGGGCTCCTCGGGCGCGGCAAGTACTTCGTCGGCGCCGGGCTGCTCATTCCGGTCGGCTTCATCATCTACATGTACAGCTGAGGCTACTGCGCCTTCTGCTTGCCGACGTCGCCGGCGTCGATGATGACGAGGCGCTTCGGGTCGAGGAACTTCTTCGCGACGCGCGCGATGTCGTCGGCGGTGACGGCCTGGAGCTTGGCGCGGAACTCCTTCGTGAACTGCGTCGTGCGACCGCGGTAGGACTGGGTCGACAGGCTCTGGAGCACGTAGCTGTCGTTGGAGAGGCTCGTGTCCTGATCCTTGATCCAGGTGTCCTTGCCGCGCTTGAGCTCGTCGGCGGTCACCGAGCCGCTGAGCATGCGGCCGATCTCGTCAAGCAGCGAGGCCTTCGCCTTCGCGAGGTTCTGCGGCGCGACGATCGCGTAGCCGCCGAAGCCACCGACGGCGTCGAACGCATCGGCGTACGCCCACGTGGCGACGCCGTACGACAGGCCCTCCTTCTCGCGGAGTCGCATCCAGGTGCGCGAGCCACCGTCGCCGCCGAGGATGTGCGCGAGCAGGACCCACGCCGGGTAGTCGGCGTCGGTGTCCTTCATCGCCACGTCGTGCGAGATCGCGAGCGTCGTCATCTCCTTGTCCTTGAGATCGACGGACTTGGTCTGGCCGGCGACGCCCCAGGCCTTGTCGGTGAGGCGGGCGTAGGGCTTCTTGGTCTGCCAGGTGCCGAACAGCTTCTCGACCTGCGCGCTGATCGCGGCCGGGTCGTGGTCACCGACGACGGCGAGCTCGCCGTGGCCGGCGCCGACGAAGTCCTTGTAGAACTGCTTGATCTCGCCGATCGAGACCTTCTTCATCGCGGCGATTTGTTCCGGGATCGAGTCGACGTGGCGAGGGTCGCCCTTCGGCCACTTCGAGGACAGCTCCTGCAGCGTCGTGAACGCGATCGTCATCGGATCCTGCTGGCGCTCCTCGAGCGAGGCGAGCTGCTCCTGGCGGACGATCTCGAGCTCCTTCGCGGGGAACGACGGCTGCGTCAGGATCTCGGCCGCGAGGTCGAGCGCAGCGGGCAGCTTGTCGCGCAGCGTGTCGATGTGGAGCGTGAGGCCGTCGGTGCTCGTCGAGACCCAGATGTGCGCCTTGAGCGCGTCCTCGGCGTCCTGGAGATCCTGGTAGGACTTCTTCGTCGTGCCGCGCGTGAGGATCGCGCCGAGCAGCGACGTCGCCGCGCTGCTTCGGTTCTGCAGCGACTTCTCGTCGCCCCAGTGGAGCGCGAGCGAGAGCGAGACCTTGCCGCCGCGCGTCTTCTTCGAGAGGAGGGCCGCCTTGATGCCGCCCTTCAGCTCCTTGCGGATGGTGCGCGCCTCGATGTTGTCGAGCGTCGCCGCGAACACCTCGCCCTGCTCCTTGACCTCGCCGCCCTCGATGCCCTTGACGTAGTTCTCGACATCCGGCGTCTCGGTCAGCGGCGCGCGATCGGCATCCTTCGTCGGGACGAAGCGGCCGGCCGTGCGGTTGGACGCCTTGAAGTAGGCCTTCGCGACGCGCTGGACGTCGGCGGTGGTGACCTTCTCGACGCGGTTGCGATACGCGAAGATCGAGCGCCAGTCGCCGATGGCGGCGTACTCGGAGAGCTCGACCGCGATGTCCTGGCTGTCTGCCATCGACAGCTCGATCTCCTTCAGCGTCGCGATGCGCCAGCGCTCGACGGCCTTGTCATCGATCTTCGATGCTGCGAGGCCTTCGATCTCGTCGCGCATGATCTTCTCGACCTTGTCGACGTTCTTCGCGTCGCGGATCTGGGCGCCGAACTCGGCGACGAACGGGTCGTGGCTTGCCATGCTGCTGCCGTACATCGACGCGGCGAGCTTGGTCTCGATGAGCTTCTTGTAGAGGCGGCCCGACGGCTCGCGCGTCAGCACGTCGATCGCGGCCTCGATCGCGGGGTAGTCATCCGACGTGCCGGCGACGGTGTGATAGACGAGGCCGACGACGTGGACGTCGCCGTTGCGCCGCAGCGTGACGACGCGCTCGCCGTCCTGTACGGGCTCGACGCTGTAGGTCGGCGCGAGCTTGCGAGCGGGGCGGGCGATCGTGCCGAACAGCTTCTCGATCTTGTCGAGCGCGAACGCGTCGTCGAACTTGCCGGAGACGACGAGGACGGCGTTATCCGGCTGGTAGAACTTGTCGTAGAACGCGCGGAGCGCCGGCACCGGGACCTTCTCGATGTCCGAGCGCGAGCCGATCGTCGACTTGCCGTAGTTGTGCCAGAGGAACGCCGTCGACATCATGCGTTCCGACAGGATCGACTGCGGGTTGTTCTCGCCCATCTCGAACTCGTTGCGGACGACCGAGAACTCGGTCTTGAGGTCGTCCGGCGAGATCGAGGCGTTGCGCATGCGATCGGCCTCGAGGTCGAGCGTCCACTCGAGGTTCTCCGGCGTCGAGGGCAGCGTCTCGTAGTAGTTCGTGCGGTCGTACCAGGTGGTCCCGTTCAGCTGGCCGCCCTTCTCGGCGACGAGCTTCAGCACGTTGCGGTGACGCGGCGAGCCCTTGAACATCATGTGCTCGAGCAGGTGCGCCATGCCGGTCTCGCCGTAGCCCTCGTGGCGCGAGCCGACGAGGTACGTGATGTTGACCGTCACCGTCGACTGCGTCTGGTCGGGGAACAGCAGCACCTGCATGCCGTTGTCGAGGCGGTACTCGGTGATCCCCTCGACGGTGCGGATCTTCTTCGCCTTGGTCGCTGCGGTCTTCGGCGCAGCCGCCGGCTCTGCGGCGGAGACGGCCGGCGCCGCCCCGCTCTGCGTCACCGGCGGCGCGGGGACCGTGACGTCGGGTTTGGCACTACCACAACCGACCAGGACGACAGCTGCCAGGAGAGCGCGAACGTTCATGCGCTCGTCGATAACACGGTGTTACCGACGGCGCAGCCGTTCTCGATGACAGCCTCTCAAAACTCGAAGTCGACGCCGGCGAACCAGGTCGCATCGCCGACCGAGAGCTTCTTATCGGAGCCGAAGCCGTCGACCTTGCCGAGGCTGTACTCTGCGTAGAAACCCGCATGCTCGATGCCGCTCTCGCGCATCGACCGCGCGGCACTCTCGTCGATGCGCTCGGCGCGGATCGCGAGGCCGACCGAGCCGACGAACCCGAGGCTCGCGCCGCGGGCGCTCGTCGTCTCGCACATCGGATCGTCACCGCCGCCCTTGCACGCCTTCGCGAAGTCGCCGTTCGGCGCGGTGATCCACCAGACGTAGTAGGCGAGCCCGCCACGCGCGTACGGAACGATCGGGATGCCGTACTCGTCGTCGAGGTACGTGAACCGGTAGACGGCGTTGAGCGAGAACGGGAACAGGCGAAACGTGTTGTCGTCGCCGGTCGAGCGCGGCCGGTTCGGATCGTCGGGGCTCGAGCCCGCTTCCCATGGGTGGGCCTTCTTGCCCATGTAGCCGACCGAGATGCCGAGGCCGAGCTGGCCGAAGCCGCGGAAGAAGAACCGGTCGATGTCGAGCATCGGCAGGATCGAGCGGCCGCCGAACATCTGCTCGTACGGACCGTCGGCGCCGCCGCGCGCCATGCCGAGCTGATCGTCGATCGCGGGGATGTACGGGCCGAGGCGAACGCCGGCGTGCCACGTGACGCGCTCGGGATCGCCGATCGCGAGCGGCGCGCCGTCGTTGTCGGCGACGCCGGAGTCGTCCCAGTACGGCGACTGGGCGTGCGCGCGGAGCGGCAGGAGCAGGACACCGGCGACGGTCGCGGCCATCGCGAGGCGGGTGCGGCCGATGCGGCGCTTGCGGACGAGGACGCCGAGCGCGATCAGCACGACAAGGCCCGGCAGCGTCAACAGGTGCCACAGCAGTGCGAACCCGACGAGCGGCAGGAGCAGGATGCCGGCGACGATGCGCAGGGCGAGGATGCCGTGCAGATCGATCGCGCCGATCGTGCCGTAGTAGACGTCGATCAGCCAGCGGCCATACGCGGTGTCGGCGAGCGTGTCGTCGCGGAAGGCGCGCAGCGCGGTGGTCAGCGGACCACCGTCGCCGTACGTCTGCGAGAGCAGGCAGAAGCCGCCCTCGACGCCGGAGCCCTGGTCGTGGAGGTCCTCCCAGAAGTCGGTCGACGGGACCGGCGTCAGCGTCGACGTGAAGAACGTGCCCCGCGGATTCTGGTACTTGTCGACCGCGAGCAGCACGACCGTGTACGCGACGCCGTTCTGCAGGCCCTCGATGCGCATGCCGTTCGCGGTCGCGTTCCGCGTTTCGCCGCAGATGAACATCGGATCGAGCGACGAGAGCGCGGTGATGTCGACGGTCCCGGTGCCGGCGTCCGGATCGGTGCTGCTCGTCGAGATCGGGCTCGGCGTGAGCGACAGGGTCTGCTGTGCGCCGCACAGCCGGTTCGGCGTCATGTAGAGCGCCTCCGGCGGATCGGTCTTCGCCGGCGAGCCGGTCGATGTCGCGCACAGCGCCTGGTACGCGAACACGTCGGAGGTGTCCGTCGGCGCCTTCCAGCTGATGTTGATCGCGTTCTCGGCGCCCTGCGCGCTGAACTCCGTCGGCAGCGCTGGCGCCTCGGCGTCGGTTTCGATCGCGACCGCATTGTTGTAGTCGAACTTGCCGTCAGGTTCATTATCGACAAGGAGCCAGGTCGCTGCCGAGAGCTTGCGCTCCTGACAACCCATCACCTGATCCGTCATCTTCGGGGTCATCAGTTTGAAGACGTCGATCGGAACGCGAATGCCGTTGGACTCGACGATCGTGGTGATGCTCGCGGTCGTGGGGACCTTCGTGCAGTTCGCCTCGCGGGTCGGCGTGTCAGGCGTCGCGCAGTCGGTGCCCGTCCACACTTCGACCAGCTCGTCGAGCGGCATCGTGTTGTTCTCGACGATGATCTCCCATTCGAACGTGCCCTCGTGAAAATCCGGGTTCGCGGGGTCCGGCGGCAGGTTGAACTGGCTGCATACGCAGTGCGCCAGGTTGAAGTAGTGGTTGATCGAGTCCGGGTCGACCTTGGGCTGGTCGGCGTCTGGGTTGTTGTCCTCGTGGAGGAGGAGCTTGTTGAACTTGAGGGTGCTGGTGCCGTCCCCCAGCATTCCCTCGGCACGCGAGACGCCGACCCCCAGGACGAGGAAGGCCAGCACTACAAGACGCGTCATCGGCGCTGCTCTCTGCAAGGGTTTTGCCGTCGTCCGACGAGTGGTTCGACCGACGACAACCGTCGATATCACGGGCAGATCGGCGCTTCAACATCACGGGCCTGGCTGCCATTCTGGCAGCGCCATGGCGTGGGCTACGTCACCGCGTCAGCGACGGGGCTGGGCGGCGAGCGTGCGCTTGATCGCGGCGGCAAGCTCGACGGCGCGTCGCTCGGCGGCCGGGTCGGCGCGATGCCCCCACTCGGCGGCGTAGTACAGCTCGGTCAGCTCGCCGACCTCCGAGGCCGCCGGGGCGCTCTGGGCGAGCAGGCGGGCGGCGAGCTCGCGCGGTGTCGTCGAGGCGTCGCGAGCCTGGCCGGCCTTGGCGAGCAGGCGCGTGACCTGGTCGTACGCGGTGGAGATCGGGGAGCGCGCGCGCGACCGGGCGGCCCGCCGGCTGCCCGACTCGAGCCCGGGCTCGCGCCGGCGCCGGAAGTAGACGCCCGCACCGATCGCGAACCCGACGAGCAACGCGGCCGGCCAGTACCGGACGATGCCGACGACGCCGCTGCGCACGCTGCTCGCCGCGCGCTTGAATGCGCGTCCGATATCCTTGAACAGCTCGAGCTGCGACGCGAGGTCGTACTCGATCACCCACTTCGACCACTGGAAGCGCAGCGTGTCGACGAACCGACCCATCTTCGCGCGCCAGCCGCTGCCGCCGCGGCCGAGCTGCCCGCCGGGGGCCGCCGGCGTCGGATCGAACGTCACCCAGCCCTTGCCGGGGAAGAACACCTCGGCCCACGAGTGCGCGTCACCGGCGCGAACCGCGACGTAGCCCTGGTACTCGTTCCACTCGCCGCCGAGGAAGCCGTTCACCTGCCGCGTCGGGATCCCGGAGAGTCGCGCGAGCACGACGAACGCCGATGCGAAGTACTCGCAGTGGCCCTTCTTGCGATCGAACAGGAAGAAGTGCACCGGTTCGGTGCGGCCGGGGTCCCTGAGCTCGAGCGTGTAGGTGAGGTTCGTCTCGAGCCAGCGCTCGATCGCGACCGCCTTGTCGTAGTTCGTCGCCAGACCGTTCGTGATCCGCGCGGCGAGCGCGCGCGTCTCCAGCGTGATCTGGTCCTGTGGCAGCTGGTAGTAGACGCTGTAGAGCTTTGGTACGGCACCCGACGCGGCGCGCAGCTCGTCGGGCGGTGGCGGCTCGAGGTCGGAGTACACGGTGTAGTGCAGCGTCGAGCCGTGCTCGAGGCGGATCTCGTCGTTCTGCATGCGGTGCGGCCGCCGCTTGCGCGCGATCTGTGCGAGCTCGAACACGTGCGGGTTGCTCGCGCCGAACAGCACGTCGGAGTCGAGCGGATCGAGCCAGATCTCCTGCTTCGCGGCACGCTGGAGGTCGAGCCCGGGCGCGTCCTGCCACTGGATGCGGTGGCGTTCGATGCCGGCGCGCGGGAACCACAGCGCATCGGCGGTGTCCGGTGCATTGCGGCTCCGCGACCATTGGCCGTTCGAGTAGTAGTCGAACGCGACGCCGCGCCAGTGGATCTCGGGCCGGTCGCGGCCGCCGTAGGCAGACGCGATCTCGACGCGCATCACGACGGTGCTGTCGTTCTTGATCACGCCGTGGCCGCCGAGCTTCACGCCGTCGGAGAACCCGGAGAGCGTCAGGCCGCGCGTGTTCTTGAGGAAGAACCCGAACCCGACGCGAGGAATCGCGAGAAACACGATCGACGCGACGACGAAGATGCCGAACGACAGCGCACCGGTGCCGAGGAAGAATCGCTTGCCGACGATGCGCTTGCTGTCGAGGATGCGTCGGACCTCGACGCGCTCGCTCGCGCGATCGGCCGCGTGCTTGACGAGCAGGTTGTCCTCCATCTCGCGGCGGAGATGGAACAGCGTCAGCGCCCACGTCGCGGCGATGACGAACCCGAGGAAGCACAGGCCGTACGTCAGGTCGGCGTTCAGCACCGAGCCCGCGACGAGCATGAGAAACGCGAGCAGGTAGATCTGCTGCCAGTCGCGCGCGGCGCGCCGGTTGTAGCACTTCGCGACGACGAGCCAGATCAGGAACTGGGCGCCGACACCGAGGAAGTCGCCGGTGACGACCGCGGTCAGCACGCTGTAGACGAGCGCGAACACCGACGCGACCGTCCAGATCCACGACCACTTCTCGAACTTGATGTTCGGCGGCTCCCACCACCAGGAGCCGACGAGCCCGACGAGACCGGCGAGCGCGATCATCGGCTGGACGCCGCCGCCGGCGATCATCGCGAGGTACGCGAACGCGACGACGAGGTAGGTCGCGGCCTTGTGGGCGACGGCGAACCTCACGAGGGATCCTCTCCGCAGGCGTAGGCGTAGGCGTAAGCGAGCTGGAGCACTGCCGGGCAAGAGCGCGGGACCGACGGCGTCGTCAGGAGCCTGTCCGCGAGCCTCGGCGCCGATGTTCTGGCCGTCCGATCGAGTGCTTCCGCACGTACCGACGACGAGCGCAGACGGCTCGCGAGCGACAGGCCGCGACCTCCGGCGGCGAACCCGGAGCCGCCTACGCCTACGCCTACGCCTACGCCGGTCATGCGTCCATCACTGTCTGCGCCGAGGGGCGGCCCTGCGCCGTCACACCGAGCGGCTGGACGAGCACACTCTCGACGCGCCTCGGCAGCGCGTGGAACTCGACGTCGTCGCCGACGTAGGGCAGGAGCGCGAGCGCGCGCGCGATCTTCGCCTCGTGCATGCGGCCGGTCCCGGGCGCGACGCTCGCGCCGCGCGCGACGAGCTCGACGGTCCAGCCGACCTCGAGATAGGTGGCGGCGAGACTCGCGGCGATGCTGATCGCGCGCTCGACCGCCGAGACCTGCGCCTCGTGCGCGGGCGTCAGCGCACCGTCGGTGACAGCGTCGCGGACGTCGGCCGGCAGCGCGTTGTCGACGGCGATCGCGACCCGCCGCGCGAGCTCGTCCTCGTACTCGCGCACGAGCAGACGGCCCGAGCGCGCGCTCGACTTCCAGTGGACGTCGCGCCGATCGTCGCCGGGCCGGCGCTCGCGCAGGCCGAAGAACTCGCCCCGCCGGCCGAGGCGCTCGGCGATCGCGTCACCCTTCGTCAGCGCGCGCGGTGGCGGCCGAGGCACGGGGACGCGCGCGGGATAGACGAGGATCTCGAGCGGCTTCTCGACATCGCGCGACTTGCGAAACAGCGCGAACGGGAACTTCGTCGCGAGCCGGTAGCCGGTCAGCGTGTAGAGGCCGCGCCGGACGAACGTGTGGCGGTACGACGTTCGCTGCGACTTGCCCTCGGGGATCTTGAGGAAGTAGCAGCGCTTGTCGATCGGCGTCTTGCCCTGGAGGTCCTCGACCTCGATCGAGTACGACGCGCGGTTCGGCTTGCCGTTCTTGATCACGACCTCCATCAGGAACGGCTCGCTCGCGAAGATCCGCGGTGGCGGCCGGCGCTCGACCGACAGCGCGCGCAGCGTCATCTCCGACAGCACGCCCGACGCGATGATGAACGACAGCAGCCAGCCGAGCAGGAGATAGAGGAGGTTGTTGCCGGTGTTGATCGCGGCGAAGCCGACGCCGACCGCGAGCACGACGATGATGCGGCCCTCGCGGGTGAAGCTGAGGCGGCGCGGCGGGCGGAGCCGCCGGCGAACGCGCGCCCAGAAGCTCACGTCGGCACAGCGACGCGGCCGACGATCTCGGCGATCACGCGCTCGCTGTCGGCGCGCAGGCGGCCGAGCGAGTCGTGCGCCTGGGCAAGGACCAGGCGATGCGCGAGACACGGCACGGCGAGGCCCTTCACGTCGTCGGGGATCACGAACTCGCGGCCCGCGGCGAGCGCGGCGGCCTGCGAGGCGCGGTACCAGGCGAGCGCACCGCGCGTCGAGACGCCGACGGAGATCGACGGGTGCCGGCGCGTCTCCTCGACGATCGACATCGCGTAGTCGAGGAGGGCGTCCTCCATGCGGATCGTCTCGACGCCGTCCTGCAGCGTGCGCACGGCGGCGAGGTCGACGACCGGCTGGAGCGCGTTGACCGGATCGCCGCCGGCGCGGCTCTTCAGGAGCTCGCGCTCGACGTTCTTCTGGGGATAGCCGAGCGAGACGCGCAGCAGGAACCGGTCCATCTGCGACTCCGGCAGCGGGTACGTGCCGTAGTGCTCGGCCGGGTTCTGGGTCGCGATCACCATGAACGGCTTCGGCAGGTCGTGGGTCGCGTCGTCGATCGACACCGAGCCCTCGCTCATCGCCTCGAGCAGCGCGGACTGGGTGCGCGGCGTCGTGCGGTTGATCTCGTCGGCGAGCACGACGTTCGCGAAGATCGGGCCGTGCTTCAGGTCGAACGTCTTGCCGTGGTTGTCGTAGACCGACACGCCGACGATGTCCGACGGCAGGAGGTCGCTCGTGAACTGGATGCGGCGGAACGTGCCGCCGAGCGCCGCGGCGAGCGCGCGTGCGAGCGTCGTCTTGCCGACGCCCGGGATGTCCTCGATGAGGAGGTGGCCGCGCGCGAGGAGCGCGACGGTGGCCGCGCGGATCGCCTCGGGCTTGCCGCGGATGACCGTGGCGATGGCGTCCTCGAGTCGGCGAACCGCTCCGATATCTGTGGACGAGAGCGGCGCTGGCGCCACCACGGCAGGCATTCGAGCCATTATAGCCCCGAAAACGCTGACAGGGACCCCGCTCGGGATCCCTGTCGAAGAACGGTGCGTTCGGTGGCTACTAGCGGCGCGAGGCGGCCATCAGGTTCAGCACGTGAATGAACAGCGTCGCGATCGTGCCGAACAGCATGAGCGCCGCCGAGACGTACTGGGTCGGCGGGAAGTAGTTCATCACGAGGCTCGTCTGGAACAGGATGTAGCCAGACATGAGCAGGATGACGAAGCCGCTGAAGATCGCCCCGAGGTGGAAGCCGAAGATCAGCGAGGCGATGATCACGCCGAGCGCGGCGAACGTGCAGATCGACAGCACGCCGCGCATGAACGAGAAGTCCTTCTTCGTCACGAACACGGTCACCGTCAGGCCGATGAAGATCGCGAGCGTGATGATCGCCGACTGGGCGATGATCGCGGCGGCCGTGCCGCTCAGCGCGACGTGTACACCGTCGGCGGCGAAGATCTGCGCGGGGTTGCCGAACTTCAGCATCACGTACCAGATCATCGGCTGCAGCAGCAGTGACCAGACGGCGACCATGAGGCCGAGGCCGAGGTACTGCAGCGCACGCGACGTCTCGTGACGGGCGAGCCACTGGGCGCCCATGTTGACCACGATGAAGAGGCCGATCACGAGCAGCCACATGCCGTTGCCGCTGGTCCCGAAGGTGAACTTCAGGCTCAGCTCGGTCATGTAGTTGATCATGAACCACGTCACCAGGGCGAACGCGATCAGCGAGCCGCCAAGGTGGGCGTAGGTCTTGCGGAGAAACGTGACGCGGTCGCTGACGCCGAGCGTCGCGACAGCACCTTGAATCGGTCGAGCGGACTGAGCGAATGCCATGGGACTTGCCCCCTTTGGAGTGCGTTCCTTTTGTAGCACGAAGATCGTGTAGTCAACCGTCACAACCGACGAGACACCTCTTCGTATTTCCTTGGGAACCTGCCTGCCAGGACGGGCAGCCGGCCGGTTTGTTCAGGTGACCAGCCAGAGCACGCCGAGCGACACGACCAGCGACGGAATCGTCACGATGACCCCGACGCGCACGAACGTGCCCATGGAGACCGTGACATCCCGCGTACGAAGGATGTGGAGCCAGAGCAGGCCCGCGAGCGAGCCGATCGGAAGAAGCCGGGGCCCGAGGTCGCCGCCTACGAGCGCCGCGTACACGAGGCGATCCGGCGCGCCGTCGAGCGCGATCGAGTGGAGCAGCGCCATCGGGTGGTTGTTGATCAGCGCCGAGCCGACCGCGGCGACGCCGCCGACCGTCGTCAGCGGGGCAGGCGAGGCCGCGTAGAGGTGCGCCAGCTCGTCGGTGACGCCTGCGCGCGCGAGCGCGGTCGCGAGCACGAACACGCCGAACACGAATGGACCGAGCTCCCAGCTGACGCCGGCGAGCACCTTGCGAAATGCCGCTCCGCCGGCGAGGGCCGCGGCGACCGAGATGCAGCCGGCTGGCGCCGCGACGACCCACGGCTCGATGCCGCGCGATGCGAGCACCGGGTACGACGCGATCGCGAGCGCGGTCGTGACGAGGACGATCCGCGCGTGGGCGCCGAGGCGGACCGCCGGCGGGGCCTCGCCGAGCGCGGGATTCTCGTCGGCCAGCGCCTCGCGGAAGCACCAGGCGAGCGCGAGGTACGCGACGACCCAGCCGGCGAGCGCGACCGGGATCATGTGCAGCGCGTACTCGTTGAAGTGGATGCC
>JAEWJO010000574.1 GCA_023386455.1 Pseudomonadota bacterium | reverse complement strand
GCGCTCCGGCGACGACCTCCCGCTCGTCATCACCGCCGTCGCCGAGCTGGGGTGACCGCCGCCGGATAGCGCAGCGTCTTCGTGCGGCGATCGAGCTTCGCGAACGGCGTCCGCGTCGCGCGTTCGGCCTTCGTCGGCGTGAACAGATGGAACACGCGCGCACCGCGCAGCAGCGCGTAGTCCGCGACGATCCGGCGGTGGCAGCGCCACCACACCGCCTCGGCGCACATGATCGCGCAGGTCTCCTTGCCCGCGAGCGCGAGCAGCTCGCTCAGCGCAGCCTGGAACGCGGGTGTCTCGGCGTAGTCGGCGTAGTTGTGGAACGCGGCGACGCGCCAGCCGGCATTGCGCGCCGGATCGGCAGTCTTCGAGCGCCCTCGCCGGCCGCCCAGATCGGGCATCACGACGTACCGGATGCCATCACGCGGCAATGCGCGGGCAAGCGCCGTCCGCTCGAACTGCGGGTTCGCGCGCGACCGCGTGATCGAGCGGATGTCGACGAGCGTCGTCACGCCGTGCGCCTGCAGCACGCGGACGAGCTCGTCGTGCGGGCGCGTCGAGTGGCCGATCGTGTAGAGGACCGGCCGGGTGGCCGCCGATCTGCGACGGCGTCTCGGCGTCGCGGCCGCCCGCGTCACGACACGAGGCCGTCGTCGATCAGCCCGACGAGCGCGTGTCGCGTCGCGCGCCACTCGGCCGTGAGCACCTCGCTCGGCTGGCCGACGACGCTGACCGCGTCGACGAGCGCGAACGTCGGCGCGACCGGCTGGCGCTTCCACGTGCCGTCGGCCTCGCGCGCCAGCGTGCCGATGCCCGCGAACGGGCGGCGGCCGACCCTCACGATGCCGTCGGGAGACGTCGCGACGAGGTGATCGACGACGCGGACGATCGCGCGCGCCGGGATCGTGCGGCGCTGGGACGCCGCCCAGCGCACGAGCGCGCTCGATCCCCGCAGCACGTCGTAGAAGTAGAACCGCGGCGACGCGAGCTCGAGCCAGCGCGGCGCCATCTCGCGCTCCTCGGCGTTGTGCACCGTCGGCGAGCCGAGCCGCAGCTCGCGCTCGACGAGGAACGCGGCCGCGCGATCGGCGGTCTCGCTCGGTCCGCGGCGCAGCAGCGCCTCGAACAGCGCGACCGTACCGACCATCGAGCTCGGGCACTCGTGCTCGACGAGGTAGGCCTCCTCGTCGCAGCTGTAGCCACCGTCGCGCATCTGGTAGCGTGCGTACCAGGGCTCGATCCACGGCAGCGCCGCGTCGACGTCGACGCCACACGCGGTCAGCACCTGATCGATCGTGCCGAGCGCGCAGTGACACGAGGTGTCGCGCTTGCGATCGGCGCCCGCCGGCCACTCCTCCTCGCGGATCGGAAAGGTATGGAGCCGGAGCGCGTCGAGTCCCTTCACCATCGCGGCGACGCTGCGCTGCGGGATCCGAGCCGCCTCGCCGAGCTCCCACAGCATCGTCATCTGCCACCAGGGCGAGTGCCACTTCGGCCAGTAGGTGTCGGCCTCGATGCTCGCGACCGCGACGTCGGAGTCGAGGTACGCGACCGCCTGCGCGATTCCGTCGGCGATCGCCGCCGACCGCGGCACCTCCGCGTCGGGGATCGCGAGCAGGCTCGCGCGAAGCTCGTCGGTCGTACGCACGCGCGCATCCTAGCGCGCTCGAGCCGCGCTGCCGACCCGTCGCGCGCACGTCCCGGCCGATCGCGATGTCCGGAGCCGGCTCACCGCGATCGGTATCGCGTCACGCGCAGGTGACGGTGATCGTGTGCGAGTGGATGTCCGTCGAGGACACGGTCATGACGTTCGCGTTCGCCGCGAGCATCGCGAACTGCGCGGCCGTGATCGTGACCGTGTGCGAGTGCAGCGACGATCCCGTGATGTCGTAGGTCTTGTCGACGCCCGCCGCGATGTCGTCCTTCGACACGACGAGCGCGTGGCCGTGGTTCCCGCCGATCGCGACGTTGGTCCCGTTCATCGTGCAGTCTCCCATCGCCGACCCCGACCCGCTGCCGGATCCGGAGCCCGAGCCCGAGCCCGAGCCCGAGCCCGAGCCCGACCCCGATCCCGAGCCAGACCCCGAGCCGCTGCCACTACCCGAACCTCCGCCGGCTGCATCCGGCGTCGCATCCCCGTCATCGGCCTTCGTGCACGCGCCCACGCCGAGCAGTACGGCCGCGAAGCCCATCGTCGTCTTCAGAAACTCGTTACGGTTCATCATGCCCATCAGAGGTGGGCATCTAATCAATGTCGCACGCCTTTCCGAAGGAAAATCTGCTGCCTCGACCTCGCGATCCGGGGCCAGGCTGTCAGAGGTCGGGCCGGGGCGTCAGCGCCGGGTGCGCAGGGCAGACTTCTGGACCTTGCCCATCGCGTTGCGCGGCAGCGCCTCGAGGATCCGGACCTCGCGCGGCCGCTTGTGAGGGGACAGCAACGTCGCGACATGGTTCTCGATCGCGGCCGGCTCGACCGCCGAGCGCACGACCACGAACGCGACGATCCGCTCGCCGAGATCAGGGTCCGGCTCGCCGATCACCGCGGCCTCGGCGACCGCCGGATGCTCGAGCAGCGCCTCCTCGACCTCGCCGGCACCGACCTTGAAACCGCCGCACTTGATGATGTCGGTCGATCTGCGCCCGACGATCTTCAGCTGGCCGTCGGCGGCGCGCATCGCGAGATCGCCGGTGTAGAACCAGCCGTCGGCGTCGAGCACCGCGCGCGTCGCGTCGTCGCGATCCAGGTAGCCGGCGAACACGCTCGGTCCGCGCACGCTGACCTCGCCGATCGCGGAGGCGTCGCCCGGATCGATCGGGTGGCGCGCGTCGTCGACGAGCCGGAGCTCGAGGCCATCGAGCGGTGGTCCGACGAAGCCCGGCCGGCGCTCGCCGTCGTGACGGCTCGAGGTGATGATCAGCGTCTCCGTCAGCCCGTAGCGCTCGATCGCGCGATGCCCCGTCAGCTGTTCCAGCCGCTGGTGCTCGCGCGCGGGGAGCGGTGCCGAGCCGCTGACCAGCAACCGCGCGGCGCCGAGCGCGCTCGCGATCATCGGTGCACGCTCCGCCTCCTCGCACAGCCGGTGGTACATCGTCGGCACCGCGAACAGCATCGTGCGGCCCGAAGCCGCGTGCTCGCGAACTGCACCGGCCAGCTCCTCGACGGTGAAGCGCGGCACCCAGCGCAGCGCGCCGCCTCGGCGCAGGCTGCCGAACAGGCCGAGCACGAGGCCATGGACGTGGAACAGTGGCAGCGCGTGCACGACCGTGTCGTCGCCGGTCCAGGCCCACGCGCGCGCGAGCATGTCGAGGTCGCTCGCGATGTTGCGATCCGTGATCAGCGCGCCCTTCGGCGCACCGGTCGTGCCCGACGTGTAGAGCACGAGCGCGGGCTCGCCGCGGATCGGCAGCGGCGCGATCGCCGGACCGCCGCCGGTCAGCGCGACGCCGGTGGTATCGGTCGCGCCCGCGCGCCCCGCGACCGCCGCGGCATCGGCGGCGACGCACACGCGCGGCGCCGCGTTGCCGAGCATGTGACCGAGCTCGCGCTCGCCGAGCTTGGGATCGATCGGCACCGAGACGTACCCGGCCGCCGCGTGCGCGACGAGCGCCACCATCGTCTCGAGCGCCGGCTGCGTCCACACGCCGACGCGCTCGCCCGGCGATACGCCGCGCGCCCCGAGCATCGCGACGTGATTCGCGCACGCCACCGCGAGCTCGCGCTGGCTCAGCGCCCGGTCACCGACGCGCAACGCGAGGCGATCGGTCGGTGCAGCGAGCCACGGAAACAGCGAGTCCATCGCCCCGCGGTGTAGCACGCCGGCGACACGGGACGCGCGAGCACGGCGTCGGCTTACGACGCCTTGATGTACAGCGTGCCCTCGACGCGATTGCCCTGCGCGCCCGGCGCGGAGACCGGATCATCGGCCGCCTCGTCGAGCGTGTAGCACTCGGGCTCGAGCTCGCGCAGGCGCTGGCGGGTGATGTACTCGTAGTGCGCGGGCACGTACTCGTTCTCGAACTGGTGCTCGTATCGCGTCACGGTCTTCGTCACGAGCTCGGAGCCGCACTCGGTCTTCGTCACGTACTCGCTCTTCATCCGCGTGACCGGCTCGGAGTGGCACTCGTAGCGCGACTCGTAGTCCGTGTAGTACTCGGTCCGCGGGACCGAGCGCGTCGACTTGCTCGAGTAGTCGTACTGGGAGCTGTAGACCGTGCGCGACCTCTGCACGGGATGGCGCTCGGTCCGGCACCTCTGCTGGTACTCCGTGACGGACCGCGACTCGTACTTCGAGACCGGCTTGCAGCGGTACTCGTGCTCGGTGACCTGCCGCGTGACCGGCACCGACTTGTAGACCGGGCGGCTCGTCGCCGCATGGAACTGCGTGTCCGTCAGCGTCTCGGGCACGATCTCCGTGCGGCACTCGGCGGGCTGGCCGTCCTTCTCGGTACGGATGTAGACCGCGAGGTCGGAGATGAGCTGCGCACCCGCGGCATCGGCCCGCTGGAAGTACTCGGCGACGAGCTCGGTGCCGTCGCGCGCGCCGGAGAACGGCATCGATAGCGAGCGTGCCGGCAGGTGCGAGCGCTCGCCCTCACCTGTCGAGACGACCCGTGCTTGCACCGCGGGCAACGCCCGCTCCTCGCCGCCGCCGGCACCCTGATACGAGTACTGCTGCGGCGGCGGCTGACACGCGGCGATGGCGACCACGACGATGGACCACACCCTGACCATGCGTTGCTCGTAACACGCGCGATCCGGGCCTTCAATGTGGGAGCAGCGGCGGAGGTGCGCTCAGATCTGGGTGCATGCGGCAATCGTGATCAGGACTGCAAACCGTACAGCGCGGCCCGCCGCGACCACGGTGCAGAACGTACGCGGCGGGATCCCGAGCGCCCCGGCGGCGGTCGACGCGAGCGAGAACGGCGGCAACCCGACGATGGCACTCACGGCGAGCACGGCGGCCGGGCGCGCGTTCGCGCGTGCGACCCAGCGCCGCGCGCGTTCGACGTGGGCGTGGTGACGTCCCGGCAGGCCCGCGAGCCCGCGTGTCGCGAAATAGACGGGCAGCTTGCCGAGCACCTGGCCGCACGTCGCGAGCAGGACGAGCGCGGCGCCGACCGCGAGGCCACCGCCGTGCGCGAGCGTGATCGCGACGAGGAACACCTCGATGCTGACGATCGGGATGACGCTCGAGACCGCGCCGACGACGAACGTGCCCGCGTAGATTCCGACCGCCGCGAGGATCTGGTCGACGCTCACGCCGCGCCGCGGTCGTGCTGGCTGGTCGTCGCGACATTCGCCGGTCGGCGCAGCGGTGCACTCCGGTCGGTCGTTACCGCCAGGTAACGACGGTAGACCGCCGGCGCCGCCGCGGCGCCGATCGCGTCGACGATCGTGACGCCGGCGAGGAGCGCGAGGCCACGCAGCTGGGGTCCGCGACGCAGCGCCGACCACGCCCCGGTGATCGCGCGCAGCCCGATAATCGCGAGCGACGGCACCGGCCCGAGCTTCTCGACGACGTGCTTCGCGCGAGGTGCGTACGTGCCGAGCACGTGCGGCAAGAGCCGCGTCGTATCGGCGCCGCGGAGGAGCCTCACCTCGAGCCACTCGGCGAGGCCATCGGGCCATGCGTGCGTGACGTGAGCGTCGCGTGCGTAGACGATCGGGATGCCCGCCTCGACGAAGCGGAGCGCGAGCACCTGACACTGGCCGTGGAACATCGGCAGCGCCGGATAGCGGCGCGAGCCGAACGCCTCGCGCGCGAACGCGACGTTGTTCGCGAAGAAGTTGCGGACGAGCCCGTCGGTTCGCGCGGACGTCGCGGCGAAGCGCCGGCGCTTGTCGTCCCACGCGAAGTACGGGAAGTCGAGCTCGTTCGCGAGCGGCGCGAGCGTCCCGGCATAGGAGGTCGACCCGGCGACGACCGACGCGCCTCGCGACAGCGGAGCGACGAGCGCGGCGAGCCAGCCGTCGGTCGGCTCGCAGTCGCCGTCGATGAACGCGACGACGTCGCCTGTGCTCGCGTCGAAGCCACGGTTCTTGTGGTCGTAGTACGTGGCGTTCGCTTCGAGCTCGACCCAGCGGATCGCGCGACCGAGCCGGTCGGCGAGCGCGGCCCGATCCGCGGCATCGATCGCGGTGTGCGTGATGACGACCTCGGCATCCGCCGCGGCGACCTGCGGGGCGAGCAGTCGGACCAGGCAATCGAGCCCGGCCGTATCGCCGTCGATGTTCCAGCTCTCGATGACGACGGAGATCACGACGCGGCCTCCAGCGGCGCGACCGCGCGCTCGGCCATCACG
>JAEWJO010000570.1 GCA_023386455.1 Pseudomonadota bacterium | reverse complement strand
CCAGCTCGAACGCGCCCTGGCGCGCGGATGTCGCGCCGGTGAACGCACCCTTCTCGTGCCCGAACAGCTCGCTCTCGATGAGTGTCCCGGCGACCGCGCCGCAGTCGACGACGATGAACGGCTTGTCGGCGCGCGGTGATTGCTGGTGCAGCGTGCGCGCGATCATGTCCTTGCCGGTGCCGGTCTCGCCCTCGATGAGGACGGTCGCGTCGGTCGGCGCGATCCGCTCGACGAGCCCGAAGATCTCGCGCATCGCCGGCGACTTGCCGACCATCTCGCCGAGCGCTTCCTTCTCGGACGGCAGGATCTCGATGCGCTCCTCGAACGGCGTGAACTTGAGCTCGGTCGCGCCGATCGCGATCACCGAGCCCGCACGCAGATAGGCTTCCTTGACCTCGGCGCTGTCGAGGAACGTGCCGTTCGTGCTCTTGAGATCTCGCACGAGGTAGCCCTTGGCATCGCGCACGATCTCGAAGTGCACGCGAGAGACGGTCTCGTCGGCGAGCACGAGATCGTTCTCGGGTGCCTTGCCGATGCGAATGACATCGCCGGTGATCACGAACTCGGTACCGCGCTGCGCACCCTTGATCACGACGAGCTTGCAGCGGCGGAGGTTGACCGTGGCCGGCGTTGCTTCACGCCGGATACGCGTCCCCGTCAAGTGCTCCATCCACGCCAATCGTACCATGCGTGACGTGCTTCCGAGCCGCGCCTTGTTGTACGCTCGATAGCGGTGTCACGCACGACAGGGGTCCTCGTGCTCGTCGCCGTGCTGTACGGCGGCGCTGCTGTCGCTCAGCCGGCGCCGGCGAAGCCATCCGATGCACCTCTGCCGTCGTGCCTCGATCAAACGATCGCGGAGCAGGTCGGCGAGCAGCTGAGGCCGCGAGGCGTCCAGAAGAAGGACTTCCTCAAGCGCCGCAAGCTGAACCTCGTCGGGCACGGCGGGCTCTACGGCGGCGATCTGACGTCGTCGAGCTGGATCGCCGGCGGCTCGCTCGGGTTCTTCTTCACCGAGGACTTCGGCATCGCCGGCGAGCTCGACATCACGCCGCTGACGCTCGATCTCGACTCGCCGCTCACCAAGTTCTTCGGCGACGATCGCTTCCAGCCCGGCACCGCGTACGTCGCGCTCGGCAACCTCATGTGGTCGCCGGTCCACGCCAAGCTCAAGCTCGGCGGCGGCATCGTCCACGCCGACTTCATCCTGCTCGCGGGCGCGGGCCGCATGATCCACGACGCGGTCCAGGGCATCACGTTCGACGCGGGCTTCGCGCTCGACATGTTCGTGACGAACGTCTTCTCCGTGCGGTTCACCGCGCGCGACCTGATGGCGGTGCAGGAGATCGCGGCGGAGACGCGCTACACCAACAACCTCGTCGCGACCCTCGGGTTGTCGATGTGGATCCCGACGGGGCTATGAGATCGCTCGGCGTCACATCGCTCGTCCTCGGCGCCCTGCTCGGCTCGTCGCACCTCGCGCGCGCCGAGGGCGATCGTGCGGTCGACAAGACTGCCGAGCCTGCGAAGAAGGTCGCCGCGGCAGAGCCCGCACCGGCCGAGCGCTCGACCCAGATGTGCATCGATCAGGAGATCGCCGACCGGCTCGCGATCAAGCGCAAGCGGCGCGGCGCGGTCGACCGCTTGTTCGTGAAGCAAGGCCGCCACGAGATCAGCGGTGGCGGCGGCTACTACGCCAGCGACCTGCTCTCCGGCACGTACATCGTCGGCGGCTCGTACACGTACCACATGACCGACGAGAGCGCGGTCGAGTTCGCGGGCTGGTGGACGCACGCCAACGCCGACATCGTCCGCGCCCTCGAGGACATGCGCGGCGAGGTCCTCACCGACACGTACGCGCGCATGATCTTCGCCGAGTCGCTCCTCGTGTGGAGCCCGGTGTACGGCAAGCTGCGACTCGGCGGGTCGATCGTCCACTTCGACCTCCACGCAGACCTCGGAGTCGGCGTCATCGACTCCAAGACGAGCCGCGGCGCTGCCGGTGTCCTCGGCTTCGGGCTTAAACTGTTCTTCGGGCAGGCGGTGGCGTTCCGGGTGGACGCTCGCAACCGCACGTTCCGTCAGGACCTGCTCGAAGAGCGCTTCCTCGTGAACGACAGCGCCATCACCGCTTCCCTGTCCGTGTTTCTGCCGTTCAGCAACTGATCGCCGGAGCTTGCCGATTCAGCGTGTCACGCTGGGAGAGAACGTCGATGAGAAGAGGGATCTTGATCGCGCTTGTCGCCGTTCCCGCGCTCGCACTCGCGGGGCCGCGGAAGAAGACCAAGAAGAAGGCAGCGCCTCCTCCGGCGGAGAAGAAGGAAGAGAAGCCCGCGGAGCCACCGGCCGAGACGACGCCCGCGCCCGCGGCCGGTAGCGGTAGCGCCGCGATGCCGACGGTGCCCACCGTGCCGGTCGGCACCGGCATGTCTCCGACGACGAGGGGCATGGCGCCGCTGGCGAGCGGGACACAACCGACGGTGCCCACCGGGACGCCAGCCGTGGCACCGGCGCCGCCGCCTCCCGCCGAGAAGGAAGAGCCCGCGCCGAAGGATGTCGACGTCGACTCGCTTCGCCAGGAGTACCTGTCGCTCCGCGACGAGCTGTTCAAGTCGCGCGCGCGGGCCAACGCCGTCGCGAGCGCGCTCTACTCGACGCGCATCACGATCAAGTTCACGTGGGGCTCCGCGCGCTACTACGGCGTGTCCAAGGCGTCGATCCGTCTCGACGGCGCGACCGTGTACGAGGACGCGAGCGGCGCGATCGCGACCGACGATGGCGTCCGGTTCGACGGCTACGTCGCTCCGGGCCGCCACCTGATCACGTTCCACGTCGAGGCGACCGGCAAGGATGACGACTCGTTCACGTCGGCGACCGAGGCGCAGATCGTCGTCAAGGCCGTCGCCCAGAAGGACCTCGTCGTCTCCGCCAAGGGCAAGGACAGCGGCGACATCGCGTACGAGTGGAAGAAGAGCGAGCACGGCAACTACGGCCTCGGCATCGACGTCGGCGTGAAGACCGTCGCGGCGAGCGCGCAGGCGAAGGCGAAGAAGTGAAGGCGCGGTTCGCGACGATCTGGCTCGCGATCGCCGCGCTGGCGAGCTCGGCCGTCGCAGCTCCCAAGGCCGCAGCGACCGGGTCGAGCGGCGGCGAGGCCGAGAAACCGACCGACGATCCGATCAGCAAGTACTTCAGCGAGCTCGAGTCGATGAAGCTCGTCGACGTCGAGAGCGGCACGCTCGACACGCTGCGCGCGGAGCTGCAGGCGGCCGAGACGTTGCTGAAGGACGGCGCGTTCAATAACGCCGCGATCGCGCTGTTCGCGATCGTGAAGTCGCCGCGCTACTCCGCGTTCACCGACTTCGTCGAGTACCAGAACGCCGAGTACGACCTGACGGTCGCGCTCGCCCGGTCGGGCGCGTATGGCTCGGCGCTCGAGATCGTCGACCAGATCATGAAGCGCGGCCCGGCGGCACCGTACTGGGGCCCCGCGCACCGCCGCGCCGTCGACATCGCGCTCGAGACGCGCGATCACGCGGGCGTGCTGGCGCGGCTCGAGTCGGTGAAGACGAGCGAACCGATACCGCCGTCGGCAGCCGGCGAGCGCGCGTACCTGCGCGGCCGCGCCGCGTACGACAAGGGCAAGCTTGCCGATGCCGAGGGCGAGCTCGTGCTGATCTCGAAGAAGAGCCGGCTCTACTCGTCGGCGGTCTACCTGCGCGGCGTCATCCGCGCGCGCCGCGGCGAGCTCAGGGAGTCCGCCGAAGCGATGTGCGAGATCGCCGCGACCGAGGATAACGACAAGTACACGTTCGTCGTCGACGATCGCTACTTCACGGTCAAGGACCTCGCACGCCTCGGTCTCGGCCGGCTCGCCCACGAGGCCGGCGAGTACGACGACGCGTACTACCACTACTTCCAGATCCCGGAGGACAGCTCGTACCTGCCGGACGCGCTGTTCGAGGCCGCGTGGTCGATGTACCAGAAGCGCGAGCTCGCGACGTCGCGCGATCTCGTGAAGGAGTTCCTGAAGGAGTTCCCGAGCTCGCCGCTGTGGCCGGAGGCGAGCCTGCTCGCCGGCTACGTCGAGCTCGCCGACTGCGAGTTCGACGAGTCGCAGAAGTGGTACGACACGCTCGTCGCCAAGCTGCAGCCGATCGTCACGGAGATGGATCGCATCCGCAAGGATCCCGACCTCCGCCGCCAGCTGTTCGCGAAGGCCGTCACGCGCTTCAAGGAAGTGAAGACGACCGGCGAGGTCGCGGGGACCAAGCCCGGCAAGGACGTCGCCGCGACGCCGGCCGACCAGGTACTCGCGCTGCTGCGCCTCGATCCGAAGTTCCTCCGCATGAACGATGCGGTCACCGGCATCGACGAGCTCGCGAACAGCGCGCCGCAGGCAGTGCGCCAGTGGCAGAACCTCGCGATCCAGGTGAAGGAGACGAACGTCGGCAAGGTGTCGACGGAGAAGACGCTCGAGCAGGAGCAGCTCGCCGACGCGAACGCGCTCGTCGAGGACCTGCGCCGGCTCGCGAAGCAGGCCAGCGCGCAGCACAGCGAGATCGCGCGCGCCCGGCGCGAGGGCCTCATGCCCGCCGCCGATGCCAGGGCCGAGCTCGCGCGGCTCGACGACCTCGCCGCGAAGGTCGAGGTCGCACTGTCGGGCGCACTCGCCGCCGCGGACAAGGCGGCCGAGGCCGCCGCGACGCAGACCGGCGGCGGGATCCGGCCGATGATCCAGTCCGACATCAGCGACGCGCGCCGCCTCGACAAGGCGTCGCACGCGCTCGCCGCGAAGCTGTCCGCCGAGGGCGAGAAGCTCGCGGAGCAGAGCCTCGACAAGCTCTACGAGGACACGCGCAAGGTGCTCGACAAGGCCAAGCTCGGCAAGGTCGACGCGATCATCGGCCAGAAGCGCAAGCTCGACATCGAGGTCCAGGACCTCGCCGCGGGCCGCTTCCCGGAGGAGCTGATCGGCCGGCTATGGAACGCCAGCATGATCGGCGACGACGAGGAGTACTGGCCGTTCGAGGGCGTCTACTGGTCCGACGAATACTCGGGGTACCGATGAAAGCACTGACCCGTGCCCTTGCCCCTGCCCTCGCGCTTGCCCTCTCGGGCGGCGTGGCGCACGCGCAGCAGAAGCAGGAGATCGACGTCCAGCGCGGCCCGGCCGCCGAGCTGTACATCCGCAAGCGCCCACCCGCGCCCGAGGCGCCGATCCTCTCCGCCGAGCTGAAGAAGATGCTCACGACGACGGAGAAGGCACGCGACGACAAGCGGCTCGAGGCGATCGGCCTCCTGCAGGGTTTCCTCGCGTCGAACCCGACCGGCGAGGTCCGCGCCGAGGGCATGTTCAAGCTCGCCGAGCTGCTGTGGGAAGAGGCGCGGCGGCTCTATCTCATCAAGATGGAGAAGTACGGCCGCGAGCTCGAGAAGTGCGCGAACACGAAGGGCGACTGCGATCAGCCCAGGGAGCCGCGCATCGACCTCGGCGATGCCGAGAAGCTCTACCTCGAGCTGCACGACAAGTACCCGCAGTTTCGCCGCATGGACCTCGTCACGTACCTGATCGGCTTCGCGGCCAAGGAAGACAACCGCGAGGACGAGGCGATGGCGCGGTTCCAGGAGGTGATCGAGAAGTACCCGAAGTCGTCGCTGTTCGGCGACGCCTGGATGATGGTCGGCGAGCACTACTTCGCCTCGACGCAGTGGCAGAAGGCGATCGAGGCGTACACGCACATTCCCGACGACGCGTCGACGAGCGACCTCGCGACGTTCAAGACCGCGTGGTGCTACTGGAAGCTCGGCAACACCGACCAGGCGGCGCGCGACTTCAAGCGCGTGCTCGACAAGGCGGTCGAGGCCGAGCGCACCGGCACCGCCGCGCAGCGCCGCCGCAGCGCCTCGCTGCGCGACGAGGCGCTCGAGTACCTCGTCGTCGTGTTCACGGAGGATCGCTCGATCTCGGCGCAGGAGGTCTTCGACTTCCTCGCGTCGATCGGCGGCGAGCGCTACTCGCGCGACGTCCTCATCAAGGTCGCCGAGAGCTACGCCGGCCAGGCCGAGTGGGAGCGCA
>JAEWJO010000551.1 GCA_023386455.1 Pseudomonadota bacterium | reverse complement strand
GTCGTCCGCGTGCGCGGCTTGCCCGGCGAGCGCGTCGCCGTCGAGCTCGCCGGCGGACGGACGCTCGAGCTCGCGGGGCTCTTCGTGCATCCGCACGGCCGCATCGCGGAGCCGTTCGCGGCACAGCTCGGCTGCGAGCTCGAGCAGGGTCCGCTCGGCGCGTACTACAAGACCGATGCGATCAAGCAGACGACGGTGCCCGGCGTGTTCGCGTGTGGCGACGTCGCGGTACCGATGCCCGCTGTCGCGTTCGCGGTCGCCGATGGAACGCGCGCCGGCATGTCGGCGCATCGCTCGCTCGTGTTCGGCCTGACCTAGAACCCGGTCGGATACGTCTCGGGCAGCTCGCCGCGGTCCCACAGCGACGTCCGCTCGAGCGGCTCGAGGGCACGCGTGTGGTCGACGTGGATGACGGCGTCGAGCTGGTCCGCGATCCGGACGTCGAAGTAGTGACTCCACCGCTCCGACTGTGGCCGGTACACGACGCCGATCGCGCGCTCGAGCCGCGGCTCGTGCAGTGCCGAGGTCAGCTCGCCGAGGTCCGACATCAGGAGCAAGAAGCTCGGCAGGTTCGTGCGGTGGAACAGCAGCTCGTAGCTGTTCGCGATCGCCGGCCGCACGATCTTGCGCTCGCCCGGCCCTCCCCAGTCGGACGCGGCCGTCACCGTACCGTCGTAGGTCGTGAACCCGACGAGCACGGTGTCGCCCGGGTGGCGGTCGCGGCAGAGATGGCCGATCGTGATCTCGGCGCGTTCGCGGCGATGTGCCATCGCCTCGGAGTCCCCGACGTGCGAGTTGTGCGCCCACACGATGATCTTGCCCGCGCGGCCGAGCCGCTCCAGGTGTGCAGAGAGCGCATCGAGCGTGTCGGTCATGTGCGTGTCGCGCAGGTTCCATGTCGACACACCGCGGAAGTACATCATCCGGTAGTACTCCTCGGCTCTCGCGACGACGCGCGCGTTCTGCTCCGCCTCGAACTGCGCGTCCTCGGCCATCGTCCCGTCGCGCGCGAGCAGCTCGCTCCGATGCTTCAATAGCTCGACGAGCTGTGCGATTGCCTCGTCCTCGCATCCCGATGCGGCGCCGATCGACACCGCCTGACCGTAGTCCTGCGGCTCGCCGCCGAACGCGTCGAAGCACGCGTAGCGCCGCCTCGCCTCGCGTGCGGCCTCGGGGTCTCGCTTGTCGAGGTACGTCAGCACCGAGGCCATCGACGCGTGGAGCGAGTACAGGTCGAGCCCGTAGAAGCCGACGCGATGCGAGGCGTCCTCGATCATCTCGTTGTGGTTGCGAAGCCAGCCGACGAGGTCGAGCATGTCGGCGTTTCGCCACATCCACTGCGGGAACCGCTGGAAGTCGCCGAGCGCGTCGACCGAGTCGATGTCGCGACCGACGCCGCGCACGAAGCGATTGACGCGGTACGCATCCGGCCAGTCTGCCTCCGCGGCGATCGCCGCGAAGCCCTTCTCGTTGATCAGCCGTTTCGTGACCTCTGCGCGGATCCTGTAGAAGTCGTGGGTACCGTGCGTCGCCTCGCCGAGCAGGACGAAGCGAGCATCTCCGATCCGATCGAGGAGCAGATCGAAGTCGCGCGTGTCGCCGACCATCGGCGTTGCCTGCTCGGCGATCGCTTGAGCGAGAATCGATTCGCTGGCCATGCTGATCGGTGGAGCAACCGACGTGCCGCGCCCCCGAGAGTGCACGCGCGACGAGATCCCGAGCGAACTTTTGCACCGCGAGGGCCGATTCGCGCGAGCGACTCGGAGATCATCGCCGGATGCGCGAGCCCACGCCGCAGGATGCCGAGCTCGCGGCGCGGTTCGTCGCGGCATTCAAGCGTGGAATCGAGGGCGAGGTCGCCGCGATGCAGGCCTCGTCGCCCGTCGCCGAGGCGGCCCTGTCGAGGGGCGAGGATCTCGGTGGTGGCCGCTACGCGTTCGACGTGCTCGCGCGCGAGGCGCTCACCGCGGGCACCGCGTGCACGCTGCGCACCGCCCGCGGTGTCCAGCGCGCGACGATCGAGCGAGTCGAGGGCCACCGGATCACGATCGCGACCGCGCCGCCGATCGATCACGCGACCGCACCGATCTCGCTGGGGCTCGCACCGTGGTTCCTCTACGAGCGCATGGTGCAGGCGCTCGATGCGATCCACACGGGTACGCACCACGTCGCGACCGCGCTGATGCTGTTCGGCAAGGAGCCACCCGCGCGCGCAGCGACGGCGCTCCGCGGCGAGCACGCGACGCTCGACGAGAGCCAGCGCGCGGCCGTCCAGCTCTGCAGCGACAGCACGCTCGCATTCCTGTGGGGACCTCCCGGCACCGGCAAGACGGTCACGCTCGCGAGCGTGATCGAGGAGCTGCTCGCACAGGACAAGCGCATCCTGCTCGTGTCGACGACGAATGCGGCGATCGATCAGGCACTCGGCCGGCTCGCCAGGAGGCCGTGGTTCGCGGCGTCGGTCGAGGCCGGCACGACGATCCGTCTCGGCCGCAGCGACGCCGAGACGTACGGCGCCGAGCTCGCCGACATCGTCGATCGCCTCGACAGCCGTCACCGCGCCGATCGGGACCGGCTCAGGGCACGGATCGCCGTGGCGGCCGAGGAGCTCCGCTACGCGCGCGCGCTGCTCGACCAGCTCGCCGAGGTCGTCGCACCGCAGCGCTCGCTGTTTGCAGAGCCACCGGCGAGCTTGCGCGCGAACGTGCTCGCGCCGGTGTTCACGGGCCGCGCCGAGACGATCGCGACGCTCGATCCACACGCGCAGCGTCGCGCGATCGAGCAGCGCGCGACACGCCTCGCCCGCGTCATCGAGCTCGCACGGGCGCGCCTCACCATCAGCGCCGCGGCGGCCCGCGAGCTCGAGGCGCGGCTCGCCCGCGAGGCCAGGCTCGTGATGTGCACGCTGACGAACGCGTACCTGTCGCCGCTCGTCGCGGCCGAGCGGTTCGACGTGCTGATCGCCGAGGAGGCCGGCATGGCGACGCTGCCGCCGCTGTTCCACGCGGCGTGCCTGTGCCGCGAGCGGGCGATCGTCGTCGGCGACCCTCGCCAGCTGCCGCCGATCGTCCAGTCCGACGACGAGCGCGTCCGCCGCGCGATCGGGCGCACGATCTTCGAGGTCACCGTCCCCGACCCCGAGCGCTCGGAGCTCGTCGCGATGCTGCAGGCGCAGTACCGCATGCATCCGGCGATCGGCACGCTCGTCGGCGGCGTGTTCTACGGGGGCCGGCTCGTCCATCGCGCCGAGCCGGCCGCGCTCGCGGCGATCACGGCGAGGCCACCGTTCGCGGGCGCGCCGCTCGTCGTCGTCGACACCGAGGGCCGGACGACGTGCCAGCGCGCGGCAACCGGCAGCTCGCGCGTCAATCCCGCATCGGCCGAGCTCACCGCCGACCTCGCGCTCGAGGCGGTACGCGGTGGCACGGCCTCGGTCGCGGCGATCACGCCTTATGCAGCGCACGCGGCGGAGCTCCGCCGGCGGCTCGCGGCGAAGGGCATCGCCGACGCCGTCGAGTGCAGCACGATCCATCGGTTCCAGGGCCGCGAGTGCGATGTCGTGATCCTCGATCTCGTCGACGCACCGCCGATGCGCCAGAGCGCGCTCCTCGCCGACGCACCGAACCTCTTGAACGTCAGCATCTCGCGCGCCCGCGGCAAGCTCGTGATCGTCGCCGACGTCGCGTACTTCGAGACGACGGCACCCGAGGGCATCGTCGCGTCGCTGCTCCGCGCAGCGCGACGCTGAGAATCCGTCGGTCAGCGGGCGGCGCAGATCGCGCGTTGGCGCTTCGGTTGCTTCTCCACGATCGCGTGCACCGCTCGTCGAGACTCGTCGATCGCCTGTTCTTCGCCGCACTGGGAGGCATCTACCTCGTCGCATTCCGTTCGCTCGGCCGACAGGTGAAGGGACTCTACGGATCGCGCGGCATCCGTCCGATCGCCGGGTACCTCGACTCGCTGCGCGAGGACCTCGCCCCGCGCGAGCGCGTCCGGTACATGCCGTCGATCTTCTGGCTCGGCGCGTCCGATGCAGCGCTCGTCCGTGCCTGCCGCGCGGGCCAGGTCGGCGGCGTCCTGCTCGCCCTGCGCGTCGCGCCGCGTCTGACCGCCACGGCACTGTGGGGGCTCTACCTCTCGTTCGTCACCGCCGGGCGCGACTTCCTGTCGTTCCAGTGGGACGTCCTCCTGCTCGAGAACGGCCTCCACGCGATCGTGCTCGCTCCGTCACGCGGCGCTCGCCCGCCTCGCACCGCAACGCTGCTCATGCGCTGG
Organism: Pseudomonadota bacterium; assembly: GCA_023386455.1. GTDB lineage: Bacteria > Myxococcota_A > Polyangia > Haliangiales > Haliangiaceae > JABFXX01. The sequence continues at coordinate 14,355 of JAEWJO010000551.1, read as the reverse complement.
CTCGCGTTCCGGCTGCAGTTCGAGTCCGGCCACTGCAAGCTCGCGTCGCGCGACCCGACCTGGCGCAACGGCGAAGCCTGCGCGTACCACTTCGAGACCCAGCCGCTGCCGACCCGGCTCGGCTGGCACGCGCACCAGCTCCCCCGGCCCGCGACCCACGTCCTGACCTACGCGGCGCTCGCGCTCGAGCTAGGCGCGCCGTGGCTCGCGTTCGCACCTCGCCGGTTGCGTCGCGCCGGCTTCGCGATCCTCGCGGGCCTCCAGATCGCGATCGCCGCGACCGGCAACTACGGCTTCTTCAACCTGCTGACGATCGCCGACGATCTGTGGCTACTCGACGAGCGACCGCGCACGCGCGCCGCTCGCCGTGCCTCGCGGCCGCCGTGGTGGCATCGCGTTCTCTCTGTCGCGGCAGGCGTGCCGATCCTCGCGATCTCCGGTGCGACGCTCGCGACGCGGCTGTTCCGGCGCGCGCATCGGCCGGCCCCGATCGAGAAGCTGCACGACGCGCTCGCCCCGCTGTACTCGATCAACCCGTACGGTCTGTTCGCGGTGATGACGACCTCGCGGCCCGAGATCGTGATCGAGGGCTCCGACGACGCCGTCGAGTGGCGCGAGTACGGGTTTCGCTACAAGCCCGGCGATCTCGACCGACCGCCGCGCTGGTCCGCGCCGCATCAGCCCCGCCTCGACTGGCAGATGTGGTTCGCCGCGCTCGGCCCGGCGCCGCCGTGGTTCTTCTACTTCCTGCTGCGCCTGCTCGAGGGTTCGCCCGACGTGCGCGCGCTGCTCGAGTGCGATCCGTTCCCGGAGCACCCGCCGAAGTACGTGCGGGCGCTGCTCTACGACTATCACTTCACCGATCGGCGAACGCGCGCCCGTACCGGTGCGTGGTGGCGTCGCGAGCTGCTCGGCACCTACGTGATCCCGGTCGAGCTCGACGACCTTCGCCGGCTGCGTCAGCGCGCGTAGGCCGCGAGCGCACCGACGAGGTGGTCGAACACGAGGCGCACCCTGCGCTGCGTCCGCAGGTCCTCGTGCATCACGACCCACGCGTCGAGCCCGAACCGCAGCTTCGGCAGGACGCGCACGAGCCCGGTCGCGAGCGGCACCTGGCACACGCCGATGCCGAGCCCCGCACGGACCGCCGCGAGCTGCGCGACATCGGACTCCGCGCGTACGGCGAAGTCGCGGCGCGCGACGGTCGCGCCGAGCATCGCCAGCCCCTCGATCAGCGTGCAACTCGTGTCCTGGCCGACGAGCGCGTGATCGTGCAGCTCGGCCGGCTTGCGCGGGATCCCGCGCGCCGCGACGTACGCCTCGCTCGCAAACAACCCGATCGCGATCGTCGCCGCGCGCTTCGCGATCAGCGCCGCCTGCGTCGGAGCGACCATGCGAATCGCGACGTCGGCATCGCGGCGCAGCAGATCTTCGGCACGATTGGTGACCGCGAGCTCGACCTGCAGCGCTGGGTGCGCGCCGAGCAACGGCGCGAGCAGTCGCGGCAGGACCTCGACGCCGATGATCTCGCTCGCCGTGATTCGCACCGTGCCGCGCGCCGCGTCGGCCGGCGCCGACAACGTACGGACGAGCGCACGTGCGGAGGCCGCCATCGCCTCCGCATGCGGCAGCGTCGCGAGCGCCGCGTCGGTCGGGACGAGGCCGTTCGTCGCGCGCGTGAACAGCACGACGCCGAGCGCCTCCTCGAGCTCCTCGATCCGCCGCCGCACCGTCGGCTGCGCGAGCTCGAGCGCGCGGGCTGCACCGGACAGACTGCCCTCGCGGACGACCGCGAGAAACGTCCAGTACAGCTCCCAGGAGGGCTCGGCCGCGCTCATCAAATTTTGATAAGCAGCTAAACATCTTTGGTCAATTCCGTCTATCCCGGTTTCCGCCCAGGATGACGTCATGACGAACCTCGACGCCACCCAGCCCTCGGTCCTCGCCGCCGCCAGCGACGGCTCGGTCACCGGCACGCCTCGCACGCTCCTGCGCATCGAGGCCCTCGCGCTGCTCGCCGCGGCGGTCGCGGGCTACGCCGCCCTCGGAGGTGGCTGGGGCCTGTTCGCGGCGCTGTTCCTGGTGCCCGACCTCGGCATGCTCGGCTACCTCGCCGGACCTCGCGCCGGCGCGTGGACCTACAACGCGACGCACGCGCTCGTCGGTCCCGCCCTGCTCGCGCTGGTCTCGCCGGCGCTCGCGCTGATCTGGGTCGCGCACGTCGGCTTCGATCGCGCGCTCGGCTACGGCCTCAAGTACGGCCGGTTCGGCGCGACACATCTCGGCCAGCTCGGCCGCCGTGCGTGAGATAGTCGCCTCTCGCATGAGAGTGCCGACGTCGCTGCGCCGCGCCTCGCTCCTGCTCGCGCTGGTCGGTTGCGACCGCGTGTTCGGGCTCGAGCCCATCGATGTGCGCGGCGACGTACCGTCGAGCGACACGGCGGATGGCGGCGACGCCGGGCCGTGCTTCCTCCCGCGACAGCTGGTGCTCGGCGTCACCGGATTCGATCCGATGCTCACGCACGACAAGCGAACACTCCTCTACGCGCGGAACGCGGGGACGTATGACCTGTTCCAGGCGACCCGCGCCGACCTCGTTCCGACGACCGCGTTCAAGAACGAGACCGCGTTCGCCGAGCTGAACACGCAGGCAGACGAGACCGATCCGTCGCTCACCGAGGACGGGCTCCTCATCATGTTCACGTCGAACCGCTCGGGCGCATGGCGCGCGTACCAGGCCCAGCGGACGACGATGACGGGGACGTTCACCGCGCCGGTGCTCGTTCCCGGGCTGACCACGACGACGATCAGCGGGCTCGACATCTCGCCCGACGGACTGACGCTCTACTTCGACGACACCGTCTCGTTCGCGATCGCGCAGCGAGGATCGCGCGACGATGCGTTCGCCGACCTCATCCGGCCGTCGCTCGACCACGCCGAGTACCCGTCGGTTACCGCCAACGGGCTCGAGCTCTACTACAACGCCGCCGGCATCGTGCGTCGCACGAGGGCGGGCAAGACCGATCCGTTCGACGGCGGCACGGCGAGAGTCGTCGACGAGGGCGGCAGCGATGCGGACATCACGCCCGACGGCAACACGCTCGTCTTCCGCGGCGGGACCAGCCTCTATACGCGCGAGCGCTGTCTCTAGACGGGCTGCATCGCGATCGGCACGCCCGAGAGCACGGCGTTGCCGGACAGCGGATCGCGCCGGATGTCGTCGACGATCGCGTTGAGGTTCGCGCCCGGACGCTCGGCCGCGACGGCCATCCGCGTCCCCGCCTGATCGTGCCCCCAGCCATGCGGCAGGCTGACGACGCCCGGCATCATCTCGTCGGACAGCTCGACCGCCACCTCGATCGAGCGGGCTCCATTGACGATTCGCGCGCGGCCGCCGTCGGCAATCCCGAGCCTCTCGGCATCGCGCGGATGAACGAGCGCGACGCAGCGGAATGGCCCCTTCGCGAGCGTCGGCAGGTTGTGCATCCAGCTGTTGTTCGAGCGCAGCTGCCGGCGACCGACGATCACGAGGTCCGGGACCGGCCGCGCGAGGTCGGCGCGCACGCGCGCGAGATCGTCGACGAGAAGCGGCGGCGCGAGCTCGATCTTGCCCGACGGCGTGCGCAGCACCTCCGGCACGCGCGGCTCGAGCGAGCCGAGATCGATGCCATCCGGTGCCGCGGCGAGCGTCGCGAGCGTCAGCCCGCCCGGCGAGAAGCCGAACCGATCGCCGTAGGGACCGCCGCGCAGCGCCAGGTCGAGCAGTCGCTCGGGCCCGACGCTATCGCCGAGCATCTTCATCAGCATCTCGGCCTGCGGCCCGGCGACGCGCGTCACGTCGGCGAGCGCGAGCTCGTCGTCGAGAGCGCGGACATCGGTGTTCGCACCCCGCCCCGTCGTGATCCCGATCAGGCGCAGCAGGATCTGCCACTCGGCGAGCGCGCCGGCCGGCGCCTCGAACACGGGCAGGCTGTAGCGCGCGGTGTTGCGCCACGACAGCTGAGGGAACGCGACGTCGTAGTGCGGCTCCTCGAGCGCCGAGAGGCCCGGCAGGATCACGTCGGCGTGGCGCGTCGTCTCGTTCAGGTAGATGTCGACGCTGACCATCAGCTCGAGGCCGTCGAGCGCGGCCGCGATGCGCGGACCGTTCGGCGCCGACAGCGCCGGGTTACTCGCGATCGTGATCAGCGCGCGCACCTGGCCATCGCCCGGCGTCTCGATCTCCTCGGCGAGGCAGGTCATCGGCAGCTCGCCGAACACCTCGGGCGCCCCCGACACGCGGCTCGTCCGCCGGCCGATCGAGATGCCCTTGCCCTTGCCCGGCGCGCCGATCGTGTTCGCGGCGAACGCGGCGGCCTTCGGGAACATCGCGCCACCCGGTGCGTCGAGGTGACCGGTCAGCGCGTTGATCACGTCGACGAGCCAGCTCGCGAGCGTGCCGTACTCCTGCGTGCAGGTGCCGATGCGGCCGTAGAGCGCGGCCCGCTCGGTGGTCGCGAGTGCCCGCGCGAGCTCGGCGATCACGGCCGGCTCGATCCCGCAGCGCGGACCGACGCGCTCCGGCGAGAATTCAGCGATCGCGCGCTCGAGCGCGTCGAGCCCGTCGACGTGAGGTGCCAGCGCGCCGAGTCGCACGAGCTTCTCCGCGAACAGGACGTGCACGATGCCGAGCAGCAGGAACACGTCGCCGCCGGGGCGGATGAACACGTGCTGATCGGCGAGGTCCGCCGTCTCGGTGCGCCGCGGATCGATGACGACAAGCCGGCCGCCGCGCGCCTGCATCGCCTTCGCCTTGCCGCGGAAGTCGGGGACCGTCCACATGCTGCCGTTCGACACGACGGGATTGCCGCCGAGCACGACGAGCAGCTGCGTCCGGTCGAGATCGGGGACGGGCACGCTGAGCCAGTGTCCGAACATCAGACCGCACGCGAGCTGCTTCGGCATCTGATCGAGCGTCGACGCCGAGAAGATGTTCTTGCCGAGCGTCCGCGCGAGCCGCGCTCCGTACAGGAGGAGTCCGTGCCGGTGCGCGCTCGGGTTGCCGAGCGACATCGCGACCGCGTCCTTGCCGTGCGCGGCGAGGATCGGCGGCAGCCGGCGCTCGATCTCGGCGAACGCCTCGTCCCACGAGACCTCGACGTGACGACCGTCGCGCTTGACGAGCGGAGCGCGCAGCCGATCCGGATCGTCGTGGAGGTCGCGCAGCGCCGCGCCCTTGGGACAGATGAACCCGCGGCTCAGCACGTCGCGGTCGTTGCCGCGGATCGACGTGACCTTGCCGTCTTCGATCCCGAGCTCGAGTCCGCAGCAGGCTTCGCAGAGTGGGCAGATGCGATGAGCGACGCGGTCCATGCCCCGAGCGTCGCGCCGAATCGAGGCGCGGTCCAGGCATGAGCGACGGTCAGGCCGCGTGGACCATCGACCAGAACGCGAGCAGGTTGTGCAGCTCGTCGAGCGCGAACGGCTTCTGCAGCGCCAGGTCGAACACGGTCTCCCAGGCGGCATGCAGCGGTGTCCCCGACGTCGCGAGCACCAGCACGTCGTGTGACAGCGTCTGGCGCAGCACCTCGACGAACGAGCGCGGATAGCGCGACACGAGCGGCTCGAGCACGATGACGGACGGAGCGAACGATGCCGCGGCCAGGATCGCGGATCGCTCGTCCGCGACGGCCATCACCTCGTGGCCGCAGCTTGTCAGGTAGCTGAGCGTCGCCTCGCGGGCAGCCGGGTCGGGCTCGACGATCAGTACGCGCTTGCGAGAGGACATGACGCGACCACGTTAGCCAGGTCTCGCCTCGTCCGTAAAGTGTTCGTCCCGACGAGCAACCCGGGGCGTAACCGACCGCATGCCGAGAGGTTTCCCGACGAGACGGACTGTCTCGCCAGCCGCACGAAGGGGCTACATCTCGTGCGCCGGCGGCCGACATCTCTCTGTGAACGAGATGTCACGCGCCGGTACTCCCACCGTCCCGATGGCCGATCAGCGCCGCGCACCGCGCGTCGAGACGGCGCTCGTGGTCGCCGTCACGGCCCGCCGGCGCCGCGTCACGTTTCGCATCGACGATCTGTCCACCTCCGGTGCCCGGATCAGCGGCGCGCTCACGCTCGTGCTCGGCAAGCGTATCCGCATCAGCCTCACGTTCGAGGGCATCACCGTCGAGTCCGACGCCGAGGTCGTGCGCATTCACACCGCCGACCTCCTGACCGATCAGGCCGCGGTGCGGTTCCTCGCGGTCTCGGCGACGTTCCACGACGTGGTCGACCGCTACGTGTCGAGCTTGCTCGACGACGACCAGCGCACGACGGGAAGCATCCCGCGCATCAGCTCTTCGACAGAGCCTTCTTGACCAGATCGAGCAGGTCGCGCGACGTCTCGCGACAGATGATCAGCGCCGCGATCACGTAGGAGGCCGCGCCGGTGAGCATCATCGCGGCGAGCATCACGCCGGGATGGGTCCAGTCCATCACGACGAGCCCTTCGCGCACGCCGAGCACCGCGGCCGCCATCACCGCGCACGCGGCGAGTGGCTGCAGGAACCCGACGAGCAAGCGCCGCGGCGACGGTCCCTCGCGGAGCACGAGCATGACGCCGGCGATCGCCGTGATGCCGAACGCAGCGCCGACCGCGCCGCTCGCGACACGAATGCCGAAGCGCTGAAGCGCGATGATCCCGAGCACGAGCAGCGCGAGCTTCGCGACCTCGAGCACCATCAGGCGGTTCGTCTTGGACTCCGCCTCGAGGTACGCCGAGATCACCCAGACGACCGGCCGGAACACCGACAGGCACGCGAGCACCGCGAGCAGTGGTGCGACGAGCTGCCACTCGTTGGCGGGCAGGATGAGCGCGATCAGCGGATCCGCGACGAGGCCGAGCCCGACCGCGAGTGGGAAGATGATCACCGAGAGCAGCGCCGTCGATCGCTCGAGCGCGCGCGGCCGGCGTTCCGGCGGCAGCTCGGCCATCGAGGGCATCAGCACGAGCGCGATCTGCTCGCCGACCTGCACCGCCGGGATGTCGGCGAGGTTGTAGGCCATGTTGTACGCGCCCGTCGGCCCGGGACCGAAGTAGTGCGAGATGGTCAGGTTGTCCCAGTAGCGCGACGCGCCGTGCGCGAGGCCCTGGACGCCGAGCGGCAGGCCGTACTTCAGCATGTCGGCGAACCGCGACCACTTCAGTGTCGTCGGGGTCGCCCAGCTCGCGAACCCCGCCGCGCGGATCAGGACCGCGACGACGACGCATGACTGGACGATGTTCGCGTAGATGATCGACCACCCGCCGTGGCCGGTCGCCGCGAGCGACAGCGCCGTCATGGTGTAGACGAGCTCGCCCGCGAACAGCGCCATGCCCGGCGCGCGGAACTTGAGCTGGCGCTGAAGCACGCGCTCGGGAATCGCGCCGAACCGGCGGATGAACATCGCGAGCGCGACGCCGGGGATGTAGGCGGCTGCACGCGGCGCGTCGAAGAACGGCGCGAGTCGTCCTCCGAACAGCGCGACCAGCCCGAGCGCGAATGCACCGAGCGTCACGTAGGCGACGGTCGCGTGCCACGTCACCTCGGCGGCGTCGGGACCGCGGCCGCGAACGACGGCGTACTGGCCGAAGCCCCAGATCGTCGCCCAGTTCGCGGTCATCGCGATGATGACGGCGTCGGAGACCTCACCGATCTGCGTCGGGTTCAGGTACCTCGTCATCACGAGCGTGCCGGCGACGCCGATCGCGCGCGCCCCCATGCTCGAGATGATCGTCCAGATCGCGCCGCGTGCGGCCCTGCGCGCGAGTGACATCAGCGCCCCAGCCGCTGTACTCGCTTGTACAGCGCGTATCCGAGGTACTTCGCGCGATCGACGATCGGTTGCTGACCGACGGGTCGCGGCTTGATCCCGAGCGATCGCATGCGCTCGTTCACGCGATACACCGAGCTGCGGCGATCGCCTTCGGGCGTCCGGAACGTGATGCTGAACGACACCGACGCCTGCGTCCCGTTCTTCACGTAGTGAGGCGCGTTGACCGGCACGTGCACGCCGCGGCCCGGCTCCAGCTCGAACGTGCGGCCCTCCGCCGCGCGATTCTCGTCGAACACGAGGTTGCGATGCTCGCCGCGATAGAAGCGCTCGATCGCCTCCTCCGACAGCGCGCTGCGGTCGAAGATCGTCATGTGCTTCGTGCCGCGGATCTGCAGCAGGAAGTTGTACTCGTGATCGATGTGGTACGGCGTCACCGAGCCGGGCGACGAGATGAAGATGAACGCCTGCCTGCCGCGCATGCCCGGCGCGTACGGCACCACCTGATCGAGACACTGATCGAGGATCCGTGCGTATTCGTCGTCGGTCTCGACCCTCTTCAGCACCATCCACGACCGCGCCTCGTGTATCCGCCGGACCGTCTCCTCGATCGACAGCCCGGTCTGCGGCGTCAGCTTCGGGTCCTGCGTCAGCGGCAGATCGCCCGCGTTGTACTCGACCCGGTCCGCCGGCATGCGCCGCGCGAGCTCGACGAGGCGCTCGAGCTCGAACGCCGGGTGATCGACGAGGTGATGGCGCACCGAGAACGGCCGGAGGTTGAAGTCCTTTGCGAAGCGCGTCGTGTCGAGCTCGAGGAGTGACATGCTCATGTCCTTCGGCGGAGCAGGTGCCAGGTTGCCTTGACCGCATGCGAGGTCCAGCGAACGAGCGGCAGCGCGGCGACCGCGAGCTCGCCGCGTCGCTTGCCCGCCGGAATGACGAGCTTCTCGATCGCGATCTTGTCCCGCCATAGATGACCGATCATCGGATGGTCGGCGGCGGCGCCCGAGTCCATCCACAGCGGCGCGCCCGGCTGCTCGTGGAGCCGCCGGAGGTGCTCGATCTCGAGCAGCACACCGGGCGAGAACCGCGCGAAGCTCTCGTCGTACGCGATCTTGAACGCGACGGCGCCGTCGCCGGCGAGCAGGTTGCACTTCATCGCGATCGCCCGGCCGTCGAGGCGCATCGCGAGCGCCATCCAGCGCTTCCGCGCGAACGCGCCCTCGGCATACGCGCGAAACAGCGAGATCGCAGGTCCATCCTGCTGCAGCGCCGTACCCTCGCGACCCTTCCAGCCGAGCGCCTCGAGCGCGAGGAACTCGTCGAGCCACGTCGCGAGGTTGCCGTCGGGCAGGAGCTCTTCATACGCGAGCGTGCCCGTCTCGCCGAGGCGGCGCTCCTGGCGTCGCAGCTCCTTGCGCTTCTTCCCCGACATCGCCCGATCGAGGTACTGCTCGGTCGACGCCCCCGCGCGAAAGAAGGCGCGCGTGTGCACGGCATCGTGGAACGCGCGCAAGCCGAGCTCGTTGAGCGTGTCGATCAGCGCGTGGCGAAACGCGCCGTCGGACGTGACACCCGGCAGCTCGAACAGCGCGGCGTCGGTGTCGCGCAGCCACGCGAAGAATGCCGCGAGGACCTCCGGCGCGGCCTCGGCGCGGAGCAGCGGTGTCGACGAGTACGTGTAGAGGTGATGCCACGTCGAGTACACCGGGAGCGGCATCCCCTTGTAGCGATCGCGGCGCACGATCGGGAACACGCCGGCGAGGTGCGGCGACTTGCCCGGCAGCACGTTCGGCGACCACACGCAGACGACGCGGAGACCTTCCGGCCGCAGGTGCCGCCATGCCGCGAGCAACGCGTACGACTCGTAGAACGGGTTCGGCTCGGCGGCGTGCCGTGCGAGCACGTCCCACGCGGCGACGTGCCGCTCGAGCGCCTCCGGCGACTCCTCGACCGTCGTGAACAGCCCGCGCGAATCCAGCCCGTCTGTCGTCGTTACCGTGACCGGATTCTGCATCGCGGAAGTCGCGAGAGAGTACCCGAGAACGGTTCAGATTCGGAAGTACACCGTCGCGCCTGCGTCGGGAGCACCCTCGGCCCACACGCGTCCGCCGTGCCGCGTGACGATGCGGTGAACTGTCGCGAGCCCGATTCCGGTGCCCTCGAACTCGCTCGCCGCGTGCAGGCGCTGAAACGGTCGGAACAACCGGTCCGCCTGCTCCGCTGCGAAGCCCGCGCCATTGTCGCGGACGAAGAACACGCGCTCGCCGGAACGGTCCGTGCTCCCGACCTCGATCGAGGCGCGCTCCTTGCGTGCTGTGTATTTCCACGCATTCGACAGGAGGTTCTCGAGCATCGTGCGAAACAGGCCGCGGTCGGCCTCGGCGAGCAGGTGGTCGGCGACGCGCACGTCGACGTTGCGCGCCGGATCGCGATCGCGCAGCTGGCCGAGGATCGACCTCGCCTCGGCGGTGACGTCGACCGGCTGGACGCGCAGCTCGACGGCGGACACGCGGGCAAGCTTCAGCAGATCCTCGATCAGCTCGCCCATCCGCTTCGTCGCCGCGCGGACGCGCCGGATGTAGCCGCGCCCCGTATCGTCGAGGCGCTCGTTATAGTCCTCCTCGAGCATGCGCGTGAAGCTATCGATCGAGCGCAGCGGTGCCCGGAGATCATGCGAGACCGACGAGCTGAACGCCTCGAGCTCCTGATTCTTGCGCTGGAGCTCCTCCGCGAGTGCCGCGCGTGCCGCCGCCAGCTCGCGCGCCGCCATCGCCTCCGCGGCCTCGAACTCGCTGCGCAGCCGCTGCTCGCGGATGCGTCGATTCTCGTCGTGGCGCTGCTTGCGCTGCAGCTGCGCGCGCACGTGCGCCTTCACGAGCGACAGCTCGGTCGTCTTCGCGGTGAAGTCGTCGGCCCCCGCGGCAAGCCCATCGGCCAGCGCGGCGCGCTCGTCGCCGGACGTCATCAGGATCACCGGCAGGTCACGCGCGAACGGCGCTGCCTTGATCGATCGACATGTCTCGAGCCCGCCGAGGCCCGGAAGGTCGGCGGCGATCAGCACGCAGTCCATCGCCTGGACCGCGAGGACCTCGAGACCTTCCTCGCCCGACCGCGCGATCGCGACGTCGACGCCGTCGTCGCGCAGCGCCTCGGCGAGCGCCTGGACGTAGTCCGGATCGTCGTCGATCGCGAGCACCTTGTGCGGGCCGAGCAAGCTCGCGGCCTGCTGCTCGGCGTCGCCGGCATCGCGCATCGCGGCGCTCAGGCGCGCCAGCACGAGCGTCAGGTCCTCGTCCTTCAGGACGAACGCATCGGCGCCGGCGTCGAGGGCGCGCACCTCGGCGTCGCTCCCGCGTGCAGCGGTCAGGAGCAGGCACGGCGTCCCGCGCAGCGCCCCGTCGAGGCGAATGCGGCGGATCACGGTCGCGCCGTCGATGCCGGGCAGCTCGCCGTCGACGATGATCGCGCTCGGGCGATGGCTCGCCGCCACCTGCAGTCCCTCCTCGCCGGACGACGCGGTCATCACCACGTAGCCGGCGCCCTCGAGCGTCTCGCGCAGGCGCTCGCGGAACGTCACGCTGTCGTCGACCACGAGCACGGTCGTCGACGTCCCGGCCGGCGCACCACGCACGCGCAGCAGCTCGCGCGCCTTCGCGACGACGTAGGACCGGTCGTACGGTTTGCCGACATACTCGTCGGCGCCTGTCTGCATCGCGCGCACGCGGTCGCGGACCTCCGCCTCGCTCGACAGCATCAGGACGGCGGCCTCGCTGGTCGTCGCCGATGCGCGGATCTCGCGCAGCAGCTCGACCCCGTCGCCATCCGGCAGCACGACATCGAGCACGATGACGCCGGGCCGGCTGGTCCTCAGCGCGTCGCGAGCAGCCTCCGCCGATGCGCACAGCACGACCGCGAACCCCGCCGACTCGAACGCCTCCGCGAGGTCCATGCGGACCGTCAGGCTGTCGTCGATGATCACGACGGTATCGGTCATGCCGTTCGCTCCAGGAGCGCCGAGAGATACGGCCCGATGTCGGGCAGCGGCAGCACCTTCGTCGCGGCGTCGAGTGCGATCGCCTCGCGCGGCATGCCGAACACGACGCTCGTCGCCTCGTCCTGGGCGATCGTGAAGCCGCCGGCGTTGCGGATCGCGAGGAGACCCGCGGCGCCGTCGCGGCCCATCCCGGTCAAGAGGCACGCGACCGTCGCGGGACCCGCCTCGCGCGCGAGCGACTCGAACAGCACATCGACCGACGGTCGACACGAGTGACGCTCGGGCCCCTTGGACAGCCGAAACACGCCTTTCTCGAGGACGACGTGCCAGCCGGGTGGCGCCATCGCTACACCTGGCCCCGGCGGCTCGCCGTCGCGCGCGAACGTCACGCGATGCGGGCTCTGGTTGCCGAGCCACTCGGCAAACGCGGCGCCGAACGGCTCGTTGAGATGGACCACGAGCAGGATCGGTGTCCGCAGCCGGGGCGGAAGCGACTGGAGGATCGTGACGACCGCGCCGGGGCCACCGGTCGACGCGCCGATCGCGAGGAGGTCGCGAACCACCGGCGCCGCGACCGGCAGCTTCGCCGTCGTCACGGACGCGGGCCTCGGCCGCAGCTTGGCGCGCAGGTGCGTGATCACGCGGATGCGCGAGACCAGCTTCAGCGTCGTCACGTAGCGCTGCTCCCACGTCCCCTCGGTCTCGTCGCCGCGCGGCTTGTCGATCACGTCGACCGCCCCGGCGTTGAGCGCGTCGTAGGTCTTGAACAGCTCGCCGCGGTTGAACGACGACGACACGACGAGGATCGGCACCGGATGGTGCGCCATGATGTACTCGGTCGCCGCGAGGCCGGACATCACCGGCATCATCATGTCCATCGAGATGACGTCGGGCCGCAGCTGCGCGCACAGCTCGATCGCGCGCTTGCCGTCCTCCGCCTCGCCGACGACCTCGATGTCGCGGTGGGCCTCCAGGATCTCGCACAGCTGACGGCGCACCGTCAGCGAGTCTTCGACGACGAGCACACGCATCCTGGGCATCAGCGAGCTCCTGTCAGACGCGCGATGCGCGCGAGAAGGTCGGTCTGATCGAACTGGTTCTTGACGATGTAGCCCTGCGCGCCGACGGCCTCGCCGCGCGCGAGATCCTCGGGCGAGGACCGAGAGGTCACGAGGATCACCGGGATGTCCCGCAGTGCCGGATCGGCGCGAAGGCGCTCCACGACCGTGAATCCGTCGATACCGGGCATCTCGACGTCGCACAGGATCAGCGCGTACTTCTTGCCGCGCACGAGGCCGAGCGCCTGCTCGCCGGAGATCGCGGTGTCGACGTCGTACCCTGCGGACTCGAGGATGCTCTGCTCGAGCATGCGCGTCGTCAGCGAGTCGTCGATGACGAGCACCGGTCGCCGCACCGGTGGGGCGCGCGGGGCAGCAGGTCCTTGCCGCAGCGCCGCGGCGATCAGCTGCTCGGGATCGAGGACGACGTGTGCCGTCCCATCGGCATCGAGGACCGCACCGGCGATGACCGCATCGACGTCGGCGACATCCGGGACCGGACGGACGACGATCGACGACGTGCCGGCGATCCGATCGCCGGTGACCGCCACGCGCTCGCCAGCGGACTCGACGATCACGGCCGCCCACGCCGTGCGCTCCGAGGGCGGCCGGCGCAACACCGAGCCGAGACCGAGCAGCGGGATCAGCGAGCCATCGACCTCGATCGCCTCGCCTCGTGCCGTACGCACGATCTCCGCGTCGATGACTCGCCGGGTCGACCGGACGGCATCGAGCGGGAGCCGCGCGACGACCCCGCCGACCTCGATCGCGATCCCCTCGATCGACGAGAGCGTCGCCGGGACCACGAGGTCGAACGTCGTGCCGCGGCCCCACTGCGTGGCGATGCGGACCTCGCCGCCGAGGCGCTCGGTCGCCTCGCGAACGACGTCGAGGCCGACGCCACGTCCGGACATCCGCGTGACCTCTGCAGAGGTCGAGATCCGGCCGTCGAGCAGGATGCGCACGAGCGTGCTCTCGTCGAGCGGAGCATCGGCCGCGACGAGACCGCGCTCGATCGCCGCTCGCTGCACGCTCTTGACGTCGATCCCGCGCCCGTCGTCTCGACACGAGAAGCTGACGCTGCGTCCACGTCGCACGACCGCGAGCTCGACGTGTGCCTCGACGGGCTTCCCGGCGGCACGCCGTTCGGCGGGTGACTCGGCGCCGTGTGCGACCGCGTTGCGCACGAGCTGGACGAGCGCGCTCTGCGCGGTCGCGAGGACTGCCGCATCGAGGCGGACGTCGGCACCGTACGCGACAAACGTGACCTTCTTGTCGAGCGCCTGCGCGACGTCGCGCGCGGTCCGCTCGAGCGAGGTGAACAGCGAGCCGGCCGGAACCAGCCGCAGCTGCTCGGCGCTCGCGCACACGTGATCGAGCTCGCGTGCGGCGTGCTCGAGACTCGTGCGGACCACCCGCTGCGCTCCGGCGAGCTCGTCTCGCAGCTCCTCGAACGTCCGCCAGATACGACCGATGGTCGAATGGCTGAGCCCTGAGTGCTTCGCCATGTCTCGAGTG
>JAEWJO010000676.1 GCA_023386455.1 Pseudomonadota bacterium | reverse complement strand
GCGCCAGGGCGAGCTCGTCGTGCGGCGCGCGATGCTCGCCGCGACGACGACGATCGACGAGGCCGCGATCGGCGTCGACCTCGGCGCACACCGGATCGTCGCGGCCGACGGCCGGGTGCTCGCGGGGAGCGGCGGCACGGTCACGATCACCGACGGCAGCATCGCGGTCAGCGGCGTCCGGACCGGAACGGCCGGGAGCGAGCTCACCGCCGACGCGCTGATCAACCGGACGACCGACGACCTTTCGGGCTCGGTGACCGCGCGGAACATCGCGCTGTCGATGCTCGATCCGACGTATCGCGGCACCATCGCCGCGAAGCTGAGCGTCGCGCGGACACGCGGCGCGTGGTCCGGCGGCGGGAAGGTCGACGCCCGCGGCGTGCAGCTGCCCGATCAGCCGAGCGTCGATGCCACCGTCGCGCTGAAGCTCGCGAACCGGCGTGTCACCGTCGACGGCACCGCGACGAGCACCGTCGGCAAGGTCGAGATCGGGGTCGATGTCGTCGGCCCTCGCGACATCACGGATCCGCTCGCGTGGCGCAGGCTCCAGCGCTCCGCGATCACGCGCGCACGCATCGCGCTGTCCGGCATCGACGCGCACGCCGCGAATCCCGAGCTCACCGGCACGCTCGACGGCGAGCTATCGCTGGGCGCGAACGACGCGCAGGGCGAGCTGCACGTGCGCGGCGTCGAGACCGAGGCCGGCACCGTCGCCGGCGACCTCGCGTTCGATGGCGGTGCCGATGGCACGATCATCACGCACGCCACCGCGTCGATCGCCGACCTGCCGCCGGCGACGGTCGATGCGACGATCGCGCTTCCCTCGCATCCGTTCGACGTGCGCGCCTGGAAGCAGCTGCGCGCCGATGCGCTGCGCGAGGCGACGGTCACCGGCGAGCTCGCGGTCGACCCTGCCCTGCTCGCGCGCCTCGGGATCGACGCGAAGATCAGCGGCCACGCGTCGACGCGCCTCACCGTTGGCGCCGGTGCCCGCACGGCCGACCTCGCGATCGACGTCACGAACGTCAACGGCGAGGTCCTGCGTGCTCCGATCGATCTCCACGCGACCGCGCACGTCGACGGCCACGGCATCACCGGTGGCGCGACGCTGGCGAGCGGCGGCGTCGCGATCGAGCTCGCCACGAAGACGCCGCTGACGATCGACACCGTGCTCGACGGCAAGGTGAGCGCGACGAAGATCGACGCGAGCGTGACGATCCCGAAGGTCGCTGCGCGCGACCTCCTGACCCTGCTCGGCCGGCACGACGTCCTGTCGGGAACCGCGAGCGGCAGCGCCACGATCACCGGCACCGTCGGGCGGCCCGAGCTTCACCTGAGCCTCCAGGCCGCCGACGTCGCGCTGTCGTCGACGGTCAGCGCCAAGAAGCCGCCGAAGCTCGAGAAGCTCTCGCTCGACGCGCGGTGGGCCGGCGGCACCGGACAGGTCGAGCTGATCGGCTACGAGGCCGGCGGCCGCATGCTCAAGATCGCCGGCCACGGCGACGTCAACGAGCTCGAGTCGATCGTCGCGTCGATCGAGGCCGCGAACTTCGACATCGCACCGATCGTCGCGTTCGCCCCCGGCGCGCTCGGCGCCGCGCGCGGCACGCTCGATGCCGCGCTGACGATCAAGGGGCTCGATCCTCAACGCGGCGACGTCCGCGGCGTGGTGCACCTCAAGGAGGGGCGCATGCTGCTGTCGCCGGAGCTCGGCAACATCCGCAAGACCGACATCAACATCACCGTCGTGAAGCAGAAGGTCACCGCGACGATCGACGCGAGGCTCGGCTCGGGATCGATCAAGGGAACCGCCGACGCGACGCTCGCGGGTGGCATGCCGACGTCGGCCAAGCTCGCGCTGACGCTGTCGAAGATCTCGCCGATCGGCGCGGTCCAGCCCGTGATCGACGCGAAGGTCCAGGGCTCGTTCGCGCGCGGCGACAAGAAGTGGACCGGCAAGCTCGCGATCAAGGAAGGCACGGTCTACGTGCCTCCGGAGAGCGGCAGCGACCTGCTCGGCGCCGGCGCGCCCGCCGACATGATCTTCGTCGACACGAGGCCGGTCCTCGTGAAGAAGGGCCGCCGCCCACCGAGCCACCCGTGGCTCTACGTCGACATCGACATCGAGCCGGCGGAGATCACCGTCGAGGACAAGGACTTCACGTTCCGCGGCACCGCGCTCGGCGAGCTGAAGCTGACCTACGGCGACGGCATGGCGCTCGACGGCATGATCACGACCGAGTCCGGCGCGGTCGATGTCCTCGGCCGCCGCTACCAGCTCGATCACGGCATCATCGACTTCGACGACGGCACGACCGATCCTCGCCTCGATATCCGGCTCGTCCACAACTTCAAGTCGCTGGTGCTCACCGTCGACGTGCTCGGCCGTGGCAGCGATCCGGACATCCGCCTGTCCGGCGACCCCGGCACCTACACCGAGGGCCAGCTGCTCGCGTTCCTCGCGGGCGCCGAGCCGGGCGACGATCCGAACAGCACGACGAGCTCCGCGGTCGTCGGCGGCGGCCTGACGTTCCTGTCGTCGCGCGTCGGCCGCCAGATCAACAAGTACCTGCCGCTCGGCCTCAAGCTCGACACGCTCAACTACGAGGCCGCGACCGCGTCGTCGAGCCGGGCGATCCGGCTCGGCCTTCGCGTCAATAGCCGCACGTACCTGCTCTGGCGCCAGCGGCTCGAGGCGCGCCCCGACGAGAATCCCGGAGAGGGCCTCCTCGAGTATCAGCTGGCGCCGTGGGCGCTGATCGAGGCGACCGCCGGTCAGCGTGCCGGCGGTGCAGACCTGCTGCTGCGCACGCGCTGGTGATACGCACCGCTCGTCCTCCTGATACACAGAGGTCGTGGACACGCTCTCGGCGAACGAGGCCCGCGCGATCGCGCTCGCCTCGCAGGGGCTCGCGGCACCGCGGCTCGCGAAGGTCGACGCGCGTGCGATCACGGGTCTCGTCGATCGGCTCGGTGTCGTCCAGATCGACTCGGTCAACGTCCTCGTCCGCGCCCACTACATGCCGGCGTTCAGCAGGCTCGGGCCGTACGATCCGACCCTGCTCGATCGGCTGAGCCATCGCGCGCCGCGCGCCGTGTTCGAGTACTGGGGCCACGAGGCGTCGCTCCTGCCGGTCGCGCTGCATCCGCTGTTTCGCTGGCGGATGGCGCGCGCGGCCGAGCACGCGTGGGGCGGCATGCGGCGCATCGCGAAGCGGCACCCACACTTCGTCCGCGACGTGCTCGCGGTCGTCGCCGAGCGCGGTCCGATCGCCGCGGGCGAGATCGAGCCGGCGATGCAGACCGCAGGCATCGTGCCGGCGAAGTCGATCAAGCGCGGCAAGGCCGGCTGGTGGGAGTGGTCCGACGCGAAGAAGGCGATCGAGTTCCTGTTCTGGAGCGGCCAGGTCACGAGCGCGCGCCGCCGCGGCTTCGAGCGGCTCTACGATCTGCCCGAGCGCGTCCTGCCGAGGACGATCGTCGACGCGCCGACACCGAGCGAGGCGGATGCGCAGCGCGCCCTCGTCGAGCGCGCGGCACGCGCGATGGGTATCGCGACCGAGTCCGACCTCCGCGACTACTACCGGCTGCCGCTCGCCGACGCGCGCCGCGCGATCGCGGACCTCGTCGAGGCGGGAACGCTCTCGCCGGTCTCCGTCGAGGGCTGGGCCAAGCCCGGTTACCTGCATCGCAAGGTGCCGGCGCCGCCGCCGATCGATCCGGATCGCGCCGCCTTGCTCTCGCCGTTCGACTCGCTGGTCTGGGCCCGCGAGCGCACGCATCGAATGTTCGGGATGCACTACCGGATCGAGATCTACGTGCCGCAGGAGAAGCGCGTCCACGGCTACTACGTGCTGCCGTTCCTGCTCGGCGGCGAGCTCGTCGCGCGGGTCGATCTCAAGGCCGACCGGCCCGCCGGCATCCTCCGCGTCCAGGCAGCCCATGCCGAGCCTCGCGCCGCGAAGCCGCGCGTCGCCGCCGCGCTGGCCGGGGAGCTATCCCGGATGGCGGCGTGGCTCGGTCTCTCGAGCGTCTCGGTGACGCAGCGCGGAGACCTCGCCCGTGCGCTCGCGAAGCTCGCTCGCTAGATCCGGCTGCGATCGCTGCCGGAGATCTTCACGAGCTTGTTGTAGATGCCGACGAGCATGAACGTGGGCGCCCACTGACCGACGAGGATCGCCGTGTGGTTCTTGCCGGCGATCCGGAGGCCGATCGCGCTCGCGATCGATGCGCCGGCGAGCGCGAGCCACGTCGAAGACGGCAGCATCGCGGTGAAGCGCTCGAGCTTGCGCGTCAGCGGACCCTCCTTGCGGCTCTTGACCTGCGCCTGCTTGCCGAGCTCGTCGAGCTTGTCGCCGACGGTGTGCCGCACACCTCCGACCTTTTCTTTGAGATTGACCCCGAATTCCGCGAGGGGACGCTTGCTGACGGTACCCATGCATTCCTCCTTGACGAGTACGTGGTGCAGCGCATGTGCCACGGCCGTACGTTCTGAATCTCGATCGCTTCATCAAACCGCGCACTTCGTCGCGCACACGCGCGTGGGCAGTCGGGACTCCGCGGATCGATCGCGCGCGCCAAGTCACCGACACCACGGCGGAGCGCTGGTGGCACGGGCTGCGCAGCACGCTCGCCGCCATGCTTCGCAGCCTCGTCGTTTCCCTGATCGTGCTCGCGTGTCCGCTCGCCCACGCGGACGAGCCTGCCGATGCACCGTTCGACCCGACGATCGACGAGTGCGCGGCACCCGACAGCGGCTGTCTCCCCGACGCCGGCGATCCGACGGACGCCGAGCTCGAGGCCGACGAGATGGCCGCCGCCGAGGACACGACACCGGTCGAGTGGCCGACGGGCAGCGTGGCGTGCCCCGAGGGATCGACCGAGTCGGGCGGCGCGTGCGCGCCCGGTCCCGGCGCGGTCGCCGACCTCGGCGGAGGTTGCACGTCGAGCCACGTGCCCGGCCTCGCGAGCGCCGGCGCGATCGTGCTGCTGCTCGCACT
>JAEWJO010000491.1 GCA_023386455.1 Pseudomonadota bacterium | reverse complement strand
GCCTCGTCTCGTCGACCGCCGTCACGATCGCGTTCTCCAACCGGACGAAGGAGAATCCCGAGCTCGCCCCGGTCGCCGCCGGCGCGATCGCGATCGCCTCGACGATCATGATCTGCCGGGTCGCCGTCCTGATCGGCCTCGTCAACCACGCGCTGCTCCCGACGCTCGCGATGCCACTCGGCGGCGCAGCCGCCGGCGCGACCGTCGGCGGTCTCCTCGTCTATCGCCGCGGCGGTGCGAAGACGCCGCCGGAGATCAACGTCAAGAACCCGTTCGAGCTCGGCAACGCGATCCGGTTCGGCGTCGTGTTCGCGGTCATCCTGCTCGCGACGAAGGCCGCGAAGGAATACCTCGGCAACCAGGGCCTCTACCTCGCCGCCGCGATCGCCGGTGGCACCGACGTCGATGCCGTCTCGCTCTCGACCGCCAAGCAGGCGAGCGGCACACCTGCCGCCATCGCGATCATGATCGCGGTCGCCGCGAACACGATCGTCAAGTCCTCCCTCGCGCTCGGCATCGGCGGCCGTGCGCTCGGTGCGCGCGCGTTCCTGATCGGCGGCCTCGTCCTCGCGGGCGGCGCGGCCGGGCTCGTGCCCCTCCTGTTCGGTTAGCAACCGTTCGTCGTCCGCGTTGTCTACCCGGGGTGAGATGGGCGATCGCGTGCGCATGGCTCGCCGGTTGTGCAGCCGGTGAGTGGCAACACGTCATCGTCCGGCTCGACCACACGCGCCCGGCGCTGATCGAGGGTCGGGTCCGCACGCTATCCGCGTGCAAGCCGCGCGGTCGCCTCGACCACGCGCTCGCGAGAGCGGTCATCGAGTTCGCGCGCACGTACCTGGCGTTCGACAACGCGACGATCCTCGTCGAGCCGCGCACCGAGGTCGGCCGTCTCGAGATCTCGAAGCCCGCCGGCCGCTGGCGCACCGGCACCGACTACTGCATTGCCGTGACGACCGACGAGGTCACGACGACGATCGTCCTGCGCGAGGACCGCCAGTGGTTCCGCTGATCGTCAGCTGACGTAGCTGATCTGCCACTCGCGCAGCTCGCCGTCGACGGTCACGTCGACGACGTCGCCGACCTTGCGGCCGAGCACTGCCTTGCCGATCGGCGATGCCGGCGTCACGACCGACAGCACGCCATCGCCGCCCGGACCGGTCAACGTCATCCCGGCGCCGACCGGCGCGAGGAAGAACGTTCGGCCCTCGCCCGTCTCCTCGTCCTCGATCTCGACGATCGCGCCGAGCCCGATCTGCGCCTTCGTCGGCCCCGGCCGAAACCGCGTCAGCGCGTCGACCTCCGCGAGCGCCTGCTGCGCGCGCCGCTGCTGGGCACCACCGAGCGTCTGGAGCTGGTGAGCCGCTCTCGCGTCCTCGCGCTTCTCGTCGGGAGTTGCACCCTCGCGCGCCTCCTGCGCCGCACCGTCGCGGGCCTGCAGGGCGGCACGAGCGGACGACTCGAGCTGGCGCACGAGCTGGGCGAGAAGATCCTGCTTGTCCATCACGGAAGCTTCGCCAGTCGGCGGGACGCGGGCAAAATTTCGGTACGATGCGCCCATGCTGAAGGACGGCGATCCGATGCCCGACGTCACGCTCGTCGGCGAGACTGGCCCCATCCGCCTCCGCGACCGGATCGGCAAGACCCTGGTCGTCTACTTCTATCCCAAGGACGAGACCTTCGGCTGTACCGCCGAGGCCTGCTCGTTCCGCGATCAGTACGAGGACTTCGTCGCGGCCGGCGCCGACGTCATCGGCATCTCGCGCGACGACGCCGCGTCTCACGCCGGCTTCAAGTCGCACCACCGTCTCCCGTTCACGCTGCTCACGGACCCGGGCGGCCAGCTCGCGAAGGCGTGGGGCGTCAAGGGCGCGCTCGGCCTGCCCGGCCGCGTGACGTTCGTGTTCGACAAGGACGGCATCGTCCGCCACCGCTTCGAGTCGATGGTGCGCTTCGGCAAGCACGTCGACGAGGCACTCGACGTCGTCAAGAAGCTTGCCGCGCAAGCCGCCTGACTCGCCGGCCCTCGCGCGTGTGCTCGGCACGCCGGGCGCGACGCTCATGGGCCTCGGCTCGATCGTCGGCACTGGCATCTTCGTCAGCGTCGGCGCGGCCGCCGCGATCGCCGGCCCCGCGGTCCTCATCGCGGTCGCGCTCGCCGCGCTCGTCGCCACCTGCAACGGCCTGGCGAGCGCGCAGCTCGCGGCCGCACATCCCGTCAGCGGCGGCACGTACGAGTACGGCTATCGCTACGCGACGCCGACGGTCGGCTTCGTCGCCGGTGTCACGTTCGTCGCCGCCAAGACGGCCTCCGCCGCGACCGCCGCGCTCGGCTGCGCGGCCTATGCCCTCGCGCTCGCCGGCGTGACCTCGCACACCGCCCGGATCGCGCTCGCCGTCGCGATCGTCGCTGCCTTGACCCTGCTCGTCGCCGGCGGCATGTCGCGCTCCGCGCGCGTCAACGCCGCGATCGTCGCGGTCACGTTCGCCGGCCTCGTCGTGTTCTTGATCGCCGGCCTGCCGCACGTCGACCCTGGCAACCTCGCGCTCCTCGACGGAGGCGTCCTGGACCCTCGCTCGATCCTGCACGCGACCGCGCTCATGTTCGTCGCGTATACCGGCTACGGCCGCATCGCGACGCTCGGCGAGGAGGTTCGCGAGCCGCGCCGCACGATCCCACGCGCGATCGTGCTCGCCCTGGTCGTCGCCCTCGTCCTGTACCTCGCGGTCACGGCCGTCGCCGTCGGCGTCGCCGGCGCATCCGGCCTCGCCGGTCCCGCGCCGCTCGAGACGATCAGCGCGTCGCTGTCGTCGCCGCTGCGGTACGTCGTCGCGATCGCCGCGATCACCGCGATGCTCGGCGTGATCTTGAACCTGCTGCTCGGCATCTCGCGCGTCGTGCTCGCGATGGCGCGTCGCCGCGATCTCCCCTCCCCGCTCGCCCACGTCGAGCACGGCTCGCCGCGCCGGGCGGTCGCCGTCACCGGCCTGGCGATCGCAGCGCTCGCGCTCGTCGGCAGCGTGAAGACCACGTGGTCGTTCAGCGCGTTCTCGGTGCTCGTCTACTACGCGATCGCGAATGCGTGCGCGCTCCGCCAACCTGTCGAGGAGCGCAGGTTCCCCCGCGTGGTGCCCGTGCTCGGGCTCGTCGCGTGTGGCGGCCTCGCGTGGTGGGTCGAGCCGCGGATCTGGGGCGTCGGCCTCGCGATGATCGTGGTCGCCCTCGTCGTCCGCATCGCGCTGCGACGACGCGCCGACGGATGATGCAGGTGTGATCGACGTCGAGCTCGGTCTCGCAGTTCCGGGGATCCAGGTGAGCTTCGATCCGCGCCTCTTGCCGATCAGCCGGATGCGCGGGCACGTCTCGATCGAGCTGTCGGGGCCGAGCGGCGCGCTCGCGACGTATCAGAGCCAGCTCGCAGCGACGCTCGATCGAAGCGGCGTGTGCGTCGAGGGCTGGTCGCTCGTCGCGACGGGCTCGGCCCGCGTCCGCGCGCGGATCACGATCCGGCCGTGAGCGAAGGGCTCAGCTCTTCAGCTCGGACACGACCTTCTCGATCGCGACCTTCGAGTCACCGAACAGCATCTTCGTGTTCGGCTTGTAGAACAGCGGATTGTCGATACCGGCATAGCCGGCGCCGCGCGACCGCTTGTTCACGATCACGAGCTTGCTGTTCCACACCTGGAGAACCGGCATGCCCGCGATCGGGCTGGTCGGATCCTCCTCGGCGGCCGGGTTCACGATGTCGTTCGCGCCGATGACGATCGTGACGTCCGTCGTCGGGAAGTCCGCGTTGATCTCGTCCATCTCGAGCACGATGTCGTACGGCACGTTCGCCTCGGCGAGCAGCACGTTCATGTGCCCCGGCAACCGTCCGGCGACCGGGTGGATGGCGAAGCGCACGTTGACGCCCTGCTTGCGCAGGACATCGGTCATCTCGCGCACCGCATGCTGCGCGCGCGCCGCGGCCATGCCGAAGCCGGGAACGATGATCACGTTCTTCGCCTCGCGCAGCTTGGTCGCGAGGTCCTGCGCGTCGATCTCCTGGACATCGCCGGCGGGCTGCGCGGGCTTGGCGCCTGTCGACGGTGGCGGTGTGGCGCCGAAGCCACCGAAGATGACGTTCCAGATGGAACGGTTCATCGCCTTGCACATGATGTAGGAGAGGATCGCGCCGGACGATCCGACGAGCGCACCGGTGATGATGAGCAGGTCGTTGTGGAGCATGAAGCCGGCGGCGGCGGCGGTCCATCCCGAGTAGCTGTTGAGCATCGAGACGACGACCGGCATGTCGGCGCCGCCGATCGCCGCGACGAGGTGAACACCGAGGATGCCGGCGATGCCGGTCGCGGCGAGGAGCTTCCAGAGCTCGGACTTCTGGCCGTAGAGGACGCCGAGGACGACGATGCCGGTGAGGAGCGCGAGGTTGAAGAAATGCCGCGCGGGCAGGAGGAGGGGCTTGCCGGAGACCGAGCCGCGCAGCTTGAGGAAGGCGAGGACCGAGCCAGTGGTGGTGATCGCACCGATGATGACGTCGATGTAGATCTCGATCTTCTCGGCCATCGGCAGGTAGACGCCGAGGTGGAGCTGGAGCGAGAAGCCGACGAGCACCGCGGCGAGGCCGACGAAGCTGTGGAGGAGCGCGACCAGCTCGGGCATCTGCGTCATGCCGACGCGCGTCGCCATGAACGCGCCGATGACGACGGCGACACCGATCGAGCCGATCAGGGCCGGGTGGAAATCGGCGCCGCGGAACGACAGCGTCGCGCCGATCGCGATCGCCATGCCGACGATGCCGTAGATGTTGCCGCGCTTGGCGGTCTCCTGGCTGGAGAGGCCGCGGAGCGCGAGGATGAACAGGACCGCAGCGACGAGGTACGCGACCGTCGCCAGTGCGTACCAGTGCGGGACTTGGCCGAACATTCGGATCACGGCGTCACTTCCTGAACATCGCGAGCATGCGGCGGGTCACGATGAATCCGCCGGCGATATTGATGGTCGCGAACAGCGTCGCGATGGCCGCGACGATGACCGCATTGTCGAGCTTGCCCGTGCCTGCGAGCAGGCCACCGACGACGATGATGCCGCTGATCGCGTTCGTGACGCTCATGAGCGGGGTGTGCAGGGCGGGTGTCACGTTCCAGACGACCTGGAAGCCGATGAACACCGCCATCACGAACACCGTGAAGCGCTGGATCAGCTCGGTCGACTCGGCAGAGCCGAGCGCGTCGGGATTCGAGAACCGGAGTGCGACCCAGGCGGCGGCGGCGATCAGGCCGACGATCGTCATGATCACGCCGGACGTGTGCGACGGCGCGCTCGGCGCGGGACCGTGACCGTGTCCCTTCGACGGCTTCGCGACCTCGGGCTTCGGTGGCGCGGGCGCCGGCGCGGGCTTCGCGGCGTCCGGCTTGGGGGCGGCGGGCGCGGGCGCGTCGACCTTCTTCGGCGCCGGTGGCGGCCAGCGCGTCTCCCCGCTCTCGAGGACGAGCGCCGGGCGAACCGCGTCGTTGTCGTGATCGATCCTGTACTTCGCGTGCCCGCCCATCTCGTCGAGCAGGTGCCACAGGTTCATGCCGTAGAACTCGCTGGCGACGTGCGCCATGCGGCTCGGCAGATCGGTATAGCCGATGATCGAGACGCCGTTCACGACGGCGACCTCGCCGGGCTTCGTGTACTCGCAGTTGCCGCCCTGCTCGGCCGCGAGATCGACGACGACCGAGCCCGGCTTCATGAGCTCGACCATGTCCTTCAGCCAGAGCTTGGGCGCCGGCTTGCCGGGGATGAGCGCCGTCGTGATGACGACGTCGACTTCCTTGGCCTGCTCGCGGAACAGCGCGTACTCGGCGTCGATGAACGCCTTGGACATCTCCTTCGCGTAGCCGCCCTGGCCCTCGCCCGACTCCTTGAGCGAGACGGTGAGGAACTCGCCGCCGAGCGACTTCACCTGCTCCTCGGCGGCGGCGCGCACGTCGAACGCGCGGACGATCGCGCCGAGGCCCTTTGCGGCACCGAGCGCGGCGAGGCCGGCGACACCGGCACCGATGATGAGGACCTTGCCCGGTGGGACCTTGCCGGCGGCGGTGAACTGGCCGGTGAAGAACGAGCCGAACAGGTTCGCCGCCTCGATGACGGCGCGGTAGCCGGCGATGTTCTGCATCGACGACAGCGCGTCCATCTTCTGCGCGCGGCTGATGCGAGGGACCTGATCCATGCCGAGCACGGTCAGCTTCTTCGCCGCGAGCCTCGCGAGGAGCTCGGCGTTCTGCGCCGGGTAGAGCAGCGAGATCAGCGTGCCGCCGTCCCGGAGCTTGTCGACCTCGGGCAGGTCCGGAGGCCGGACCTTCAGCACGATGTCGGCGGTCCAGGCCGTCGTCTCGTCGACGACGGTGGCACCGGCGGCCTCGTACTGAGAATCGGGATAGTCGGCTTGCAGGCCTGCTCCGCGCTCGACGGCCACCTGCCAGCCACCCTTGACCCACTTCGCGACGACGGGTGGAGACGCGGCAACACGGCGTTCGCCGGGCCGGGTCTCCTTGACGATCCCTAACTTCATGGGAGGGGCAACTGTGCCAAACCCCTCGGCGAGCCGAAAGGGCGCCGCCGTGTAAAGTGCCCGTCATGGAGCCCATCGCGATCGGCGGCCTCGTCGTGCACCGGGACGTGGTTCCGCATCCGCTCCTGGGTGAAGCGCAGATCGTCGAGCTCGACGGGCGCTCGCTCACCGCGATGTCGCCGCTCGACTGGGAGCGCCCGACGCAGATTCCGACGATCGCCGAGCCGGGCCGCTTGCCGCCGGGCTGCGGTGGTGCGCTCATGAACCTGATTGCCGAGCGTGCGCTCGCCGCGGGCGTGCCCGCGCTGCGATATGCGGGGCCATACCCGACGCCGGCGCTGTACCGCACGCTGCTGCGATCATTTCGGACGACCGCCGACGAAGCGACGTTCACCGCCGATGTCCTCGGGCGCGCGATGCGCGTCGCTCGCGACGAGCTGCCGATCGATTTCGCGCCCGCGCCCCATCGCCGCGTCCCGCACGGTCGCGGTGTCAGCGAGGTCCGCGACGGTCTCGAGCGCACGACGATCGATGGGGTCACGTACGACCGCGACGGCTCGCCCGCGCGGCTCGTCGACGGCGCCGCCGAGGTGTGGTTCGGCGATGCGCTGTGGGCGCGGGTCGCGCGGCTCACCGACGATGGCGCGCTGGTCGACGGACCGCACGTGATTCCAGCGCCGTCCCCCTCGGTGCTCGGCCGCGAATTTCCGCCACCGCTGCGCGCCGCGC